>REDO01000139.1 GCA_007693435.1 Salinarimonadaceae bacterium | reverse complement strand
CTAGAGCGTCATTCCGTCTTTTATGAATGCCGGTTCGCGGAGAAGTGATGAAACATGCCGACAGGTCATAGCGCCCGATCGCGCGACGTCATGTCGGAAGGCGCTCCGGACCATGCCGCTGAACGCGCTCCGCGCTTCGCATGCCCGGCGCTCGTCCGGGCGGAAATCCACAAGCAGCAAGCAGAGGATGTAAAATGTTCAAGAAGATCCTGGCGCCGGTGGATCTCGGGCATCTCGACAGGCTTCAGAAGGCGTTGACTGTCGCCGCTGCGGAAGCCCTGCGACATGGCGCGACCATCGTCTATATGGGTGTGACGGAAGAAACCCCGGGAGCCGTTGCGCGCAATCCCGGGGAATTCGCCGACAAACTCCGATCATTCGCTGCAAGCCAAGCCGAAACCCACGGCGTTTCCGTCGAGGCCTTGCCGGTCGTAAGTGTCGATCCCGCGGTTGAAATCAACAAGTTGATTCTCCAAGCCGTAAAGGACACAGGCGCCGATCTGGTTGTGATGGCAAGTCACCAGCCGCGCATGTTGGATTGGCTTCTGCCGTCGCATGGCGGATATGTCGCAGAGCATGCGGATGTGTCTGTTTTCATCATACGCTGATCCATTGAGAGTAGTGAGTTTTACGATCTAGGGGCGGGGAGTACAAAATGAATGTAGATCAAAATGACCCTCAAGAAGCAGAGCCGGAGGTCGAGGCGATTCCCGAGCCCGAGGGCGAAACTGAAATTATCGAAACCGATTACGACATCGGGCAGGATAATTTCAGCGGCAGCGTCGCGCTGGAACTTGACATCCACAAAGTGGTGTTTTCGGTCTCCGCGATCGGCATCATGCTGTTCACCTTCCTGACGCTGGCTTTCCAGAATGACGTCGAACCTATGTTCGTGGGTTTGCGCGATTTTCTGACCAGCAATCTAGACTGGTTCTTTCTGCTGTCGGGCAACATTTTCGTGCTCGTCTGTTTCGGGCTGATCGTCTCGCCTCTCGGCAAGGTGCGTCTGGGCGGGCCGGAGGCGACGCCTGATTTCGGCTATGTCGGCTGGTTCTCGATGCTGTTCGCCGCCGGAATGGGCATCGGATTGATGTTCTTCGGCGTGTCCGAGCCGATGTCCCACTATTCGGCGGCCTATGGCGGCGTCTCGGTCGGCGAAGACGGTGCGCGCACCGACTGGGCTCCGCTGGGCGGGGCCGGGGGCGACGAGATCGAATCCCGGCGTCTCGGCATGGCGGCCACGATTTTCCATTGGGGCCTGCACCCCTGGGCGATCTACGCCGTGGTCGCCCTGGCGCTGGCGCTTTTCAGCTACAATAAGGGCCTGCCGCTTTCCTTGCGTTCGGCCTTCTATCCGATCTTCGGCGAGCGCATTTGGGGCTGGCCCGGCCACATCGTCGATATTCTGGCGGTGTTCGCCACGGTGTTCGGTCTGGCCACGTCGCTGGGGATCGGCGCGCAGCAGGCCGCGGCCGGTCTCAACTTCCTTTTCGGTCTTGGCACCGGGAATTCGGTGATGATCCTGCTGATCATCGCGATTACGCTGGTCGCCATCGGTTCGATCCTTCGCGGCCTCGAAGGCGGCGTCAAGGTTCTGTCCGAAGTCAACATGGGCCTTGCGGGGCTGCTTCTGCTTTTCATCGTCATCGCCGGGCCGACGATGGCGATCCTGACCGGCTTTTTCGACAATCTGCTGGCCTACGGGAGGCATCTTCCCGCGTTGTCCATGCCCTTCGGGCGCGATGACGCGAATTTCGCGCAAGGGTGGACGGCTTTCTACTGGGCCTGGTGGATCAGCTGGTCGCCTTTCGTCGGAATGTTTATCGCCCGCGTCAGTCGTGGCCGGACTGTGCGCGAATTTCTGATCGCGGTGCTGATCGTGCCGACGCTCCTGTCGGTGCTTTGGATGACGGCGATGGGCGGCACGGCCATCAGTCAGGTGGTGAACGAGGGCTACACGGCCGTGCAGGATGCGGCGTTGGAGCTGAAGCTGTTCCAGATGCTGACGCAGTTGCCGCTGACGGCGATCACTTCCTTCATCGGAATCGTGCTGGTGGTGGTCTTCTTCATCACCTCCTCGGATTCTGGCAGTCTCGTGATCGACACGATCGCGGCGGGCGGCAAGACCAATGCGCCCGTGATTCAGCGCGTGTTCTGGGCGAGTTTCGAAGGCGCCGTCGCCGTTGCGCTTCTGCTGGGCGGTGGTCTGGCCGCGTTGCAGGCGATGGCGGTGTCCACCGGCCTGCCGTTTACGCTGGTTCTATTGGCGGCTTGCTACGCCGTCGTGCGCGGCTTGATGAACGAGCCTCGCTGATCCTCCGATCTCCCGGCGCCGCCTCCCTGCGGCGCCGGGAAAAATGGCTTTCGAACTCCGCGCACGCCATTAGGCCGCCCTCAAAGTCGGACAGGGTTCCGGCGGATGGAGGAGCGCCCATGCGTCCGATTCGTCGTCGACACGAAACGTTGTTGGAGTTTGTTGCGACGCTCGCCGCATCGATCGTCATCCGAGCGCTTTGCCCGAAAATCGGTCTCGATCGAGCGGCCCTGTTCTGATCTTGTCGCACCAGCCCCATCGTGAGAGCCCGTCCATGACCACGCCCCAGTTTCTCATAGTCGCCATCCTCGTCGCCACGATGGCGCTGTTCCTCTGGGGGCGGTTTCGGCATGACGTCGTGGCGCTGACGGCCTTGATGGCCTGCGTCGTCGCCGGGCTGGTTCCCGCCGCCGACGCCTTCGCGGGTTTCGGCCATCCGGCGGTGATCACGGTCGCCGGCGTGCTTGTCCTGAGCCAGGGGCTGCAGAACACGGGCGCGGTGGACTGGCTGGCGCGATCCGTCCTGCCGCGCGAGGCCGGACGGCTGACCAGCATGGCCGCGCTGATGGGGCTCGGCGCGGTGCTGTCGGGGTTCATGAACAATGTCGGGGCGATGGCGCTTCTGATGCCGGTCGCCATGCAGATCTCCCGGCGGCTCGATCTGACGCCCGGGCAGGTGCTGATGCCGCTCGCCTTCGGCACCATTCTGGGGGGCATGACGACTCTGATCGGCACCCCGCCCAACCTGATCGTCTCCGGCTTTCGCGCGCAAGCGGGGTTGGGGCATTTCGCCATGTTCGACTTCGCCCCCGTGGGCCTCGCCGTGGCGATCGCCGGCCTGGCCTTCGTGGCGCTCGTCGGCTGGCGTCTCGTGCCGGCGCGAAAGGCGTCCGCCGACGGGGCTTTCGATACGGGAGCCTACCTGACCGAAGTGCGCGTGCCGGAGGACAGCAAGGCGATCGGATTGTCCCTGCGAGATTTCGAGCGCGAAATCGAAGTCAGCGACGCCCAGATCGTCGGATTGGTGCGCAATGAAGTGCGCATGACGGCGCCCCATGGCGGCAGACGCATTCGCGCGGGAGATATTCTGGTGCTGGAAGCCGATGTCGAAACGCTCGCCAAGGCGCTGGCGGTCTTCGGCATCAAGCTGGAGGAGCAGGGGCCGTCCTTGGAAAAGGAAGAGGAGGAAGTGAAAAAGCCTTCGAAACCCGTCGCGGCTGCGCAAAGGACCGCCAAGGCCCGGCAAGACGGCAAGAAAGTCGGCAAGAAAGTCGCCAAGAAAGACGACCAGAAGCGCGACGAGGACATCGTCCTGCGTGAACTGGCCGTGCTGCCGGGCTCCACCATCGTCGGGCGTTCCGCCACCGATCTGAGGCTGCGCACGCGTTACGGTCTGAACCTGCTCGCCGTCTCGCGCGAAGGGCGTCCGCCAAGGACCCGGCTGCGCACGCTCAAACTGAGATCGGGAGATCTGCTCCTGATGCAGGGACCGGTCGAGGTGATGGCGGACTTCATCAACGACGCCGGTTGCGTGCCGCTGGGCGAGCGCGAGCTGCGCATCCCCGATAAGTGGATGGCGATTATCGCGGGCGCAATCATGCTGGGAGCGATCGGAACCGTGACGCTGGGATTGTTGCCAGCTGCAGCGGCCTTCGCGCTCGGGGTGGTCGTCTCGATGCTGTTGCGCACAGTGCCGCCACGACAGGTCTACACCACGATCGACTGGCCGGTGATCGTGCTGCTGGCGGCGTTGATCCCCGTTGCCGGCGCGATGCAGGCAACGGGGACGGCGGATCTGATGGCGCGGTTTCTGGTCGAGACGGTCGCGCAGGGCAATCCGGTCGCGGCGCTCGCGGTCGTGCTCGTCACCACGATGTTCCTGTCGGACGTCATGAACAACGCCGCGACAGCCGCGGTTCTCTGCCCCATCGTCATCGGCGTCGCGGCCACGCTCGGCGTCAATCCCGACAGCTTCCTCATGGCGGTGGCGATCGGCGCCTCCTGCGCCTTTCTCACCCCCATCGGACACCAGAACAACACCCTGATCCTCGGCCCCGGCGGCTTCGGTTTCGGCGATTACTGGAGGCTCGGCCTGCCGCTCGAGATGCTGGTCGTCGCGGTGAGCATCCCGCTCCTGTTGATCGTCTGGCCGCTTTGAACGCCAGCGCGCAGTCGCCGGACGGCGATTGACTCGGCCCATGACGAAAGGGAACCTGCGTCGTCGCTCAGTCGCATCGGGGGCCGGAATTGAATCTCGCATCATTGGGGAAAGCGCGCGCCGAAGCGGGGCGTCCGGTTCGGGTCGCGCTCGTCGGCGCGGGCAAGTTCGGCTCGATGTTCCTTTCGCAGGTTCCCACCATCGCGGGGCTCGAGGTCCCCGTCATCGTCGATCTGGACCCGCACCGGGCGAGAGACGCATGCCGGGAGGTCGGCTGGGACGCCGAACGTATCGCGCGGACCACATTCACCGGAGACGCGGCCGCGATCGCGAATTCCGCAGGGCTCGAAGTGGTCGTCGAGGCTACGGGCAATCCCGAGGCCGGCATCGCCCATGCGCTCGCCGCGATCGAGGCGGGCCTGCACGTCGTCATGGTGAATGTCGAGGCCGATGTCCTCGCCGGGCCGGTCCTCGCCGCGAAGGCGCGCGAGCGCGGGGTCGTCTATTCGATGGCCTATGGCGACCAGCCGGCGCTGGTCGCCGAACTCGTCGACTGGGCGCGCGCGACCGGCTTCTCCGTCACGGCGGCCGGCAAGGGCACCAAGTATCTGCCGCTTTATCACAAGGTGACGCCCGACGACGTCTGGCGCCATTACGGCCTCACTCCCGAGGAGGCGAAGGCGGCGGGCATGAATCCGCAGATGTTCAACTCGTTTCTCGACGGCACGAAATCCGCGCTCGAAATGGCGGCGATCGCCAATGCCTGCGGCCTCGACGTTCCCCATGACGGGCTCGGCTTCCCGCCCTGCGGCGTCGACGATCTGGCGCATGTGCTGCGCCCGCGCGAAGCGGGCGGGAGCCTCGAGCGCGAGGGCATGGTCGAGGTCGTCTCCTCTCTGGAGCGTGACGGAAGGCCGGTGTTTCGCGATCTGCGCTGGGGCGTCTACGTCGTCATCAAGGCGCCGAATGACTACGCCGCCGCCTGCTTCCGCCAGTACGGCCTCCCGACCGACGCGACCGGGCGGTACGCCGCCATGTACAAGCCTTTCCATCTGATCGGCATGGAGCTTTCCGTCTCGATCCTGAGCGCGGCCCTTCGCGGCGAGCCGACCGGCGCGACGCGCGAATGGCGCGGCGACGTCGCGGCCGTCGCCAAGCGCGACCTTGCGGCGGGCGAAACCCTCGACGGCGAGGGCGGCTACACGGTCTACGGCCGCCTCGTTCCCGCGTCGCGCAGCAGCCGGGAGCGCCTCTTGCCCATCGGGCTCGCGCACGGCGTGATGCTGTCGCGCGCTGTCATGGCCGGCAAGCCGATCGGCATGGACGACGTATCGCTCGACCAGACGCGCCCGGCGGTGCGGCTGCGCGAGGAGATGATCGCGGGGTTGAATTAGGCGTTCAGTCCACGATTTCGCGGGGAAAACGCTCGGGATTCGCGCAGAAACTATCGTCGGGGATCCGGTTTCCCGCGATTTCGCGGTCGATGCGCTCCTTCGCCTGATCGCGGGAAACCGCGCCGATGCTGATGGCGAGCCACCCGTTGGACGCTTCGAACAGACGGATGGACGGTCGCAGGTTGATCGGCATCGTGTCGATGAACTCGTCGACTTCCTCGCGGTTCCGGCGCGAGGCGACAACGATGAGGCACTGGCTGGCCGGCACAGAAACCGCGCGGGACGTTTCCCTAGCCTCCCGCGGCAGCAAGTCGCGCTGATCGCAGCTCCGTGAGTCGCCTCTTGTGCAGCCCTCGCGGTAATAGCGCGCCGCGGTCACGAGATCGACCGTTCTGCCAGTTCCAGTCTGATATTGCCGACCAGCCAGACCGCAGCCGCGCCCGTAGCCCAAGTCGCAGCTGCGTTTGAAAAAAGTCATGGCCTGGTTGAAGTTTCTCGCTATGCCGTTCCCGTTTTCGTACATGATGCCCAGATTGCTGCATCCGACCGCGTGGCCCTTCTCGCAGCCCTCCCGATAATAGAAGGCGGCGCGTTCCGCATTCTGCGGCACGCCTTCGAGTCCGCCGTCGTAGCGCCAGCCCAATGCCGCGCAGTCTCTGGCGTTGCCGCCCTCGCAACCTCGCCGGAGCGGACCTATCGCCTGTTCCTCCGCTTCCTGGCGAATCTCTTCCATATCGAGCATGAGCTGCAAAGCCGCATTGTAGCGCGGCGATGTGTTGCCGGGATTGACGAGAAATGCGTTGAGCGCTTCCTCCGCACGCGCGAAATCCTCGGTCTCCACCGCGGCGAACGCCTCGAAGAACAGGAGTTCGCCCTTCGTTTCATCGGGCACGATCGCCCGCAGGCGGTCTATCTGGCGCAGCGCTTCCTCGTAGTTGTCGCTGTCGAGCGCCCGTTCCAGCGCGGCGACGATGAGATCGCGCTGCACCTCCGGCGGAAGGCCCGCTTGAGAGTAAGCGACTGCCGAGCACAGCAGGGAGCCGGCGAACAGAACCGCATGGATGGCGACACGCGCCTTGCAGAGGGGGGCCGCAAAAAAATCCGCCACGGTTTGCGCTCCTGGTCAGTTCGCCAGAGTGAAGTTCCAGGCGGTGCCGTCGCCGCCGCCGGTGACGACCACGCGGACGCTGTCGCCTGAAAAGGGGGGGAGTGAATGGGCGCCCGTGAAGCTGACCATACCGGTGTCGAGCACGCGTCGTTCCCGCCCGCCGGTGATGAAACTGACCACGATGCGGTCCGGAATTCGCAAGAAATCGCGGCGCAGCGTCAAGATCGCGCCGTTGGCGGGACGCTGGGGGAAATCATAGACATGGACGCCTGCGCCGCCTGACCGGTACTGGGTGTTGAACTTGGCGGCGGGCTCCTCCGCAAGGGTCAGCGTCCTGCAGCTCCTGCTGGCCTGATGCCAGAAGGTGTAGAGCGACTCGTCGCACCGCTCCGCCGCGCGCGCCGTATTCACGGGCTCGGGAACGCGCGCCAGCACGTCGCCGAGTCCGGTTCCGCCGGCCTGATAACGCCG
>REDO01000162.1 GCA_007693435.1 Salinarimonadaceae bacterium | reverse complement strand
AAGGACAACGCCGACCACGTCTCTCCTTCTTCCAAACTACAATGTCAAAGAGCAAGACAGCCCGGCCCACCGGGCGTTCCGTCAACTCGCCGCCGCTCCCTGAGGAGCCCCGGCGACGGGAGCGCTCGTCTACGCCCCCGCATCGATTCGGTCAAGTGAAATATTCGGAATCTCCGAAGATTTCCTCCACCGAAACGGCCTCCGGCGCTGCGGCCGGCGACGAGGCGTGCTTCTAGGCGCGCGGCGCTCCGGCGTCAATCGCGAAATCCGGTATTTTTCGCGCACGACCGCTCGCCCACACTCCGCGCAACCGTGAGAGCCGAAAATTCCACCTTTTCTTCGCTGGATATGAGCGGCGACGCGCGCCAAACTCGCCGGGCGGGCCGCATCGGCCCGGGCGTTGGGGCGCCCCCTCGCCGACCGGCGCCTTCGAGAGTTTCACATGCGGCATTCCGGCGTCCTTGCGTCCTTCGGGCTGATCTGGACGATCACCGCCGGCGCGACCCTGATCCAGGTCGCCAACGGGCTGTTGCAGATCCTGCTGCCCCTTCGCATGGAGGCCGCAGCCATACCGATCTCCGGAATCGGCTGGGTCGCGTCCGCCTACGGGCTCGGCTTCGCCGTCGGCTGCCTCGCCGCGCCGGCGCTCGTGCGGCATGTCGGGTATATCCGCGCCTTCTCGAGCATGGCGGCGATCGCCTGCGTGGTCGTCCTCTCCTTCACCCGCGCGGAGGCCCTGTGGGAATGGATCGTTCTGCGCATCCTTTCCGGGCTCGCGCTGGCCGGTTTGTTCACGATCATCGACGGCTGGGTCAGCGCGCGCGCGACGACGGGAAACCGCGGGCGCGTGGTGTCGCTCTACATGATATGCACCAAGATCGCCCTGATGCTCTCGCCGCTCGCGATCGGGCTCGGGTCGATCGAGCGGGACGGCCTGTTCATGCTGGTCGCGGCGCTGATGTGCCTTTCGCTCCTGCCGGTCTCGGCGACGATCTCCGAAGAGCCCCGCGCCCCGCGCTCCGTGCGCATCATCGTGCCGCAGCTGTTCCGGATCGCGCCATCGGCCATCGTCGGCGCCTTTGCGGTCGGGCTGATGAACGGCGCCGTCATCGCGATCACGCCGGTCTACGGCGTGCGTCTCGGGCTCGCCCCCGAAGCCGCCGCGCTTCTTGTGCTGGCCGTGCAGGCGGGAAGCCTGCTCTTCCAGTGGCCGCTCGGCTGGCTCTCGGACATGACCGACCGACGCAAGGTCATCGCCGGGCTCGCCGCGGGCACGGCGCTCGCCTGCGGGGCGGTCGTCTGGGCGAGCGCCGGGACGAATCCGACGATTCTGTTGCTCGCCTTCGGCTTCTGGGGCGGCATGGCCTTATGCGTCTACGCGGTCTGCGTTGCGCATGCCTGCGATCTGGTGGAGCCGGACCAGATTGTCCCGGCGATTTCGAGCCTGCTCGTCTGCTGGGCTTTCGGGAGCATGATCGGACCCGCGCCGGCGACGTTCCTGATGGAGGCCGTCGGGCCGCAGGGATTGTTCTACTATTGTGGAACGATAGCGCTCGCGCTGTTCGGGTTCGTTCTGGCGCGAATCTTCAAAAGGGACAGGCCTAAATCGGCGGGCGGATTCGTCAACATGCCGGCGACGAGCGCCGCCGTCTCTGACCTCAGCCCGCGCGCGGAACCTGAAGACGAACCCGCTGTCGGGCCGAGAGACCCGGATCGACCGTGACGGGGCGCGGGCCGATTCGACCCAGCCTCAACGACGCGCACGGACGGGAGCGTCGGAGGGCGTATCGACGGATGCAGCGAGAATGCGGACAAGGCCGGCCAGCGACAGAAATGCCACGGCGACAGCCTGTGCGAGAACCGAATCCGCGCTGAGCGCAACGGCGCCGAATATCAGGGCTGTCGCGAGAAAAAGGCCGGCGGCGCGGACGAGAGCTTGGTTGGTCATTGACGCCTCCTCTGCTGGCCGCCCGATGATGGCGGCCGCGGTGCATTCGACCAGACAACGTGCACTTTTCAGGAAAGTTCCAATACTCGATCGTCCGTTTAAATGATCGACTCGTTCATGCTCTGAAAACGGAATCAATTGGGCGGAACGATTGCTCCCTTGCGACGTTTTTCCCGGCGAAATCGAGAAACGATCAACATCCTAAGGGAGAACATCGTCATGCTTGGATGGGCCCTGACCTTTCTTGTTGTTGCGATCATCGCGGCGATTTTCGGTTTTGGCGGAATCGCGGGGGCCGCGGTCAACATCGCGCAAATTATCTTCTTCGTCGCAATCGCGCTGTTTCTTATCTCCGCGCTGATGGGAGCGCTGCGCGGGCGGGCGCCGCCGCTCTGAGCGGTTGATCATCGCCCCTGAAAAAGCGAACGCGGCCCGGACTTGACCGGGTCGCGTCATGTTTCCCCACAAGCTCCCGACCGCGTCTCAGCGCGTGATTTCCCAGTCGATGCGCACGCTCGCGCCATAGCGCACGAAAGCGGGCGGCACGATCGGCGCCGCCGAGGCGGCCGCGCTCATGCGCATCATCGGCATTGCGTCCATTTCGGAGCGCAGGCCCGGCGATATGGCGGCGTCGGCGATCCGTGCGATCGGACCGAGCGTCACCCCGGCCGCCTGGCTCAGGACTTCCGCCTGCCTGCGGGCGTCGGCCACCGCGCGCCGACGCGCTTCGTCCTGGGCCTCCTCGGAGCGGTCCAGCCCCCACGAAATCGACTGGAACGTCATGGTCTCGAGCGCCAGAATATCGCCTGCGAGCCTCCCAACGCCCTCGACGTCGCGGGTGACGACGCGCAGCTGGTGGTTTGCGGTGAAGGCCGGGCGGGCGACGATGGAGCCATCGGGATTTCGGCGCTCGGGCGTTTCGTAGACCTGGAACTGCACCGTCTGGATGTCATCGCGGGCGATTCCGCGTTCGGTGAAATGGGCCAGCGCGCGCTCCGTCGCGGCGTTGTTCGCCTCGACCGCCTCGCCGACCGTGTCGGCCGCGCTCGAGACCGAGACGTGGATGCTGGCGAAATCGGGCGCTCGCTCGATCTCGCCCTCGCCCGCGACGGAGATCAGAGCGGGCTGGCTCTGCGCGGCGGCTGGCCCTGCGAGGGAGGCGGGGATCGGAAGGGCGAGGGCCACGATAAGAAGGAGGGCGTGGCGCATGCTGCGTCATCCGTCTGTCGGCGCCGTCGCGTGGAGAAGCGGGGCGCGGATTGCGAAAAGGGCGGGGCTGAAAGGCGAACCCCCACCATGGGGGCCATGATGGGGGCGATTGCGGCGAAAGGACGCCGGTCCGCGTCGCCAGGTCAGCGACCGGTCTTGATCCGCGTCCAGTGGCGGGTCACGACCCTTTGCGTGCGTTCGTCATAGGCCGTGTTGGTGAACAGCCGCGCCATGGTTTCGTCGCTCGGATACACGCCCGGATCGGCGAGGATCTCGGGATCGACGAATTCCTTCGCTGCGAGATTGCCCGAGGCGTAGGCGACGTAGTTTGTGTTGGCGGCGGCGACCTCGGGGCGCAACATGAAGTCGATGAAGGCGTGCGCCTCTTCGATATTCGGAGCGTCGGCCGGGATCGCGAAGGAATCGAACCACATCAGCGCCCCTTCCTGTGGGATGAGATAGGCGATCTCGACGCCCGAGCCGGCCTCCGCGGCGCGGTCGCGCGCCTGCAGAACGTCGCCCGAATATCCGACTGCGAGGCAGATATCGCCATTGGCGAGCGCGTTGATGTATTCCGACGAGTGGAAACGGCGCACGTGCGGGGTCACGCCGGCGAGCAATTCGGCAGCCTTCGCGAGATCGTCGGCATCGCGGGAATTGGGATCGAGGCCGAGATAATTGAGCGCCGTCGGGAACATGTCGTCGACGGCGTCGAGCACGTGAATCCCGCAATCGGCGAGCTTCGCCGCGATCTCCGGATCGAACAGCAGGGACCAGGTGTCGAGCGGCGCGTCGCCGAGGCGGGCGCGGACCATCTCCACATTGATCCCGATGCCGGTCGTCCCCCACATGTAGTTGACGGAATGGACGTTGCCGGGATCGTAGACCGCCGTGCGCTCGGCCACGGCGGGCCAGATATGCTCGAGATTCGGCAGCCTGGAGGTGTCGAGCGGGGCGAAAATGCCAGCCTGCACGAGGCGCTCGACGAAGGGGCCGGAGGGCACGACGATGTCGTAGCCCGAGCGGCCTGCATACAGCTTCGTCTCGACGATCTCGTTGGTGTCATAGGTGTCGTAGACCACCCGGATGCCGGTCTCGGCCGTGAAGGCGGCGAGCATCTCCGGATCGACGTAATCCGACCAGTTATAGACATTGACGACGCGGCTCTGGGCCTGTCCCGGCGCCGGGGCGGCGAGGGCGAGCGCCGCGCAGGCGGCGATTGTGGTGAAAGCGATGCGCAACATCGACGGCCATCTCCGGTTTGGCTGGAACGTGACGGTCGGCGACCGAACCATCCGGACGTTAGGAATTTCGGAAGCGCGGGACAAGCTGAAACGGTCATCGCCGGAACGGTCATCGCCGAAACGGCGATTGCGCGCTCGAAACGAAAAACGCCGCGCCCCGGAGGGCGCGGCGTCGCGTTGGCGCAGGAGCCGGCTGCTTCGTCAGATGCGGCCGGCGCCGGTGCTGAACTCCGGATAGGCCTCCACGCCGACCTCGACCTTGTCGAGGCCCAGCGTCTCCTCCTCGTCGCTGACGCGCAGACCGATGACGGCCTTGATGATCAGCCAGACGATGCCGGACGCCACGACCGTGAAGGCGCCGATCGAGACGATGCCCACGAGCTGCACGCCGTAGCTGGCGTCGCCGTTCGAGAGCGGCACGATCATCGTGCCCCAGATTCCCGCCAGCAGGTGGACCGGGATCGCGCCGACCACGTCGTCGATCTTCAGCTTGTCGAGCAGCGGCACCGCGAAGACCACGATCGCGCCGCCGACAGCGCCGATGGCGATCGAAAGCCCGGCCGAGGGAGCGAGCGGCTCGGCCGTGATCGACACGAGGCCGGCGAGCGCGCCGTTGAGCGCGATGGTCAGGTCGACCTTCTTGTAGATGATCTGGCAGAGGATGACGGCCGCCATGACGCCGCCGGCCGCGGCCAGGTTGGTGTTCATGAAGATCTTGGCGACGGAGGCGGCGTCCTCGATCGTGCCCATGGCGAGCTGCGAACCGCCGTTGAAGCCGAACCAGCCGAGCCAGAGGATGAAGGTGCCGAGCGTGGCGAGCGGCATCGAGGAGCCGGGAAGCGCGTTCACGCGACCGTCCTCGGAGTACTTGCCCTTGCGCGCGCCGACGATGAGCGCGCCGGTGAGAGCCGCCCAGCCGCCGACCGAGTGCACCAGCGTCGAGCCGGCGAAATCGGAGAAGCCCATCTCGTAGAGCCAGCCCTCGCCCCACTGCCAGGCGCCGGTGATCGGATAGAGGATGCCGGTGAGGATGACGACGAAGACGAGGAACGAACCGAGCTTCATGCGTTCGGCGATCGTGCCGGAGACGATCGAGGCGGTGGTGGCGCAGAACACCATCTGGAAGAACCAGTCGGAGGCCACCGCGTATTCGCCGCTGTCCGTCGCCGGATCCGGGATATCGACCGGGCCGGGAACGCCGAAGAAGCCGCCGTCGACGCCGTTATACATCAGGTTGTAGCCGATGGCCCAATAGGCCAGGCCCGCGATCGAATACAGGCAGATGTTCTTCAGGCACTGCATCGAGACGTTCTTGGAGCGGACCATGCCCGCCTCGAGCATCGCGAAGCCTGCGGCCATCCACATCACGAGAAAACCGCCCATCAGGAAGAGCAGCGTGTTCATGACGAATTGGCCGTCGGCGGGCAGCGCGGTCGAGACGGCCGCTTCGACCGCTTCGGCTGCTTCGGCCGCCTCGGGGACCTGGGCCATTGCGGCCGTGGCCGTCAGTAGAAGGGCGGCGGCCGTCGAAGCCGTCCGAAGGGTGAGACGTTGCACCATTGCATTTACTCCTGGGATGGCGTCGCGCGGGCGATCAGAGCGCATCGGAATCGGTTTCGCCGGTGCGGATGCGCACGGCTTTCTCAAGCGGAAAGACGAAGATCTTGCCGTCGCCGATCTGCCCGGTGCGGGCAGCCTGCGAGATCGCGTCGATCGTCGCGTCAAGCTGGTCGTCGCCGACCGCCACTTCGATCTTGATCTTGGGCAGGAAGCTCACTGCGTATTCCGCGCCGCGGTAGATCTCGGTGTGCCCTTTCTGGCGCCCGTATCCCTTCACCTCGGTCACTGTCAGGCCGTGGACGCCCAAGGCGGTGAGCGCGTCGCGCACCTCCTCGAGCTTGAACGGCTTGATGATGGCCATCACGATTTTCATGGGTCCGCCCCCTTACGATGCCGCCGGCCCCATGGCGCGGCGGCGCGTTGAGATGACTCGCCGACGTCGTCGCCGGCGGGCCTCGGCGAACGTCGTAAACAAGCGCCGTGCCAACCGGGCAGAACCGAGGGCGGATATGGAGAATTCGGCGAAAATCAGGCGCAACGCGGAAGGGCGCCGCAATATTGGACAGAAAAACCGGGCTCTTCTGCCTAGCTATTGTGCAAATGCATGTCTGAATTGCAACGATGGTTCATTCGCTATCAATGATCTGCCGGACGAGCCCTTCCTGCGCCATCGATGCGACCAGAACGCCGTCGCGCGTGTAGATGGCGCCCCGGGCGAAACCGCGCGCCCCTGAGGCGTTCGGGCTGTCCTGCGCGAAGAGCAGCCACTCGTCGGCGCGGAAGGGCCGGTGAATCCACAATGCGTGGTCGAGGCTCGCCGCCTGTATGGCGCGCTCGAACACCGTGCGGCCATGCGCGATCATCGTCGTGTCGAGCAGCGTCAGGTCGGAGGCGTAGGCCAGCACGCAATGATGGATCGTCGGATCGTCGGGGAGGCGCTCCGTCGTGCGGATCCAGACATGGAAGCGCGGATCGCGCGCGGCCTCGCTGCGATAGCGGCCGGCTTCGACGAGGCGGATGTCGATCGGCCGCTCCCGCTCGAAATAGCGCCGGATCGCCTCGGGCATGTCCTGCAGCGCGTCCTCGTCGAAGCCCGCGCGGGCGCCGAGCGCCTCGGGGCCGGGCACGTCGGGCATGACCGAGGCGTGGTCGAAGCCGCTCTCCACGATCTGAAAGGAAGCCGACATGGAGAAGATCGCCTGCCCGTTCTGGATGGCGACGACCCGCCGCGTGCTGAAGGAGCGGCCGTCGCGGATGCGGTCGACCTCGTAGATGATCGGGACGAGCGGCGAGCCGGGACGCAGGAAATACCCGTGCAGCGAATGCGGCGGGCGTCCCTCCACCGTGCGGCAGGCGGCGACCAGCGCCTGTCCGATCACCTGACCGCCGAAGACGCGCTGCCAGCTGGTTTGCGGGCTGCGACCCCGGAATAGATTGCGCTCGAGCTGCTCGAGATCGAGAATGGAAAGAAGATCGGCAACGGCGCGCGACATCTGATGCCCCCGGGCTCGGGCGGGCGCGATTGCCTCCCCCGCCGGTCCCGGCATAGGAAAGCGCAATGCGGCGCGTCAAGTGCGCCGTCCCTGCGAGGGAGCGAAACATCGTGAGCGGATCCTCGAGACGCGGT
>REDO01000071.1 GCA_007693435.1 Salinarimonadaceae bacterium | reverse complement strand
TCGAGCTTGAATTCGCGCGCCCTGCGGTCGGGCTCCACCGCTTCCAGCACCGCGCGGATGTTGTCCTCGACGTTCAGGCCACGAAAGATCGAGGCTTCCTGCGGCAGATAGCCGATGCCGAGCCGGGCGCGGCGATACATCGGCATGTGGGTGACGTCGTTGCCGTCGAGGCTGATAACGCCGCGATCTGCGGCGACAAGGCCCGTCACCATGTAGAAGATCGTCGTCTTGCCCGCGCCGTTGGGGCCGAGCAGGCCGACGGCCTCGCCGCGGCGCACATGGAGCGCTGCGTCGTACACAACCGTACGGCCGCGATAGCTCTTCTGAAGGCCCTTGACCGCGAGGATTCCCGGGCCGCCGAAGCCGGAATCCGAGCCGTCGTGCTCCTCGCCGTGATCCTCGTCGGCGCCGAAGAGCCGCGAAAAAAATCCCCGCGCGCCCCCCGTGCGGATCGCGGCCGCAGGCGCGGCCGGCGCCGGTTCGTGCTCCGCGAAGTCGTCCGTCTGCGGGCTGTGCTCGTTCCGGCTTTGGAACCGCGGGTCCTGGTACTGCGGCTCCAGGGCGGCGGGGTCGAAGTCGCGCCCGCCCTCCTGCGGCGATGACTGGCGCATATCGGGATATGCGCCGTGATCGGGACGCTGCGAAGTCTCCGCTCCCGCCGGCGAGGCGTGGGTCTGCGCGTTCCTTCGGGTGTCGAATGGCTGGTTCAAGGCGTCGGCACTCTGGGCGGGCGGCCGCGCGCCCCTTGGCCCGACCACGATTTTTGGTAAACGACGACGCGACGGCAGGCAATGCGAAACGATCCGCCGGGACGATGCGTCACCTGGACTGTCCCTGCCCCGGAACGAACAGGCCGCGCACACGCTGCGACCGGCCGGCCTCGACATTGGCGATACCGCGGTCGATGTCATAGACGAGCCGTTCGCCGCGCGTGACGTTCTGGCCCTGGCTCAGCGCGACGTCGCCGGTGATCACCATCTGCCCGATCTGGCGGTCGTAGACGGCGTTGGCCCCGGTCGCCACCTGATCGCGCGACATGATCGTCACGGGGCCGACGCATTCGATCCGGTTGATCGAATCACCCGCCTCGCCGTCGCCCGCGCCCGCCGTGGGCTGGCGGTCGAAGAAGATCGTCAGCTGGGTGCAGCGGATCGTGGTGTCGCCCTGCACCGCGACCACGTTTCCGGAATAGACGGCGCGGTTCTCGCGGTCGAAAACGTTCAGCTGGTCCGCGTCGATGCGGATCGGGTCGGTCGAATTCGAGCCGAGGCCGCCGAACGCGGAATCCGGGTTTTGCGCGAGAGCCGGCGCAGCCGCGAACATTGCGGCAGCGAGCGCAATGCGCATGATTCGGGAAAAAGCGTTTGAATGCATCTTTTGGTTCCCGATCTTCAGTTCTGCGGCCCCGGGGGCGCGGCGGTTTCCCCTGCGGATGTGCTGGAGCCGAGGGTCCTGGCGGCGAAGACGCTGCTCACGCCTCCCTCGAAGGTGATGACGGCGCCGCCCTCGACGATCGTCAGGGATTGGGCCTCGACGGACCCGGATTCGAACAGGAGCCGGACCGGCTCTTTCGAGACGACGCCCCCGCCCTTGAAATCGACAGTAGCCGAGCGAAGGTCGAGCGTGTAGCCCATCGACGAAACGACCCGCACGTCGCGGCTCAGCTCCAGGATTTCCGACTGCGTGTCGAAGCGTCCCGTCGCCGCCTCGACCCGCGCCGTTCCTCCCGCGTCGTCGATCGTGAGCCTCGCGCGCAACTCGCGCAGATCGACGAGATGCGGTTCGCGAACGTCCTGCGAAGCCTCTTCGGCGGTGACCTCGTAGGGGCGCGAGCCGTCCTGGAAGCCGCGCAGGCGCGGCGCGTCCATAACGATGCGCGTCCCCGAAACGCTCACCGGGCCGAACGCCAGACCGCCGACGCTGGCGAAGGGGTTGAACAGGGTGATCGCGACGACGAGCCCGACCGCGCTCAAGGCGGCGAGCGGGATCGCCCGCCGGAGGAAGCGCACGCGGCGCGAATGGCGCACGGCGATGTCGTAGCCGCGCGACCTCGCCCGCTGATCCGTCGTTGCGACGCTTCTGTGCACCCGCGAAAACCCCGACTCCAATCCAACGCCGCGCTCCCGCGCGACGAAAGCGCTGCGCTGCGCCAATGGCGAAGTTATGTCGTGCGCGGAAGAAAAGGAAAAGACCTTCCTCCGCGTCTCAGCTATGCGCGAAGATATCCGTCTCCGGCCAGCCCGCAAGGTCGAGGCGGGCGCGGGTCGGCAGGAAGTCGAAACAGGCCTGCGCCAGCGCCGTGCGGTCTTCGCGCGCCAGCATCGCGTCGAGGCGTTCCTTCAGCGCATGCAGGTGCAAAACGTCGGAGGCCGCGTATTCGAGCTGCGCCGACGTCAGTTCGTCCGCCGCCCAATCGGAGGATTGCTGCTGCTTCGAGAGATCGATGCCGATCAGCTCGCGCGTGAGGTCCTTGAGGCCGTGGCGGTCGGTATAGGTGCGCGCCAGTTTCGAGGCGATCTTGGTGCAGTAGACCGGCGCGGGCATGACGCCGAGCGCATGTTCGAGCACGGCGAGGTCGAAACGGGCGAAGTGGAAGATCTTCAGCACAGCCGGATCGCCGAGCAGGCGCGCGAGATTCTCCGGACGCTTCTGGCCTTTCCTGATCTGCACCACGTCCGCGTCGCCGTCGCCTCTGGAGATCTGCACGACGCAGAGCCGGTCGCGCAAGGGATTGAGGCCGAGCGTCTCGGTGTCGATGGCGATCGAGGCGCCCGGATCGTAATCGGTGGGCAGATCCTCGCGGTGGTGGCGGACGGTCATCGGGTTGTCTTCCCTGGCGGGTTTTCGTGGTCGGCCGGGTGATTTCACTTCGGACCGGGCTTGTCAAATCGGTCGCGTCTCCCGCTTGACAGGCGCGCCCGCGCGGCCGATCCCCGGCCCATGCGGCGCGTCATTCCCGTATCCGATCCACACGATCCCCGCATCGCCGCCTATCGCGACGTGCGCGAGCGCGATCTCGTGGGCAGGCTCGACCGGTTCGTCGCCGAGGGCGAAGTGGTCTTGCGCCAGATGGCGCGCGCCGGGCGCTTCGCTTTCGAATCCCTGCTGATCGCCGAAAACCGGGTCGCTGCGCTCGCCGATCTCGTCTCCGCCTTGCCCGACGAGGTTCCTGTCTACGTCGCCGGGCGGGAGGCGATGAAGACGATCGTCGGCTTTCCGATCCATCGCGGGGCGCTCGCCATCGGGGTCATCCCCGAACCGGGCGATCCGGCCCGGTTGCTCGCGCGCCCGCACGATCGAGCGCTCGCGATCGGCTGCGTCGGTCTCGCCAACCACGACAATGTCGGCGGGATATTCCGCAATGCCGCGGCTTTCGGGGCGCAGGCCGTTCTGCTCGACGCCGCCTGCTGCGATCCGCTCTACCGCAAGGCGATTCGGGTCTCGGTCGGCGCCGCGCTCACCACGCCCTTCGCCCGCTGCGCCGACGCGCACGCCATGCTCGACCTGTTCGCAGCCGCAGGCTTCGAGGTTTTCGCGCTCACCCCGCGCGGCGCGGTCACGCTGGAGGAGGCCGCTGCGCGCGCCGGCCCGCGCCGCGCGCTGTTGCTCGGGGCCGAGGGGCCGGGTCTGCCCGAAGACGTGATCGCCCGCGCGACGGGCGTTCGCATCGACATGGCCGGGGGTTTCGACAGCCTGAACGTGGCGACGACGGCGGGGATCGCTCTCTACGCGCTTTCGCGTTGAGGCTCAGCGTGGAGAATTCGGTATCACTTCGGTGCCGTAGGCTTTGACGCCGCCGCGTCCGAGATCGAGTTCGCGTTTGACCACCGCCTGGAATCGCTGGTTGGGGCCGAACCCGCCAAGCGGCCCGTCCTCGAGCTTGGCCAGCGCGTGGCCGCATTCGTGGATGACGAGGTCGCGCAGATCGCCCTGGTCGAGATTGATCCAGATCTTCTCGTCGCGGGCGCCGATGGTCGAGCGGCTGTTGCCGTCGCCACGGCCGATCCTGATCCACAGCGTGTCGAGTTCGCCCAGCGCCTTCTCCATGACGCCCCGGAAGGTGGGGCTCAGGCGGACCAGTTCTTCCAGATATCGCATGGCTTCCGCCGCGCGTTCGCCCGAAATGAGGACCTGCTCGTCGAAACCGACCGCCATCTCGCCCCTCTTCTTCTTGGGCGCGTGGTGCTGGCGATATTCCTGCCGCAGGATCGCCTGGAATTCGCGCGCACGGCGCTCGAAATCCTTCTCCTCGCGCGTGCGCGCGATGGGACTGACGCGGCTGGGCCCCTGATTGCGAATCGTTCCCTTGGCCATGTCTGCGGTTCGCCTCCCGGTTGCGGCGATAATAATAACGTGAAATGGGCGAAAAACCACGTCGGTAAAGACCCTTCGCCCTGAAACCGCCATCGACGCCTAGGCATAGCACCCCGGTGACGCGTATGCTCTGCCCGTCGATCGCGTGCGCCGTTCGCGCCGTGCGCGGCGACCGTTGCGTCAACGCACTCGAAGGAAACGGACAGTTTTGGCAATGGTCATGACGATGATCTTGAAACCGTCGCGCCGGATCGCCGCCGTCGCGGCGCTCGCAGGAGCGCTCGTCTTCGCATACGCCCATGTCGCGAACGCGCAGGGCGCGCGCGTCTTCGAATGGGTCGAGGGCACGCCCGCACTCGTCGCCGACCTGAATTCGGGACAGGTGCTCTATTCGGAGAACGCGACCGATCCCTGGTTCCCCGCCTCGCTGACCAAGATGATGACGGCTTATGTGGCGCTCGAAGAGGTTCGCGCGGGCCGCATGAGCATGGACTCGCTGCTCACCGTCACTCCGCACGCCGCCGCCAGGCCCGCCTCGAAGATGGGCTTCAAGGCGGGCGAGCGGATACGGCTCGACAACGCGCTCATCATCATCATGGTGGGTTCCGCCAACGATGTCGCCACGACGATCGCCGAGGGCGTCTCGGGATCGGTCGAAAACTTCGTCGCCAAGATGAACCTCGCCGCCGCTCGGCTGGGCATGCACGACAGCTATTTCGCCAATCCCAGCGGTCTTCCGGACGCCCGCAAGCGCACTTCCGCCCGCGATATGGCGCTCCTCGCGCGCGCCCTTTGGCGGGAGTTTCCCGGCGTCCGGGAACTGTACGGCCTTGAATCGATCCGTCACGGCAGTCGGGTGATGAGAAACGGCAATGGTCTCGTCGGGCGTTACGCCGGCACGACGGGCATGAAGACCGGGTATGTCTGCTCGTCGGGCTTCAACGTCGTCGCGACGGCGCAGCGCGGCGGGCGCGATCTCGTCGCAATCGTGATGGGCGCCCCGACGGCGATCCAGCGCACGGCGAAATCGGCGTCGCTGTTGGAGTATGGATTTTCGACTTTCGGGGGCTTCGGCCGCGCGAATCTGGAGACGATGCCGCGTTCGCCGAAAGCCGACCCGCCGGATCTGCGCCCGGTCTTCTGCACGCCCAACGGGCGCCGTCCCCTCGCCATGGGCGAGAGCGGCTCCAACAGGGGCGCGACGACGAACGCCGCTTTCGCCGGTCTGTTCGGCGGGTCCGGCGGGACGCGGCTGCCGGTGGTGGAATTGCCGGAACGCGGCCCGCCCCAGCCGATCCGGGTCTGGACCGGCGCGACCCCGCCCGGCGCCGAGCAGGCCGTGGCGACGCCGCCCGCCGCATCGGCTGGGGCGCCCGTTTCGGGCCAGCGTCCCGTGCCGATGCCGCCGCGCAGGCCGGCGTTCTGACGGGCTCGGCGCTTAATCGACGATGATCTTGTAGGCGCGCCCCGGCTCGATGCGATCGCCCGCGTCGAGGCCGTTGAGGACGCGGAAAATCTCGACGCTGCCGCCCGCGCCGGTCATGCGCCGCGCCATCGCGGCGACGTCTTCGCCGGGGGCCGCGCGCACGATCCGCAGGCGCGGCGGCTGGAGGCGCGCGACATCCGACGCCGTGATCGGGCGGATGCTCGAAAGCGTCTCCTGGAAGAGCCGTTCGGCGCCGGCGTCGCGCGGCCGGAACGCGAAGATCAGGCGATAGACGCGCCCGTCGTGCCGGACGGCCGCGAGGCGGAAATGCCATTCCCGCCCGCGCGAGGCCGCGGTCGCGGCTTCGAGCCCGTTGACGTTTGTGAGCGCGAGCGACTCGGCGCGCATGTCGTCGGTCCATGTCGCTTGCAGCACATCCGTCAGCGACTGGCCGTCCGTCCCCTCCACAAGGTCGAAGAGAAGGCGGCGCGCTTCGTCGCTCGAGCTTCCGAGAACCGCGCGGGAGGAATTGTCGAGGCGGAACCCCTGCGGGGCGGTGAAGCCGATCCGCAGGCGCCCGTGGACGTATTCGCGCCCGCGCACCATGCCGTCGCTCGAATTGTCCCCGAAGGCGACGCCGTCGAGGACGGCCAGATACCCGTCCCGGTCGGCGGCGCCGACGCCGGGGCCGGAGAAGCCTCGCGCCGCGATCCGCGCCGCCTCGACGCGCTGGGCCGTCGCGGGGTGGGTCGCGAACATGTCGTAGGCCGCCCGCTGCACCCGCGCTCCGGCCGCGCCCGTCGCCAGTCCGACCCAACGATCGAGATTGCGCAGGAAGCGCGCCGCGCCGTAGGGATCGTAGCCGGCGCGGGCCAGGGTCGCGACGGCGGTCAGGTCCGCCTCGATCTCCTGTTCGCGGGAGAAGCGGGCGATGTCCATGCGCGTCGTGTCGCGCACCATTTCCGCCGCGCGGCGGTCGCGCAGGACGTCGGCGACGACGCGGGTGACGAGCGCGGAGCGCATTTCGAGTTCCGAGCGCGTGGCGGCGTGGCGCAGCGTCACGTGCGCGATCTCGTGCGCCATCACGGCGGCGAGCTCGGCGCTGTCGTTGGCGAGGGCGAGGAGGCCGCGCGTCACGTAGAGGCGGCCGTTGGGAAGGGCGAAGGCGTTGACGGCGGGCGAGTCGAGCAAGGTCACGCTGAAGCGCTCGTCCGGACGATCCGTGGCCGGCGTAAGCTCCGAGACGACGCGCTCCAGATAGGCGCGCGCCGCCGGCGCCCGGTATTCGCCGCCGAAAGCGGAGACGAGCTGCGCATGTTCGCGCTCGGCGGCGTTGTTGGGCGCCGTAACCGCGGGGGGCGTCGTCGCCGGCGCCGAGCGCAGAAGGTCGCCGGAGCCGGCGATGCATCCGCCGAGCAACGATGCGAGAATTGCGATCGCCGCGCAGGATTTGCAGGCGCGCGCAAGGGCGTCGCCCGAGGGAAATGATTTCGGGAGCATGACAAAACTCATCGCCGCCGCCGCTCAGCGTCCATCGTTTCGACAAAATCAGCCGTCGCCAATTCGACAGCCGGCCCCCGCCAGTACTGGATTATACCGCGAACGCGCACTCGTCGACCCGTCAATGTATCCGCATCGAGGCCGCGCTCCACGAGCGTGGCCCAGACGCGCGGCGCCACGATCACGGTGAAGCCGCCGTCCCAGTTGCGGGAAAAGTCGATATAAGTGCGTCGCGCCCGCTCTCCCACGCCGACGACGACGCCCTCCACGATGGCGAAGCGCCCCGCGCGCTCCAGTACGAGGTCGGGCCGATCCGCCGGCACGGCGCGCGCCGTCTCCTCGCGCCACAAGCCGCGCCCGGCCCTGCGCGCTATATCTTCGCGCGCGAGGAGCGCTTTGTCGCACAAGCCTTCGCGCGCGCCCGGATCGACACGGGCCGCCCCTGTCGCGACCAGCGTCGCGGCGAGATCGCGCGGCGCGGCGCTGTCGGGATCGAGAAGGATTCGCGCCGGACGTCGCCGCCAGCGATCCTCCCCCGCCCCCGAGAGAAAGGCGATGGCGTGGGCCGTGCGCGCCGCCCTGGCGACGATGGCCGCAGCCGCTGCGTGATCCCCGACGCTGACATCCGTGACGAGAGCCTTCGCCCCCGAGGCGAGGGTGATCTCGCCTTCGCCCGCATAGCCCGCGATCGTTTCCGAGGAAGGCTCCCAGCGGCAGGCGAGGGCGGGCGCGGCGAAGAGCGTCAAGGCCAGAACCGCGCCGGCGACTAATCCGGCGCGCGACCGGCGAGCGCGTGCGCCGCGCCGTGGTTTTACGCGACTGCGCGCCCTGCCGCCCCAGGTCGTCGCCTCCGTCACCGCGCAGATCATGGCGCAAGTCATCCTGATCGTTCCGCACTGCAGCGACGACGATCGTGTCACGATCCGGCGTCGCGGACCAGAGCCCGGCGCCGCCCCGGATCGCAGGCGGCGCGACGCTCTGTCGCAAACGGTAACCAAACTTGATCGCCCGCCCGTTTGCCGACATCGCGTTTCGGGCTAAACGACGGCGCGCGCCATCCGGCGTTTTCGTCAACCGTCCCCGAGGCCCTTCATGACCGCGACCATTCCCTTCATCGATCTCGGCGCCCAGCGCCGGCGTCTCGGCAAGCTCGTCGACGACGCGATCATGCGGGTGGTGGATCACGGCGGCTACATCATGGGCCCCGAAATCGCGACGCTCGAGGCCGATCTTGCGGCATTCTGCGGCGCGAAACACGTCTTGAGCTGCGCCAACGGCACCGACGCGCTGGCCCTCGTCCTGATGGCCAAGGGCGTGCGCCCCGGCGACGCGATCCTGTGCCCCAGCTTCACCTTCGCCGCGACGGCGGAAGTCGTGGCCTGGCTCGGCGCGACGCCGGTCTTCGTCGATGTGCGCGAGGACACGTTCAACATGGACGTCGACAGTCTCGCCGCCGCGCTCGCCACGGCCCGCGAGAAGGGCCTTAAGCCCGTCGGCGTGATCCCGGTCGACCTCTTCGGCCAGCCGGCCGATTACGACGCGATCGAGCCATTCTGCGCCCGCGAGGGCCTGTGGATGCTGTGCGACGCGGCCCAGAGCTTCGGCGCGCATTACAAGGGCCGCAAGGTCGGCGCCATCGGCGAGTTCTCGACGACGAGCTTCTTCCCCGCCAAGCCGCTCGGCTGCTACGGCGACGGCGGCGCGGTCTTCACCGAAAGCGACGAGATGATCGAGATCATGCGCTCGCTGCGCGTCCACGGTCAGGGCGCCGACAAATACGACAACGTGCGCATCGGCATGAACGGCCGCCTCGACACGATGCAGGCGGCGGTGCTGATCGAGAAGCTCAAGATCTTCCCTGACGAGATCGCCGCGCGCGAGTGTGTGGCGCAGCGCTACGAGGCGGGGCTCGCCGACGTCGCGACCACACCGAAGCTGATGGAGGGCGCGACCTCGGTCTGGGCGCAATACACGATCCGCGCCCCGGGCTTCGACCGTTCGGCCTTCCAGGAGGCGCTCAAGGCCGACGGCATACCCACCGCCGTCTATTATCCCCGCCCGCTGCACCGCCAGCAGGCCTATGGGCATTACCCGGCGGCCGGCAACGGACTGCCCGTCACCGAGATGCTGGCCGGCGAGGTCGTCAGCCTGCCGATGCATCCCTATCTCGACGAGGCCACCCAGGACCGCGTCATCGCCAGCGCCCGCAAGGCGCTGGGTTCCTGAACGTCAGCTGTCAGGGTTAACGCTCACGCTCGCCGCGAGCTTGACCGTAACGCCCGATTCACACTGCTTTGCGAATCAGCTGCGTCGTCAACGCTTCCTGAAGCCGATCGCTCGACTTTGCCTCAATCTGGCGGCGATTGTCGTCGCCTGCGCGGCTGCGCGCGAAAACTGGCGGCGAAAACTGGCGGACGGCATGCGCGCGGGATCGATCCGGGACTGGAGCGAGGAGGATTTCGGCGCCATCGGCGTCGGACGGCCGCGCACGCGTCCTGCGCGCCGGCGCGGCGTCTCTCCGATCGGTCTCGTTTTCGGCGGCGCCGTAGTCGTGGCGCTTCTGACGCTCTACGCGCCCCGCCCCGACGGCGACGACTGGCGCGTTTCGGTTGTCGCGCCTGCGCCGGAGCTGCGCGCGCCGCCGCCCCGCTGGAGCGCGCTCGCCATCCCGCGCGTGACGCCCTTCGTCAGCGATCCGGCCACGGCCGACCTGGCCATGCGCCACGAGGCCTATTCCGGCCCGGACGCAGCCACGTCTCGGGACGTGATCCAAATCGGCCGTTTCGCGGCCGACGCCACGCATTTTCGCGTCGCGGTCGAACGCGGCGATAGCGCGCCGCCTGCGCGCAGCCTGTTCGTCGACGTTGCTCTGGAAGCCGCTCAGGCCGGAATCGCCGTGGCCA
Organism: Salinarimonadaceae bacterium; assembly: GCA_007693435.1. Lineage (GTDB taxonomy): Bacteria > Pseudomonadota > Alphaproteobacteria > Rhizobiales > Beijerinckiaceae > Saliniramus. Next base: position 20,315 of record REDO01000071.1, on the reverse strand, counting down.
GAGCGGTTCACGAGGAGCCGCTGGCGACTCGGCGCGGGCGCGTCGAAATCGCGCGGGTTCAGCTCGAGGATGGCGCGACGCGCGAATGCCTCGGCTTTCGGGACGAGGACCGCGCGCTCGCGGCGCGCATGTCGGGCTGGTTCTGCGCCGGCGGGGTGACGCGCGCCGACCTCGCCTGCGCGCTCGATGCCTTCGATCTCGTCGACGAGGCCGCGAGCCGCTCTGTCCTGACGCCGCCTGTCGTCGGGGCCGCTACGGAATGCGTCGCCGAAACCCTTGAGCCGGCTCCCGGAGAATGGCTCTCCGCCGCCGGCCCGGATGTGTCGCCGCAGGGCGGGGTTCCGATTCCCCCGCGCCGGCCTTCCTCGCTCTGAGCGTAGAGCCTCAGCGCGCCAGCGTCTGCAGCCGCTCGAGGATCGCGTCGCCCATGCCGGAAGTCGAGACCGTGTTCATGCCCGGCGCCGCGATGTCGCCCGTGCGCACGCCGTCTGTGAGCGTGTCCGTGATCGCGCGCTCGAGCATGTCCGCCGCTTCGATCAGGCCGAAGGAATAGCGCAGGCACATGGCGAGCGAGCCGATCATGGCGATCGGGTTGGCGAGCTGGCGGCCGGCGATGTCGGGCGCCGAACCGTGGACGGGCTCGTAGAGCGCCTTGCGCTTGCCGGAGGCGTCCTCGGCGCCCAGCGAGGCGGAGGGGAGCATGCCGAGCGAACCAGTGAGCATCGCCGCCACGTCGGAGAGGATGTCGCCGAAGAGGTTGTCGCAGACGATGACGTCGTATTGCTTGGGGTTTTTCACGAGCTGCATGGCGCAATTGTCGGCGAGAACGTGTTCGAGCTCGACTTCCGCGAATTCGCGCTTGTGAATGTCGGTCACGACCTGCTTCCACAAAACGCCGGACTTCATGACGTTGTGCTTCTCGGCCGATGAGACCTTGTTGCGGCGCTTCTTCGCGAGGTCGAAGGCCACGCGCGTGATGCGCTCGATCTCGCCGGTCGTGTAGAGCTGAGTGTCGACGGCGCGCTTCTGGCCGTTTTCGAGCGTCACGATCTCCTTCGGCTCCCCGAAATACACGCCGCCGGTCAGTTCGCGCACGATCAGGATGTCGAGGCCCTCGACGAGCTCTTTCTTCAGCGAGGAAGCGTCGGCGAGCGCGGCGTAGCAGATCGCCGGACGCAGGTTCGCAAAGAGCGCGAGATCCTTGCGCAGGCGCAGGAGGCCGGCTTCCGGGCGCACCTCGTATGCGACGTCCGCCCATTGCGGCCCGCCGACCGCGCCGAAGAGCACGGCGTCCGCCTGCATGGCGCGCTTCATCGCGTCTTCGCTGATCGCGGCGCCGTGCGCGTCATAGGCCGCGCCGCCGACGAGATCGCGCTCCGTCTCGAACGCGGCGATGCCCGCCTTCGTGAACCAGGCGACGAGTTTCTCGACCTCGGCCGCCACTTCGGGGCCGATCCCGTCGCCGGGAAGAAGAAGGAGCTTGTGGGTCGCCATGAGGTCGCCTCGCCTTTGTTCGAATGTCGTTGCGAAGCGCTTTTGGCGAAAACCGCCGCGCTCGGCAAGGGCCTTCGAGCAAAGGTCGGCGCGGCGGCGCCTGCGTCGAGGTCAGACGACGCTCAGCGCCAGAGCGGCGACGCACAGAAGTGCGATCGAGCCCGAGAACCCGAGAGCCGCGCGCGCGAAGGAAGGCCTTTCGCCGGCGTTCCGCGAGTGGGAGGCGTAGCTGGTCGATTGCTGGTTCATGGCGTCCCGTCCGCACGCGCCGGTTCGGCGCTCCGTTTTTCACTTCGGATTCCGGCAGCGCGTTTACGCTCGATCGAGCCTTGCGTAAACGGGGGCGGGCCGGGTTTTCCCGGGCTGATGCACGCGCGCAACAGGAAGCGGAAACGAAAAAGGCCGCCCGTCGCCGGGCGGCCTTGATGCAGTTTATTGACGGGTTGCGCCGGGACGGATCGCGCTCAGGCGACCTTGCGAGGACGGCGGCCGCGCGGGGCGGGCTCGGCGTTCGTCGTCTTGCGGCGCTGGGCGCCCAGGCCCATGGCCTTGGCGAGCTCCGAGCGCGCCGAAGCGTAGTTCGGGGCGACCATCGGATAATCCGAAGGCAGGCCCCATTTGGCGCGATACTCTTCGGGGGTCATGTCGTACTTCGTACGCAGATGGCGCTTGAGCGACTTGAACTTCTTCCCGTCTTCAAGGCAGATGATGAAATCTGGCGTGATGGATTTCTTGATCGGAACCGCCGGAACCGGGACCTCGACCGGCTGTTCCTGAGCGCCGGTCGCGACTTTGTTCAGCGCGGCGTATACGGATTCGATAAGTCCGGGAAGCTCCGCCGTGGGCAGCGAATTGTTGCTGACATAGGCTGATACGATCTCGGTGGTCAGTTCGATATGGCCACTGTCCTGCGCTGTCTCGCTCATTATTCTTACCTCGTCTGTCATGTTTTGACTTGCTCGCCCTGCATGTGGCGATCTTGAGTCTGGCGTTTACAACAGAATCATGATGCGACGCCAGAAGTTCAACTTACAGACGAGACAGGTAAGTCAAAATTATGAAATCATCAAGTCTCCAATTGCATATTTTTGTCAGAAAGGGCGAGTTGAACATAATAAACATCGTTACCGCCATCCTGTCGGCGTGAATCAAAGTGTCCATCTCGTGATTCGCCAGACGAATTAGACCGAAGGGGTCCGTACGCTCGTCGCATGCGAGCCCCTCCCGAACTGCGTCGGAGTGCTGATTCCCCAGCGTTAGCCGGGTGAGACACGCTCAGAGCGGGCGAAGCGCAGCCTCGATCTCCTTGCGGCGATCTTCGAGGAAAGGCGGAAGCGCGAGCGCTTCGCCGAGCGTCTCCATAGGCTCGTCGACGTCGAAACCTGGTCCGTCGGTCGCGATCTCGATGAGTATGCCGTTGGGCTCACGGAAGTAGAGCGAGCGGAAGTAATGCCGGTCGACCGGGCCGCTCGAAGGCAGCCGGATATTCGCCAGACGTTCGGCCCAAGCGTTGTATTGCTCGATGTCCGGGGTGCGGAAAGCGATGTGGTGGACGCCTCCCGCGCCCTGTCGGGCGGGCGGCAGGTGAGGCTCGATGACGAGATGGAGCTCGGCCCCCGGACCGCCCGGACCCATTTCGTAGACATGCGCAGTCGCCCCGTTCTCGTCGTAACTGCGCGCTCGGCTCATGCCGAGCACGCGGGTGAGCACGAGATCGGTGGACTCATCGTCGGGCACGCTGATGGCGATCGGGCCGAGGCCGCGGATCTGGCGCTCGGCCGGAACCGGGCTCTTCTCCCAGATCTCGCCCGTTCCCTCGCCGCCATCGTCGACGAGGCTCAGGCGCTGGCCTTCCGGGTCCTCGAAATCGAGAACGGCGCGCCCGTCGCGCGTCGAAACGCCGGAATGAGACACGCCCATTGCGTCGAAGCGCTGCGCCCACCACGCCAGCGTATCGGCGCCGGTCACGCGAAGCGATGTGCGCGTGATCGCATTGGTGCCGCGCCGCTCGCGCTCGACGGGCCATTCGAAGAAGGTGATGTCGCTGCCGGGCGTCGCGCGGCCGTCGCCGTAGAAGAGGTGGTAGGCCGAGGTGTCGTCCTGGTTCACCGTCCTCTTCACCAGACGCATGCCGAGCGTCTGCGTGTAGAACGCGTGGTTCGCCGGCGCGTTCGCCGAGATCGCGGTGAGATGATGGATGCCCGTAAGCTGCATCGGAGGCTCCTGTATATTCGTGGGGCCCGTGACCCCGCCGCAATGAGAAATAGAGAGAGGCGGCCTGCGGCGCGAGGGCTGCAAACGCTCCTCGTCGTCTTTGCAAACCCGGGACCGTTCTCAGTCGTCGGCCGCAACATGCGGCGCGGGCAGCGCGGGCAGAGTGACGGCGAAGGTCGCGCCCTGGCCGGGTTCGCTCTCGATCGAGAGTTTGCCGCGATGGCGCGCCACGATGTGCTTGACGATGGCGAGCCCCAGGCCCGTGCCGCCCTTCTGCCGGCTCTGCTCTACATCGGCCCGGTAGAAACGCTCGGTCAGGCGCGGCAGATGATCGGCGGAGACGCCGGGTCCGTAATCGCGCACCGCGAGCCGGTAGCAGGGGCCGCCCTCGTCGATCCGCGTCAGCGAGACATCGACCTTTCCGCCGGAGCCGCCGTATTTCACCGCGTTCTCGACGAGGTTCTCGACGACGCGCAACAACTCGTCCCGGTCGCCGCGGATCGGCGCGGGCGAATCGGGGAAGTCCTCCGCGATCGTCACGCCGTTCTCACGGGCGAGGGGGCCGAGCGTGTCGAGGATCTGGCGCGTCACGGGGATCAGATCGACCGCGTCGGTCGGCGCGACATGGGCGCGCAGCTCGATCCGCGAGAGGGAGAGCAGATCGTCGATCAGGCGCGTCATGCGCAAAGATTGGTCGCGCATGATCGCGAGAAAGCGTTCGCGCGCTTTCGCATCGTCGCGGGCGGGACCTTGCAGCGTCTCGATGAAGCCGAGAACCGAGGCGAGCGGCGTGCGCAATTCGTGGCTGACATTGGCGATGAAATCGACGCGCATGGTCTCCAGCCGGCGCGCATTGGTGAGATCGCGGAAGAAGAGCATGACGCCGGGCTCGCTGCGCCCGTCGTCGCCCTCGGTCTCGAGCGCGGCGATCTGCACGTCGAAGGTCACTTCGGCCGGCACGCGCTGGGAATAGGCGACCTTCGCCGTCCGGCCCGTGCGAAGCACGTCCTCCACGCCGTCGAGAATCTCCGGCGCACGCAGGCCGAAGGACAGTGGATGGCGCTTGCGCAGACCTGGAAACAGCGCCAGCGCAGCCGCGTTCGCCTCGCGCACGACCGAGCGTCGGTCGACCAGGATCACGGGATCCGGCACGTTGGCGAGCAGCGCCTCTGCGACGGCGACGCGCCTGTCGGCGGCGACGAGGACCTGGCGGCGCCTCGACCGCGCCCGACTTGCGGCGATCGCGACGCCGGCGAGCACGGCCGGAACCGCGACGGCGAAGAGCCATAACGGCTGGCCGTCGATGAGGAGGGTGGCGGCGATCAGCGCCGCGCTCGCCACGATCCCACCGATGAAGGCGCCGCGTCGCGATACGCGGTCGGGAAGCTGCGCGTCGACGGCTTCCGGCTCCGGCCGCAGGGCAGCAGGCGCGCGTTCGTTCATGGCGGCGCTCATATCCATGGCGTTTCCCGTTCCGGCTGGAACGGAATCAAACCATGTCATCGCGACAATGCGACGACAAGGTTGCTTAGCCGCCTTGTGACGTCCTGGTTGCGATTCCGCCTCGCCGACGGCGGCTTTCGATGGTAAGACGGCCCGATTTTTCGGCAATGGGAAGTATTTCATGGACGGCTTGGCTTCGGGCGGAACGGGCGACATCGGGAACGGCGGCGACCTGTTCGCTGCGATGGTCGCGATCGGCCGCCGCGCGCGCTACGCCGCGCGAAAGCTCGCGCTCGCCTCAACGGCCGAGAAGGACGCCGCGCTTCGCGCGATGGCCGCCCGCATGCGCGCTTCCGCGCCGGCGATCCTCGCGGCGAACGCCGAGGATGTCGAGGAAGCCCGCGCCGCCGGTCAGCCCGCCTCCTATCTCGACCGGCTCTCCCTCGATGCGGCCCGGCTCGACGCGATCGCCGGCGCGGTCGACAGCATCGCCGCGCTCGCCGATCCGGTGGGCCGCACGCTCGCGACCTTCACCCGCCCGAACGGGCTCGTGATCGAGCGCGTCGCCACCCCGCTCGGCGTGATCGGCGTGATCTTCGAGGCGAGGCCCAATGTCGCCGCCGACGCCGGGGCGCTGTGCGTCAAGGCCGGAGACGCCGCGATCCTGCGCGCTGGCTCGGATTCGCTGCGCAGCGCGAGCGCCATCGTCGCGGCGATGCGCCTCGGCCTCGCCGATGCCGGTCTGCCGGAGGATTGCGTGCAGATCGTCCCCGTGCGCGACCGCGCGGCGGTCGGCGCCATGCTCACGGGACTGAACGGCTGCATCGATGTGATCGTGCCGCGCGGGGGCAAGAGCCTCGTCGCGCGCGTGCAGGAGGAGGCGCGGGTTCCGGTCTTCGCCCATCTCGAAGGTCTTTGCCATGTCTTCGTGCATGAAAAGGCCGAACTCGGCATGGCGCTCTCGATCGTGAAGAACGCCAAGCTGCGCCGCACCGGCATCTGCGGCGCGGCCGAGACTTTGCTCGTCGACGAGGCCTGCGCCGCGACCCATCTCGCGCCGCTCGTGACGATGCTGCTCGACGCCGGCTGCGCCGTGCGCGGCGACGCGGCGACGCAGAAAGTCGATCCGCGCGTGACGCCCGCCACGGAAGAGGACTGGCGCACGGAATATCTCGACGCGATCATCGCCGTGCGCGTCGTCCCCGGTCTCGACGGGGCGCTCGATCACATCGCCGAATATTCGTCGAGCCACACCGAGTCGATCCTCACGCAGGACGGGGCCGTCGCGGAGCGCTTCCTGGCCGAAGTCGATTCCGCCATCGTCATGCACAACGCCTCGACCCAGTTCGCCGATGGCGGGGAGTTCGGCTTCGGCGCCGAGATCGGCATCGCCACGGGCCGCATGCACGCGCGCGGGCCGGTGGGCGTCGAGCAGCTGACCTCGTTCAAATACCGCGTGCGCGGCTCGGGCCAGACGCGGCCCTGAGGCCGCGCTTCTCAACCGGCAAGCCGCGCCAGACGGCGCGCCTCCTGAGCGTCTGCGCCAGCCGCGCGCAGCTCCGCGAGCGGCGTCGAGCCCCGGCTTTTCGCGAGCTTCTCCCCGCTATCGTCGAAGATGAGCGGGTGATGCAGGTAGCGCGGCGTGGGCAGGTCCAGCAGGCGCTGCAAGAGCACGTGCAGATCCGTCGCCGCCTCCAGATCGACGCCACGCACGACATGCGTCACCCCCTGCAGCGCGTCGTCATGGACGACGGAGAGGTGGTAGCTCGTCGGGATCTCCTTGCGCACAATCACCGCGTCGCCCCAGCGCGCCGGATCGGCCATGACGGTTTCCTCGCGCCCGGCGGCGTCGAAGCGGGTATAGGCGAGACTTTCGCTTGCGAGCGCGCGCGCACGGGCCATGTCGAGACGCAGCGCATGCGGTTCGCCGGCGGCCATGCGCCGCGCCGCCTCTGCTTCGTCATGGCCGTGGAGGGCTCGCGAGCGCAGGATCGCCCCGTCGGGATCGCGCGGGGCGGGGGCGCCTGTCGCGGCCTCGAAAGCCGCCGCGCCCTGCGCGATCTCGCGGCGCGTGCGAAAGCAGGGATAGAGGAGCCCCATCGCGGCGAGTCTGTCGGCGGCGGCGCGGTATTCGTCGAAATGCCGGGACTGGCGGCGGATGTGCGGCTCGAAGGCGATCCCGAGCCAGGCGAGGTCGTCGATGATCGCCGCCTCGTATTCCGGCCGGCAGCGCGTCACATCGATATCCTCGATGCGCAGCAGCAATCGGCCGCCCGACCGGCGCGCCAGTTCCTCGTTGAGCAGCGCCGAGGCGGCGTGACCGAGATGCAGGCGCCCGTTGGGGCTCGGCGCGAAGCGGAAAACGGGTTGCGTCACGGGCTCTCCCCGGCGAGGAATGAGGTCCGTTCAATCGCGCATGCGGGAGCCTCGGACAAGTGCGGACGCTCATCGACACGCCTGAGGCGCTGGAGGAAGGCCTCGCCGCGCTCTGCGCGCTCGATCCCGTGATGGCGCGGATCGTGGAAGAGGGCGCGCGCCCGCCCCTGCGCAAACGTGCGCCTGGCTTTCCCGGGCTCGCGGCCATCGTCATCTCGCAGCAGGTCTCGACCGCGAGCGCCAAAGCGATCCAGTCGCGCGTCGAGGCGCGCTTTCCCGCGCTCGACGCGGCGACGATCCTCGGCGCCGAAGACGAAGAGCTTCGCGTCTGCGGGCTCTCGGCTGCGAAGATGCGCGCTTTGCGCGCGGCGGCTGAAGCGATCCTCGCCGGCGAATTGCCGCTCGCCGAACTGCCCGCCATGCCCGCCGAGGAGGCGCATGCGGCGCTTGTCGCGGTGAAGGGGATCGGGCCTTGGACGGCCGACATCTACCTTCTCTTCTGCCTGGGCCATCCCGACGCCTTTCCGGCCGGCGATCTCGCCCTGCAGGAGGCGGCGCGCATCGCCTACGGGCTCGACGCGCGCCCGCGCCCGGCGGAGCTTGTGGATCTCGCGGAAAGCTGGCGGCCCTGGCGCGGCGTGGCGGCCAAAACCCTTTGGGCCTATTACGGGCTCGCCAAGAGCCGCGCCGATCCGGCGGCGGCCGCCGGCCTCTGATCGCCCGCGCATCTTGATCCCGCATCCCGCGCATCTTGCCAACCGGGAGCGGGCTTGCGATGAAGCGGACGGGCGGCGGGGCGCCCGAAACGGGAGCGAACAGGGCATGGCGTCGAATTTTCACCGTTTCTTCGGGGGCTCGCCGGGCTCCGTGATCGTGAAGCTGCTCTTTCTCTCGCTCCTCGTCGGCGCGTTCATGGCGATGCTCGGGCTCACCCCGATGGGCCTCGTCGACAGCGTCGTCGACATGTTCGGCGCGCTATGGAATTTGGGCTTCGGCGCCTTCGAGACCGTGGGCAAATGGCTGCTCTACGGCGCGATCATCGTGATCCCGATCTGGATCATCGCGCGACTCATGCGCGGCTTCCGCTGACGGCGCGCCTTTTAGAAATCGATATCGGCCCGCGCCGGCGCCGCTGCGCCCCGGATGTCCGTATCCGGCGCGTAAGCCGGCGCGCCCGTGTCGCGGAAGCGGTTGACGATCGGATAGCGGCGGTCGCGGCCGAAATTCCGGCGCGTGACCTTCACCCCCGGCGCGGCCTGCCGGCGCTTGTATTCCGCGATCGTCAGAAGCCGCTCGACGCGCGCGACGGTCTCCGCGTCGTAGCCCATGGCCACGATGTCGGAGACGCGGGTCTCCTTCTCGACCAGTTCTTCAAGGATCGCATCGAGCATGTCGTAGGGCGGCAGCGAATCCTGATCGGTCTGGTTCTCGCGCAACTCGGCGGAGGGGGGCTTCACGATGATGTTTTCCGGGATCACCACGCCATCCGGCCCGAGCGCGCCGACGGGGCGCCAGCCATTGCGCAGGGCGCACAGGCGAAAGACCTCCTGCTTGTAGAGATCCTTGATCGGATTGAAGCCGCCGTTCATGTCGCCATAGAGCGTGGCGTAGCCCACCGACATTTCCGACTTGTTGCCCGTCGTCACCACCATCGCGCCGAACTTGTTGGAGATCGACATCAGCATGAGCCCGCGGATGCGGCTCTGGACGTTCTCTTCCGTCACGCCGCGCTCCGTGCCGGCGAAAAGCGGATCGAGCGCCCGCTCGACGCCCTCGACGCCCTCGGCGATGGGCAGGATGTCGTAGCGCACGCCGAGCGCCTGCGCGCAGGCGAGGGCGTCGTCGAGGGATTCCTGCGAGGTGTAGCGGTAGGGCAGCATCACGCAATGCACGCGCTCCGCCCCCAGCGCGTCGACGGCGATCGCCGCGCACAATGCCGAATCGACGCCGCCCGAGAGCCCGAGCACCACGCCGGGGAAGCCGATTTTCTCGACATAATCGCGCAGGCCGAGCACGCAGGCCGCGTAATCCGCCTTCTCGCCCTCGACGACGAGCGTGCGCGGCGCCTCGACGCAACGCCACTCGCCGCCCTCGCGGCGCCAGCGCGTCAACGCCACGCATTCCTCGAAGGAGGGGAGCTGGGCGGCCAGCGCGCAATCCGATTGCAGCACGAATGAGGCGCCGTCGAAGACAAGCTCGTCCTGCCCGCCGACCTGGTTGAGATACACGAGCGGCAGGCCGCTCTCGGTGACCCGCGCGGCGGCGATGTTGAAGCGCTCGTCGTTCTTGCCGCGCCAATAGGGCGAGCCGTTGGGCACGAGCAGGATCTCGGCGCCCGTCTCGGCGAGGCATTCGATCACTTCATCGCCCCAGATATCCTCGCAGATCGGCACGCCGATGCGCACGCCGCGCGCCACGATCGGGCCGGGGAGGGGGCCGGGGGTGAAGATGCGTTTTTCGTCGAAGGGGCCGTAATTGGGCAGATCGACCTTGAAACGCACCGCCGCGATCCGGCCTTCGTCGAGGAGCGCGTAGGCGTTGTAGAGCGCGCCGTCTTCCGCCCAAGGCAGCCCGACGAGCACCGCCGGCCCGCCGTCGCCCGTCTCGCGGGCGAGCGCGTCGAGCGCCTGCCGGCAGGAATCCTGGAAGGCGGGTTTCGACGCCAGGTCCTCCGGCGGATAGCCCGAGAGGAAGAGCTCGGAGAACATCACGATGTCCGCGCCCATGGAGGCGGCCTGCGCGCGCGCGGCGCGCAGGAGCTCCGCATTGCCGGCGACGTCGCCGAGGCGGGGATTGATCTGCGCGAGGGCGATCGAGAGTTCAGCGGCTTGCGTCATGGCGTCGAGATACCGCGCCGCGACCGTCGCGGCAACGGCCCCGGCCGGCGGGGCGTCAATCTTCTTCGGCGTCGTAGTCCGCGCCGGCCGCATCCCGTCCGATGCGGTCCATGCGGTCGATCGCGCCCTGAAGGATATAGCTCGCCGCCATCTTGTCGACGAGGACCCCGCGCCTCGCCCGCGAGGCGTCGGCCGCCAGCAGGGTGCGCGTCACGGCGACCGTCGACAGACGCTCGTCCCAGAAGACGATCGGCAGGTCCAGAACGCGGGCGAGTTCGCGCGCGAAGCTGCGCGTCGATTGCGCGCGCGGCCCCTCCGATCCGTCCATGTTGAGCGGCAGGCCGATGACGATCGCGACGATCTCGAACTTGCTCACGATGGCCCGCAGGGCGGCGGCGTTCGCGGTGAATTTCGCGCGCTTGAGCGTCTCGAGCGGCGTCGCGATGCGGCGCTCGAGGTCGCTCAAGGCGAGGCCGATGGTCTTTTCGCCCAGATCGATTCCGAGCAGGCGCCCGTGACGCGGCAACTTGCCTGCGAGCTCTTCCAGCGCCACGTTCAGAGCGACGTTCATGCGCACAAGCCTCGCGCGGCGGAGGCGTCGTCCGCGAGAAGGTCAAAAAGGGAGAGAAAAGCCATGAAGATCACCTGGTTCGGCCATTCGGCCTTCCGCCTCGAATTTTCGGACAGGATCGTCCTGATCGATCCGTTCCTCACCGGCAATCCCGCTTTCGAGGGCGACGCGGACAAGGCGGCCGAGGGCGCGACCCACGTCCTGATCACCCACGGCCACGGCGACCATATCGGCGACGCCGTCGCGATCTCGAAGAAGACCGGCGCGACCGTCGTCACCAACTACGATCTTTGCATGTATCTCGCCAAGCAGGGGCTGGAGAATTTCTCGCCGATGAACACGGGCGGCGCGGTCGATGTCGGGGGCTTCACGGTCACCCTCGTGCGCGCCGACCATTCAGCGGGTCTCGTCGAGGCCGATGTCGGCTTTCCGCTCGGCGACGCCAACGGCGTCATCGTGAAGGCGCCGGGCGAGCCGACGCTCTATCACATGGGCGACACGGACGTGTTCGGCGACATGGCGCTCATCGCTGAACTGCACGCGCCCGAAATCGTCATCGCGCCGATCGGCGACCGCTTCACCATGGGGGCGAAGACGGCGGCCTTCGCGATCAAGCGCTTCTTCCCGAAAGCGCGCGCGGCGATTCCCTGCCATTTCGGAACCTTCCCTATCATCGCCTCGAACGCCGACGAGTTCGTCGCGGAAATGCAGGGCTCGGGCGTGCAGGTGATCACGCCGCATAAGGGACTGCCCGTGCGTGTGGATGGTTAACGCGCGTTAACCATATTTTACCCTCCCGTCTGGCGAAGCGGGTCGGATCGCGGCATAGTCGCGTTTACGATTTGTTAACCATACGGGTGAGTCGTGATCCGCGATCGATTGCAGGGCGAGGACGCGCCTTCGCGCGCCTCCTCGGACGGGGCTTCGCCCTCCGGCGATCGGGGACCGGCGACGGCCGGGGACATCATCGACCTCACCGCCGCCCAGATGCAGGCCGCATCGCGCCTGCGGGCGGCGCGCCGCCGCGCGGTTCCGATGGGCGCCGTCGTCGCCGTCGGCGGTCGCGATCTGCGGCTGCGCAGCGTCGAGCAGCCTTTCCCCGACGAGCGCCCGGTGCGGGACGGCGTGGCGCGTCTCATCCTGCTCTGCGCGCTGCTGGTGGGGATGAGCGGCGGATATCTCTATGTCACCGGCCTCTCGCCGGAGCGCTCGGTGATCGAGGTCACGCCGCCAGAGTCGCGCCAGACGGTGATCAGCGCCGCGCCGGCTTCAGCAGCGCTCGCGCCCGGCGCCTGAGAAAAATTTTCTCCCGGACGTGATCCGTCCCCGACGCAAGCGTCGTAGGCGTTTTCAGAAGCGCGCGACGCGAGCTTCTCTTCCCTCGCGGCTTCCCCCTCCCCCCCCGGGAAGACGCGACCTTCAAGGCCGCCTCGCTCCCCCCGAGGCGGCCTTTTTCTGTGATGCTGCGGGGGGCTTCGGGGAGCGCATTCGCCGACGGAGAGGCGCGCGGCGTTTTTTTGCTCCTAGGCGGACGGTCAACCTCGCAGCAAATATCAGCGCCGTAGCGACCCACTTCGGGGGCCGTCTGGCCCAGATATTGACCAGTACAGCAATCTAGTATTGTATAGTCGCAATTTGATATAGAACGAGGCTGAGTGATGCTCCGTTTTGTTGCTGTCGTGATTATGGTCTGGGTCGGAAGTTTTTCTCACGCAGCTGCCGAACTCTATAAATGGCCAGGGAATGGCACGGATTGGTGCAACTTTGCGGAGAAGTATCTTGATCCTGTTGGAAACCGGCCTGCGTTCACTTGCGACGCGCAGGGGCAGAAAATTACGGGTCAAGTTAGTCTTTGCATAAGACTGAATAACTACGGGTGTATGTGGCAACGCCGCGGGAGCTGGCCAGGGACAGACATGCAACCGGGCAACCCCGGTGCTCACGATGGCAGAGGTCCAAACGAGCGCAATGGCCATGCGGTCTTTACTGATCCGATTTACTCGCTAGCGGCGAAATTTCATTGGTTTGCGCGGCGCGATAGAGCGTCAGCGCTGGATCACGCCGAAACTTATCTGCCTTGGTGCGATACGCTGGGCAGTGTCGCAAAAAGAGGTGAGTTTTACAGGTCTTGCAATCTATCAGAATCTCAGCGTGTGCCGGGGCGGCGATACTGCGAAAAGCCTGCCAATGGACAGCCGAGCCCGGCTCAGTGCCGAGCCTGCAACTGCCCTTCCGTCTTGGCGGCTACATGGGTTGAGGGAACAGGATTTGGTCCAACCGACCCGTTGGACTTGATCGGGGCCGACGGGATGCCAAACGACCTCCTCGTCCGCATCGCGCTGCGAAACAGCGTCAATGAGCTGGGCGGGTATCGCCCAAATGATGCGGCCATCGAAGCAGCGCGGCAGCTCTACCCTGAAGTTTATCCAACGGACTGACTGTCGAGGTCCACCGCGCCCGCAATTCGGACATACACGAGTTACAGACGCCCCCCATCTGGCGCACTCACCCGATCCGCCGCTCAAGGCGGCGCAGCAATTCGTTCTCGCTGCGGAAGATGTAGTCGAGGGCGCGCACGCTGACATCGCGGGCGCCGGCGTCCGAGAGCGCCTCGACGATGTCGAAGACGCGCTCGGCGGCGCAGTGGAGCACGATTTCCGGCCCATCGACGCCGAAGGGCGCATGCGCGTCGAAGCCGTTCGCCGCCGCGCGTACGGCTTCCGCCGTCGCCGAGCCGATATGGGCGCGGATCTCACGCACGCGCCGGGCCTCTTCCTCCGCCGCGATCCGGGTGAGGATCGCACGCGCGGCCGTGCGCGCCGCCGGCGACCATTCGGCCTTGAGGGAGGCGACCAGGTTGGCTTCCGAGCGCAGGATGACGCCGTCGTCGAGCACCTTCAGGGCGTTGGCGGAGAGCGTCGCGCCCGTCGTCGTGATGTCGACGATGATTTCGGCCGCGCCCGCCGCAGGCGTCCCTTCCGTCGCGCCGAGCGATTCGACGATGCGGTAATCGGCGAGCCCCTTCTTCGCGAAGAAGGCGCGGGTGAGGTTCAGATATTTCGTCGCCACGCGCATCTTGCGGCCCTTGCGGGCGCGAAGATCCACGGCGACCTCGTCGAGATCGGCCATATTGCGCACGTCGATCCAGGCCTGCGGCGCGGCCACGACGACGTTGGCCTGCCCGAAGCCGAGCGGCGTCAGCATCTCGACGCAGGAATCCGCGTCGCCGATCTGCTCGCGCACGAGATCCTCGCCGGTGACGCCGAGATGCACGGCGCCCTGCGCGATCTGGGTGACGATCTCGGATGCCGAAAGGAAAGCGACCTCGACGCCGGGAAGCCCGACGATCGAACCGCGATAGTCGCGAGAGCCGCGCGACTTGGCGAAGACCAGCCCGGCGCGGGCGAAGAACGCCGTGGCGTTCTCCTGGAGGCGGCCCTTGGAGGGGACGGCGAGAACGAGGGGAGCGTCGCTCATGCCGCGCCTCCGGATGTTTCAAGGGCGGCGATCCGGTCGAGCCAGAAGGAGCAGCCGACCGCCGGAGCGCTCGCGCTCCGGTCGAGATGCGTCAGGAGCCGGTCGTAGCGTCCGCCGCCGACGAGCGGCTTCGCCTCCGCGTCGTCGGCGCGCACGATCTCGAAGATGAAGCCCGTGTAGTAATCGAGGTTGCGGGCGAAATCGGCCCGGAAGCGCAAGGCCGAAAGATCGACGCCCCGCGCCGCGAGAAAGCCGGCGCGCTCCTCGTAGATTTTGAGCGCCGCCTCGATGTCGAGGGAGGCGTCGCGGGCGAGGTCGCGTATCTGGGAACCCGCATCGTCCGGGTCTCCGGCGATGGCGAGGTAGCGACGCAGCACCATGCGCGCCTCGTCGGAGAGGGCGCCGGCGCGCTGCGCCGCGCGGGCGAGGAAGCGTTCCGCGATGTCGCCGGCGCTGCGCCCGCCGACGGTGGAGATCCCGGCGATCGAGAGCACGTCCTCGACGAAGGCGCGCGCGGCCTGCGGATCCTGCCCCTCGATCGCTGCGAGAAGTCCCGCATGCTCCACCTCCGGGGCGGCCTGCGCGGGGGCGGCGAGCGCCGATGCGGCGCGTCCCGAGACAACGTCGCGCACGAGACGGCCCTTCAGGGCGGGGGGAACGGAGAGGGCGTCGATCACGGCTTCGAGCAGACCCACGTCGCCGAGGCGCACGGATACGGGCCCGACATCGAGGCGCGAAAGCCCATCGAGCGCCAGCGCGAGAATCTCGGCGTCCGCCGCGGCGGCGTCGTCGCGCCCGATCGACTCGACGCCCGCCTGCATGAATTCGCCCGTCTCGCCGGCGCGCAGGCGGAAGACCGGGCCGCGATAGCAATAGGCGGCCGGCAGGGCGGCGCCGGCGGAAAGATGGACGCGGCAAACGGGGATCGTGTATTCGGGCCGCAGGCAGAGCTCCGTTCCCGCCGCGTCCTGGGTGATGAACATGCGCCGGCGCATGTCCTCTCCGGAAAGGTCGAGAAAAAGCTCCGCCGGCTGCAGCACCGGCGGCTCGGTCAGGCGATAGCCCTCGCCTTCGAAAAGGGCGACGAGCGCGTCGCCGGATGTGGTCGCGTCGTTCATGGCTTTCCCGTCGTGCGCAGCGCCGGGCGCTCCGCTCCGGCGACGCTTATTGCACGAAAACGTGAATCCTTCGCAAGGCGCGCGAAAAGAAAACCCCGGCCGCGGGCGGCCGGGGTCTTGATCCGCCGCGCTGACGCGGACGGCCGTCGCCGGATCAATGGCGCAGACGTCAAAGGACGACGACGCGCGCGCCGACCCGCACCCGTTGATAAAGATCGATGACGTCTTCGTTCATCATCCTGATGCAGCCCGAGGACATGGCCTGGCCGATCGTATGCGGCTCGTTGGTGCCGTGGATGCGATAGAGCGTGTTGCCGAGATAAAGCGCCCGGGCGCCCAGCGGATTGTCCGGGCCGCCGGCCATGAAGGCGGGCAGTTCCGGCTGCCGCCGCCGCATCGCTTCCGGCGGACGCCAGTCCGGCCACTCGGCCTTGCGGGTGACGCGCTGCGAACCCCTCCACGAGAAGCCCTCGCGCCCGACGCCGACGCCGTATCGCACGGCCTTGCCGCCTTCCTGCACGAAGTAGAGGAAACGGCTTCGCGTATCGACCACGATCGTGCCGGGCGCCTCGCGGCCTTCATAGGCGACGACCTGTCGTCTGAAGCGCGGATCGATCGCATGCCCTTGCGTAATGGAGGAGCGCGGGGCGCCGGGCTGCGCGAGCGCCGCCGTGCGCTGCTGCACGGGCGCCGAGACGCGTCGTCCAGCCGGGATCTCGGCGGGAATGACGGCCGGAATCACCTCCTGCGACTGACCGGGGCGGCCCCGTCGCTGCTCGACCGGCGGCGGGGCGGCGTGAGTGCGCGGGGTCGGGTCGCGACCCGTCAGCAGCAACTCGATGAAGCCGCCGCCGAGATTGGGGGACGGCGCGCCCGGTTCGGCGTACCGCACGCCGCTCTGAGCGCTCGCGGACGACGCGCCGGCGCCGAAGGCGAGGCCGGCGGCGAGCAGCGCGCAGGCCAGTGAAGAGCCGATCGATCTCATCGAAGAACCTCTCGAAAGCCAAAGTGGTCCACAACCGCCGGAGCGAGCCGCCGGTCACGTCTGCGCGGAGCGGGCGAGACCCGGGCCGGCGCTTCTTTCAGAGAGTGGTCTTTCTGATTTGAGAAATTCTTTCTGCGGGATCATTTATCAATGTAATATAAAGAATTGGATCAATATTTACTTATATTGGTTATCATATCGTCTTGATTAACCATGAACAGACTATGAATCGCAGTGTTCCGGCGAGAGCAAAGGCGGTCCCGAGCGGTCTGGCGTCCGCCGTCGACGGCGCGGCCGGCGGGAGTTCACCATATCATAATCAATTGTCTGCAATGATCATTCGCGCAACAACACGGGATCAATGGCGGCTCCATGTCTTTGACGAACAAACGCTATCGCATCGAGGAATCTCTCGGCCCGGACCCCCGCCTGTTCCAGAGGATCGAATTCCCCGAACCCGTCGCTTCCGGCGCGGCCTCCGATCCGCGCATCGACGAGATCATCGCGATGCTGCAGGAGATGAAGCGGTCCATGGACCCGGCGATGCGCCAGTCCGCGGACGTCGTCGAGGCCTATCGACGCGAGATCGCCGAGGTCTACGAGTTGCGCCGCGAACTGGACGCGATGAAACTCGCGATCACCTCGACCAAGAACGAGATCGCCTCGATTTACCGCTCGGAAAACGAGGGCAAGGGCATGCGCCGCGTCGCCGGCGAGCTCGACGCCGTGGTCGGCGCCACGGAGGCGGCCACCAGCTCGATCCTCTCCGGGCTCGAAGATATCGAGACCGAAGCCAACATGCTGCGCGCCGCCGGCGTCGCCACCGGCAACAACGATCATGTCGGCGCGATTCTCGATCGTGTGATCAGCATGTACGAGGCCTGCAATTTCCAGGATCTCACCGGCCAGCGCATCGGCAAGATCGTCAGCGTCCTGAAATTCGTCGAGGAGCGCCTCGACAAGATGATCGGCGTCTGGGGCGGGCTCGACGCGTTCAAGGAATTCGCGGCCAACAATCCCGATCTTCCCTCCATCGACGACGAGAAGTCGCTTCTCAACGGGCCGAAGCTCGAAAGCGACGCCGGACACGTCGACCAGAACGACATCGACGCGCTCTTCGGCTGAGTTTTTCCGCCGCTTGCGGGGCTGGGCGAATCGGGCCAACGCTGCGCGCGTCGGATCATCGGGAGCGCGGCCATGTCGTCCGTCGGAGCAGGGGGAGGCGAGCGCAGCCGAGCCGCCGTGGTGACGGCCCTGGGAGTCGCGCAGATCCTCTCTTGGGGCTCGAGCTTCTATCTGCTGGGCGTGCTCGCCGCGCCGATCGTCGCCGATACCGGCTGGTCCAAGGCTGTCGTGGTGGGCGGATTCACCGCAGCGCTCGTGACGGCGGGCCTCGCCTCGCCGCGCGTCGGAAACGCCATTCAGGCGACGGGCGGGCGTCCCGTCCTGATGGCCGCATCGCTCCTGCTCGCCGCCGGGCTCGCGGGGCTCTCCTTCGCCCAGAGCCTCGCCCAATACTATCTCGCCTGGATCATCCTCGGGCTCGGCATGGGCGCGGGGCTCTACGACGCCGCTTTCGCCACGCTCGGGCGCCTCTACGGTTCGAGCGCGCGTCAGGCGATCACCACGCTGACCCTGTTCGGCGGGTTCGCGAGCACCGTCGGCTGGTCGACGAGCGCCTTTCTCGTCGAGACGCTCGGCTGGCGCGGCGCCTGCCTCGCCTATGCGGGCATGCATCTCGTCGTGACGCTGCCCCTTGTCGCCATCATGCTTCCGCGCGCGCCCGCCGATGCCGGGGAGGGACCGCGGCTGACGCTCGCGGATCTCCTGCGCGGGCGCGGAAACACGGGCGGCGCCGTTCCGCGAGAATATCGGCTCCTCTTCTTGCTGGTCGCAGCCGGCATGACGAGCGCGATCGTCGCCTTCGCGGTCATCTCGATGCATCTGTTGACGATCCTGCAGGCGCGCGGGTTCACGCTCGCCGCGGCGGTGGCGCTCGGCGCCCTCGTCGGACCGAGCCAGGTCGGCGCGCGCCTCGTCGAGACGTTCTTCGGCCTGCGGTTCCATCCCCTTTGGACGGCGGCGTTCTCCGCAGCGCTCACGCTTTCCGGGGTGGCGATGCTCGCCGCAGGCGCGCCGATCGTCTCGCTGGCGCTGGTTCTCTACGGGGCGGGGCTCGGGATTCATTCGATCGTGCGCGGGTCGCTGCCGCTGGCGCTGTTCGGGCCCGGGCGCTACGCGGTCCTGATGGGCAAGCTCGCCCTGCCGATCCTCCTCGCCGGCGCGCTTGCGCCGCTCGTGGGCGCCTGGGTCATCGACACGGCCGGCCCCGACGCGCTACTCGCGGGCCTCGTGGCGATCTGCCTGCTCTATGCGGCGATCCTGGCCGCCGTCGCGCTGGAGGCGCGCCGGCGCGGCCCGCCCGAGGCGTGATTCGTCAGCCCGCCACGCCCGTCCCGACCGGGCAGGCGACGCCCGTGCCGCCGAGCCCGCAATAGCCGCCCGGGTTCTTCGCCAGATATTGCTGGTGTTCGGCCTCGGCGAAATAGAACGGCCCCGCTTCGAGAATTTCCGTCGTGATCGCCGGGAACCCCCGCTCCGCCAGCGCGCGGCCGTAGGCTTCGCGGCTCTCGGTCGCTTCGACCTTCTGCTCGTCGTCGAAGACATAGATCCCGGAGCGGTATTGCGTGCCCGCGTCATTGCCCTGGCGCATGCCCTGCGTCGGGTCGTGCCCCTCCCAGAAGGCCGCGAGCAGGCCCGAGAGCGGCGCCGTCTGCGGATCATAGACGACGAGCACGACCTCGTTATGCCCGGTCATTCCGGTGCAGACTTCGCGATAGGTGGGGTTAGGCGTGTGACCCGCCGCGTAGCCGACCGCAGTGACATGGACGCCGGGCAGTTTCCAGAACAGCCGCTCAGCGCCCCAGAAACAGCCGAGTCCGAAGACGATCTTGCGCGCGCCCTCGGGGTAGGGCCCCTTCAGGGCGGCGCCGTTGACGAAATGCGTCTGCGCCGTCGGGATCGGGTCCGGCCTGCCGGGCAGGGCCTCGGCGGCGGTCGGGATCGTCGTCTTCTTGAACATTCCGAACATCGCGCGTCTCCGCTCCTCGTCCCTTCGCCCCATCGCCTTGATCTTGGCATATGGGTAGCGGGGGATCGATCGTCGAGGCTCAGCGCTCGGCCAGATACCCGATGCGCTCGGGCCGCGCGCGGCCGAGCCAGAGCAGAAGCGCGCCGAGCGCGAAGCCGACTACGGACGCCGGCGCGAGCATCAGGTTGAGGACGACGGGGTCCCAGAGCAGCGGATGCACGTGACGCGTGATCGCAGGCTCGAGGACGGGGAAATGATCGGGAAACAGCCGGAAGAGCACCTGCCCCAGGGGCGTGAAGGTGAACTGGGCGTTCGCGATCGTGCGTACGCCGTCCGCCACGAGCCCGACGAAGGCGGCGGCGACGAGCAGGAATCCGGCAAGGCGCAACACAAAACGGAGCATGGGGGCGGCCTTATATTATTAATATGATTTTATCGACCGCGCGGCCCCGCGTGACAAGCCCCGAAATTGTCGCGTCGGACGCTTCCCCGGATCGCGAGCCCCTTCGGAGATCCCTTCGGAGATCCCTTCGCCCCGCCCGCCTTACCCTTCGCGGGAATCATCTTGCGCTGGGCGCCCCATCGGCTATACACCCCCCTCGATCCGCCAGCGGGTCTTCGGAGGGGTGGCCGAGTGGTTGAAGGCGCACGCCTGGAAAGTGTGTATACGGGAAACCGTATCGCGGGTTCGAATCCCGCTCCCTCCGCC
>REDO01000185.1 GCA_007693435.1 Salinarimonadaceae bacterium | reverse complement strand
TGGCGGTGGAGGAGGTGTCGTTCACGACGGAAACGACGCAATTCGCGCCGGTGGAGCTGGCGGGAATCTAGATGCCATTACAAAAGGCATGTACAGTATATTTACGACTCATATAATCGATCGATTCGGGGCTACCATGATTTCGTGCCGCCGCCCAGAATGCGAACAACTCGGTAGACCCTTTCGATTATTTGTATGGTTTTTCGCATTGCTTGATTTCAGAGCATAGGAAGTTGAGAGAAAAAACTAAGAGATTTATATGCTCGTATACGCAAACAGCTTTTTACTGAAACCGTCTTCAGGATTTTCTGATGTTATTGCTCAAATTGCATCATGGGTTGGGGCTCCTCGAAAATTTTACGTGGATCCAGCGCGGCTAGAAGTCGGGATTAAGGATTTACGCTTTACTGACGGTGCATCTCTAAGCTCATTGGCGACCGTTGATGATCACGGACACCCAATTTTTCCTTACCACTTTAATGCCAGATTAGCCCATGGTCAGCCTGGGGTTCCGGGGCGTAGATGGGTGACAGAGATCGGGCTGAAGCAAGCAGCGCCCGATCAGGAAATTTTCTGTTCTGTTCTGCTCCGAACAGATGAAATAAGCGCAAAGGTCACAGACCCGATACAAGTGACAAGGCCTCGTATTGTCGAAAACATTATCGGTCGATGCGGGCCATCAAGGCATACCCCGGGGCTTTCCATCATTCAATTGACTGAGGAAAACGCAAAGGCATTCGAATACGAGATCGAGCGCATAGACCGCCATCATCCAATTGTTGAAATCAGCTGTGATCGAGAAGGCAGTTTTCCCGTCGCACCCGAACGGCTTAGGTCGGTTTTAGTCGGCTTAGCTCAAGTTATCGAGATCCCAAAACATGTTGATACTTATCGGCTAGAGCACATTCTTGGCCGCAGATATTCCGCCTACGGTGGCGCAATCAACATCATTTCTCCATATCGAATGACTGAAAGTGGAGGATTTTGTAAGACCACTCTTTTCACTCCTGATCGGTTGGCCGAGCTTGTCGAAGCAGGCGTGGCGATCGAGTCCGAGATATTAGCCATCGTCACGCACCACACCAATCTACCCCACTCTTGGCGACACATTTCCAACGAGATTGTGCGCGAGGCGATTCTTCGCGAGAGGCTTCAAAAAGCAGTCTCTGCCGCGAGCGGTACTGTGGATACAGCAGTGTACGAGGAACTCCTACAAGAAGCCTCTGATCAGTTGGTGGCGAAGGACCGTGAACTTGAAAACGCACGGTCTGATATTGAGGCTAGGGATGCCAATCTGGATCGCATTTCAGCTGAGAACGAATCCCTCAAATACAACCTCAGTTCTGCTCAATCGAAGCCTATTAATGAGGCATCGGGAGACAGACTATCGACGCACTTCGCTCAGGCATTTCGTGAACTACTGAAGGGAAATCCGTCCCTCGAGCAAGCTCTATTCATCATCGATGCTTTGTACTCTGATCGCGTTGCGGTACTCGATACAGCCTACTCGTCAGCAAAAGAGAGTGATCGTGGAGGATTCCAACACGGAGCAAAAGCCCTGCAGATTTTGAAATCACTTGCGGAAGAATATTGGTTGGATATCGTCGCAGGTAAAGGCGATCAACAGGCCAAGGGCCGATTCGGCAGAAATGTATTCGCAGCGAAAGAATCAGAGACAATCAGCGCCGAAGGGAGAAAAAGACGAACCTTCCGCTATAAAGATGTCGATATTCTTATGGAAAAACACTTAAAACTTGGCGTAAAAGATAGCTATGCCGAGACACTTCGGATTCACTTTGAGTGGCTGCCGAGCGAAAAATTAATTGTGATAGGGCATTGTGGAAAACACTTGAATTTTTAATGATAAAAGCAGGAAAGCGCGGTCGATTGACAGATTATACGATATCTTTCGCAGAATATTTGCGACGAATTCGAGAACGGATTGAAAAAATCACTGAGAAGATGACGACATGTGCCCGGTGATTCATGCCGTTCCTTGACGCCCGGGTGATCGCGGCTGTCCGGCCATCGGTGCGGCGCTTCGCCGATCTCGCGAATCGCGGAAGCGATGTCGCGACGCTTCTTCGCGGCCCGGTCTCCGGCGCCGATTTGCGTCAGCCATCTCCGCACCGCGTCGAGATCGCGCAGCGCTGAGTGGGTAAATATGGGTTTCGGCATCGTCAGCGGGGGCGCGGCGACGCCTTGGCGTCCGGAATCTGCAGGGGTTCGCCCCTGACGAAAGCTTCCAAGGCCGCCTCAGCCTCGTCGCCGCGGACGACGCGACCGGCGTCAAGATCGGCGCGAGCCTCTTCGATCAGCGCGCGCTCATACGCGACACGCGCCAGCTTCTCGGCCTCGGTCTCGGGCAACGCGCCGCTGGGGTCGCGCTGGAGAAACTGCATGATCACGATGACGGCCTCCGTTCGTCCCGTCAGCTGCCCAAGCCGACCTCTAGAAAGCTAGGTCTTCTTGCCGGATATCTCAAGCGGCGCAACGAAAGAAAAGCTATTTTTGATTGCTATTTATCTGGTTAAGCAATTTTTGGAACGCTAAACTGACTGATCCTCACCCCAACCCCGCCAAATCCCCCGGCGTATCCGCATCCACAAAAATCCCCCCGCTCCCCGCCTCAACCTCCACCACGCCCGCCCGTCCGCGCAGCAGCCCCCCCGCCCCGTGGTCGCCCGTGAGCCGCATGATCTCCGGCGTCAGCGCGCGCGACAGGAGCGCCGGGTTGCCGCGTCGTCCCTCGTGGACGGGAACGACCGCCGGAGCCACCGGCGCGCGGGCGAAGGCGGCGATCAGGGCGTCGAGGGTGGTCGCCTCCACGAGCGGCATGTCGGCGAGGAGGATGAGGGCGCCGCTTGCGTCGGCCGGGAGCGCGGCGAAGCCCGCCTGGAGCGAGCGCGAGAGGCCTTGGGCGTAGTCGGGGCTCTCGACGAGCCGGACGTCGAGTCCTTCGAGCGCGCCCGCCACCTCGGCGCCGCGATGGCCGATAACGACCAGCACGGGCCGCGCCTTCGAGGCGAGCGCGGCGCGGCAGACATGGCGCACCATCGCCTCGCCGCGAAACGGCGCCAGCGGCTTCAGCGCGTCGCCGAAGCGCGAGCCGAGCCCGGCCGCGAGCACGATCGCGGCGACGTTGACGTCCGTCCTCAAGGCCCCGGCTCCTCGCCGCTCGGCTCGCCGGAGCGCGGCTGGGGCCGCGAGACGATCTCCATGAGGAGGCCGCCGACGCCCATGCCCATAATATCGGCGCGGGTCACCGGGAGCCCGGCGAGCATGCGGTGGAGGATCCAGTCGAAGCCGTTCTCGCGGGGGCTGCGGGCGCAGCCCGGCGCGCCGATCACGGGCTTTCCGGCGATGCGTCCGATCAGCAGCAGGTTGCCGGGATCGACGGGCATGCCCAGATGCTCGACCTCGCCGCCCACGGCCTCGATCGCGGCGGGAATGACGTCGCGCCGGTCGCTGACGGCGGAGGCGCCGAAGACGAGAATGATCTCGGCCTCGCCGGCGGCGAGCCGCTCGATCTCGGCGGCGAGCGCTTGCGCCTCGTGCGGCGTCCGCGTCTCCGCGACGACCCGCGCGCCCGTGGGCGCGAGCCGTTCGCCGAGGATGCGCAGCGTCTTCTCGACGATTGAGGGCTTGAGCGCCGGCGTGAGCGTCGAGGCGATTCCGACGCGCGCGAGCCTGTAGGGCGCGACGCGCACCGCGCCCGACGCTGCGCGCGCCACCTCAATCGCCTGCGCGAGGCGCCCCTCGCCGATGGCGTAGGTGATGATCTTGACGGTCGCGACCATCTCGCCGGCGACCACCGGCTTGAATCGCGCCAGCGTCGCGAAGGTGATCGCCTCGTCGACCATGTTCACGCGGTCGATCGCCGATTTTTCGACGATCAGCACACCGGGGCGTTCTGCGAAGAGGTTGGCGCGCCCCGTGAACGGCGGCTCGACGCGCACGCCCTCCCCGGCGCTCGCCTGCGCCAGCAGCGAGGCGGCCTCGTTCTCGGGCACGTCGCCGGCCTCGAGCCGCACCGCGACGATCTCTGCGATCCCCGCCTCGCGCAGCAGGCGCGCGTGATCCTCCGTGATCGTCTCGCCCTTGCGGATCGACAGGCCCGGCGCGCGCAGGCTGTGCGCGGCCATGGCGCCGATCGCGTCCTGCGGCGGGAGCGGGCCGAACTTCATGCGCGTCGCCGCCTCTCCCGGCGCAGAACGCCGATGATTTCAGCCAGGATCGCCACGCCGATCTCCGCCGGGCTCACCGCGCCGATATCGAGCCCGACCGGCGCATGGATGCGCGCGATGTCGGCCTCCGTGAAGCCCGCATCCGTCAGCCGCTCCACGCGCCGCGCATGCGTCTTCTTCGAGCCGAGCGCGCCGATATAGAAACAGCCCGCGCGAAGCGCCGCGTCGAGCGCCGGGTCGTCGATCTTGGGATCGTGGGTCAGCGCGACGAAGGCCGTGTAGCCGTCGAGCCCGATGCGCGGCAGCGCCTCGTCGGGCCATTCGGCGAAGACCGGCACACCCGGAAAGCGCTCCGGCGAGGCGAAGGCCGTGCGCGGATCGACGATGACGCAATCGAAGCCCGCGAGCTTCGCCATCGGCGCGAAAGCCTGGCTGATATGCACCGCGCCGACGACGACGATCTTCACCGGCGGCGTCTGCACCGTGAGGAAATGCGCGCGCCCCTCGATCTCGGCCGGTCCGGATTTGCCCGAGCGCAACCGCGCCTCGATGAGCTCCGCCGCCGGATCGGAATCTGCCTGCGCCTCGCGCACGACGCGCTGCGCGCCGGTCTCCAGATCGGTGACCAGCACCACGGCGCGGCGGGCGGCGCGTTCTTCGTTGAGGATGGCGAGATGTTCGAGCTTCACGGGCCGGGCCTCTTTGTCTGGAGGTGGCTATCGCCTCACGCGTCGATACGCTCGACATAGACCTTGATGCGACCGCCGCAGGAGAGGCCGACGCGCCATGCCGTATCGTCGGCGACGCCGAATTCCAGCATCTTCGGCTCCCCGCCCGCGATGACGTCGAGCGCCTCCGATATCACCGCGCCCTCGACGCAGCCGCCGGAGACGGAGCCGAGAAAATCGCCCTCCCCGTCGATGACGAGATGCGAGCCGACCGGACGCGGCGCCGAGCCCCAGGTCTCGACGACGGTCGCCAGCGCGACGCCGCGCCCGGCGCGCGTCCACGCCTCGGCCTGCCTGAGAATGTCGTCGTCATTGGCGATCATGGCGGACCTCCCGGTATGTCCTGCATCTGAAATGGCGCGTCAGGCGGCGTTCCTCAACCAGCGGCGCGGATCGGCCTCGACCGAGCGCTCGGCGGAGAGCGCGGCGCACAGCTCCTCCATGGCGCGCAGGTTGTGGATCGCCCGGAATTCGTGGACATGCGGCAGCATCGCGCGAATGCCCGAGGCGCGGGGCTCGAAGGCGTCGAATCGCAGGAGCGGATTGAGCCAGACGAGGCGACGGCAGGAGCGCTTGAGCCGGTCCATCTCAAAGGCGAGATCGGCGCCGAGATCGCGCTCCAGCCCGTCGGTGAAGAGCAGCACCACCGCCCCTTGCGAGAGCACCCGCCGCGACCAGAGGCGGTTGAAGTCGCGAAGCGCGGTCGCGATGCGCGTGCCGCCCTCCCAGTCCATGACGCGCTTTCCCGCCAGCGCCAGCGCCTCGTCGGGATCGCGCCTGGTGAGTTCGCGCGTGACGTTCGTCAGGCGCGTCGCGAAGACGAAGGAGTGGACCCGCCGGCGCTTCTCGGCGATCGCGTGCAGGAAATGCAGGAACAGCCGCGAATATTCGGCCATCGAGCCCGAAATGTCGACGAGCGCGACGATGGGCGGATGGCGGGTCACGCGCGACGCGAAGGTGAGGTCGATCGCCCCGCCGCCCATCCTGATCGAGCGCCGGAAGGTGCGGCGCAAATCGATGCGCGCCCCGCACGGATCGGGCCGGAACCGCCGCGTCGCGACCTCCTCGGCCGGCAGGCGCAGCTCCGCGATCAGCCGCTTGGCGCGGGCGATCTCGGCCGCCGACATCTGCGCGAAATCGCGCGCGCGAAGCACCTCGCGGTCGGACATGGTGAGCCTGGCGGAGAAGATCTCCTCCAGCTCGTCCGGCGGCGGCTTCTCGCCGGGCGGACGCAGAGCCTCGGCGACGCGCGAGGCGCCCGCCTCCGGCTTGTCCTCGTCCTTCCCCTTGCCGGGGGCGGTCGGCGACATCTGCGCGATCAGCTTCTCGATCAGCGCCCGGCGTCGCCAGAACAGCCGGAAGGCCTGATCGAAGACGGCGCGATGCTCGCGCCGCTTCACGAAGACGGCATGCAGCGTCCAGTAGAAATCCTCGCGCGTCCCGATCCGCGCCGCCTCGACAGCCTCGACGGCGTCGACGATGGCCGCAGGCCCCACGGGGAGACCCGCCGCGCGCAGGGCGCGCGCGAAATAGGCGATGTTGTCGGCGAGCTTTCCCGTATCGGCTTCGGAGGTTTCCTCGCTCATGGCGCCCTCACCTGCGCGCCTCGGCGCGCACCGAATCGAGCAGCTCCTTCGCCTTCGATCCCTGCATCTTCTGAATGTCGTCCTGGTATTTCAGCAGCACGCCGAGCGTGTCGGAGACGAGATGCGGATCGAGCGCCACCGCGTCGAGCTCGACGAGCGCGGAGGCCCAGTCGAGGGTTTCGGCGACGCCGGGCGACTTGAACAGGTCCTCCTTGCGGATCGCCTGCACGAAGGCGACGATCTCCTTCGAGAGCTTCGCCGGCGCCTGCGGGGCCTTGGCGCGCAGGATCGCCAGCTCGCGCGCGGCGTCGGGATAATCGACCCAGTGATAGAGGCAGCGCCGCTTGAGCGCGTCGTGGATCTCGCGCGTGCGGTTCGAGGTGACGATGACGATCGGCGGATGCTCGGCCTTCACCGTGCCGAATTCCGGAATCGTGACCTGGAAGTCGGAAAGGATTTCGAGCAGGAACGCCTCGAACGCCTCGTCCGTGCGGTCGAGTTCGTCGATCAGCAGCACGGGCGGCCCGCCCGCGTCGGGCTCCAGCGCCTGCAACAGCGCGCGCTTGACGAGATAGCGCTCCGAGAACACGTCGCCTTCGAGCCGCGCCCGGTCGACCCCGCCGCCGGCCTCGGCGAGGCGGATCGCCATCATCTGGCCGGCGTAGTTCCATTCGTAGACGGCGGAGGAGACGTCGAGCCCCTCGTAGCATTGCAGGCGGATGAGCTTGCGCCCAAGCGCCGAGGCGAGGACCTTGGCGATCTCGGTCTTGCCGACTCCGGCCTCGCCTTCGAGGAAGAGCGGGCGCTGGAGACGCAGGGCGAGAAAGAGCACCGTGGCGAGCGAACGATCGGCCACGTAGCCCGCGCCCTTCAGGAGCGCGAGCGTCTCGTCGATGCTGGCTGGAAGAGCGGACACGGCGGCTCCGGTATTCGGCCCGGCGAAGCGGGACATGCGGCTCCGGAACGCGCCCGGAGCCGCAAGAGGGATCAGCGGGCGACGGCTGCCTGCACGGCGCGGCGCGCCATCACGCCGACGAGATGCGCGCGGTATTCGGAATCCGCGTGGATGTCGCTGTTCATGTCGTCCGCCGACGCGCTCATGCCGTCGAGCGATTTCGGCGAGAAGCGCTTCGCAAGCGCGGCCTCGGCCTCGCTCCAGCGGTACACGCCGCTCGATCCCGCCCCTATCACGGCGACGCGGATCTCCGAACCGCGCTTCATCACGAAGACGCCCACGAGGGCGTAGCGCGAGGCCGGGTTGCGGAACTTGGCGTAGGCGGCCTTGGCCGGGATCGGGAACGAGACCTTGGTGATGATCTCGCCTTCATCGAGCGCCGTGTCGAACATGCCCTGGAAAAATTCTTCCGCCACGATCTTGCGGCGGTTGGTGATGATCGTGGCTCCGAGGCCGAGGCAGGCGGCCGGGTAATCGGCGGCAGGATCGTTGTTCGCGACCGAACCGCCGATGGTGCCGCGATGGCGCACGGCCGGATCGCCGATCGTGACGGCGAGCTCGGCGAGCGCGGGGATGGCTTCCCGGACGACGTCCGAGGCGGCGACGTCCGCATGCGTCGCCATCGCGCCGATGACGACGGCGCGCCCTTTCTTCTCGATCCCGCGCAGCTCGGAGAGCCCGCCCAGATCGATCAGAGCCGAGGGCTGCGCGAGGCGCTGCTTCATCGTCGGCAGCAGCGTATGGCCGCCGGCGACGATCATGGCATCCTCGGTCTTCTGGAGCATGGCGGCCGCCTGCCTGAGGCTCGTCGGCCGGTGATAATCGAAAGCGTACATGGCGTGTGTCTCCGCGATTGGGGTCGGCCGGGCGACGGGGAGCCCCCGCCCTACCGGCTCGTCGTGATCTTATTCGGCGGCCATCGCCGGGCGAGTCCTGTGGATCGCGCGCCATACGGCCTGCGGGGTCGCCGGCATGGCGATGCCCTCGTGGCCGATGGCGTCGGTGATCGCGTTGATGACGGCCGGCGGCGCGGCGATGGCGCCGGCCTCGCCGCAGCCCTTGATCCCGAGCGGGTTCGACGGGCAGGGCGTCGTCGTCATGCCGACCGAGAACGACGGCAGGTCGCCGGCGCGGGGCATGGTGTAATCCATGTAGCTCGCGGTCACGAGCTGGCCGGATTCGTCATAGACGGCGTTTTCGAGCAGCGCCTGTCCGACGCCCTGCGCGATGCCGCCATGCACCTGACCCTCGACGATCATCGGATTGATGACGACGCCGAAATCGTCGACCGCCGTGAAGCGCTCGATCTTGGTCACGCCGGTATCCGGGTCGATCTCGACCTCGCAGATATGGACGCCCGCCGGGAAGGTGAAATTGGTGGGATCGTAGAACGCCCCCTCCTTCAGCCCCGGCTCGAGATCCTGGCCCGAGAACTTGTGCGCGACATAGGCCTGAAGCGCGACCTCGCCGAAGGCCATCGACTTGTCGGTGCCGGCGACCGAGAAGCGCCCGTCCTTGAACTCGATGTCCTTGTCGGAGGCCTCCATCGCGTAGGCGGCGACCTTCTTGCCCTTCTCGATGACCTTGTCGATCGCCTTCGTGATGGCCGACATGCCGACCGCGCCTGAGCGCGAGCCGTAGGTGCCCATGCCGAACTGCACCTTGTCGGTGTCGCCGTGGACGATGTTCACCTGGTCGATGCCGACGCCGAGACGGTCGCATACGAGCTGGGCGAAGGTCGTCTCGTGGCCTTGGCCGTGGCTGTGCGAACCGGTGAGCACCTCGACGGAGCCCGTCGGGTTCACCCGGACCTCCGCCGATTCCCACAGGCCGACGCCGGCGCCGAGCGAACCCACCGCCTGCGAGGGCGCGATGCCGCAGGCCTCGATATAGCTCGAGAAGCCGATGCCGCGCAGCTTGCCCTTCTTGGCGCTCTCGCGCTTGCGCTTGGAGAAACCCTTGTAGTCCGCGATCTCCAGCGCCTTGTCGAGTGAGGCGGCGTAATCGCCCACGTCATAGGCCATGATCACCGGCGTCTGGTGCGGGAAGCGCTTGATGTAGTTCTTCCGGCGGAAATTCGCCGGGTCCATGCCGATCTCGCGCGCCGCGACCTCGACGAGGCGCTCGACCACGAAGGTCGCCTCCGGACGGCCAGCGCCGCGATAGGCGTCGACGGGAGTGGTGTTGGTGTAGACCCCGTCCACTTCGGCGTAGATCGCAGGGATGTCGTACTGGCCCGAAAGCAGCGGCGCGTAGAGGTAGGTGGGCACGGACGAGGAGAAGGTCGAGAGATAGGCGCCGAGATTCGCCGTCGTCTTGACCCGCAGGCCGAGGATCCTGGCGTTCTCGTCGAGCGCCAGTTCGGCGTGGGTGACATGGTCGCGGCCATGCGCGTCGGACAGGAACGCCTCGGTGCGGTCGGAATTCCACTTCACCGGGCGTCCGACCTTCTTCGAGGCCCAGACGCAGACCGTCTCCTCGGCGTAGATGAAGATCTTGGAGCCGAACCCGCCGCCCACGTCCGGAGCGATCACCCGCAGCTTGTTCTCGGGCGCGATGCCGATGAAGGCCGATAGCACGAGGCGGGCGACGTGCGGATTCTGGCTCGTGGTGTAGAGCGTGTAGCTGTCCGCGCTCTCGTCGAATTCGCCGATCGCCGCGCGCGTCTCGATCGCGTTGGGCACGAGGCGGTTGTTGGTGATGTCGAGTCTGGTGACATGCTTCGCCTTCGCGAAGGCGGCGTCGGTCGCCGCCTTGTCGCCCAGATGCCACTCGAAAACCGTGTTGTCGGGCGCGACGTCGTGGACGGCGGTCGCGCTCTTGCGGGCCGAGCCCGTATCGACGACGGCGGGAAGCTCCCTGTACTCGACGGCGACCTTCTCGGCCGCGTCGCGGGCCTGCGCCAGCGTCTCGGCGATGACCACCGCGACGTGATCGCCGACATAGCGCACCTTGCCCTGGGCGAGCGCGGGATGCGGCCCGGCCTTCATCGGCGAGCCGTCTTTCGAATGGATCATCCAGCCGCAGATCAGCCCGCCGACGCCGTCGGCGGCGAGATCGTCGCCCGTGAGGACCGCGAGAACGCCGGGCATCGCCAGCGCGGCGGCGGGGTCGATCCTGACGATCTCGGCATGCGCGTGCGGCGAGCGCAGGAAATAGGCGTGGGCCTGTCCGGGCCGCACGAGATCGTCCGTATACCGGCCCTTGCCGGTGATGAAACGCTGGTCTTCCTTGCGACGCACGGGAGCGCCGATTCCGGTCGCGGTCATGAGCAGTTCCTCCTCGATACGCCTCTTGTCCGGGCGCTTCTCATCACTGGGTCGATGGGAAAGCCTCCCGCGCAGTATCGACGCGGCGAGGTCGAAGGATCATGCGGTTCGCGGGCCTACTCGGCCGCCTCGCGCATTCCGGCGCCGCCCATCGCCTTCGCGCCGGCTTCGACGGCGAGCACGATGTTGTGGTAGCCGGTGCAGCGGCAGATGTTGCCCTCGAGCTCGTGGCGGATCGTCGCCTCGTCGATATCGTGGCCGAGGCGGTTCACCATATCGACGGCGGTCATGATCATGCCCGGCGTGCAATAGCCGCACTGAAGCCCGTGATGCTCGCGGAAGGCGGCCTGCATCGGATGCAGCTCGGAGCCGTTGGCGAGCCCCTCGATGGTGAGGATGTCGCAGCCTTCCGCCTGGACGGCGAGCGTCGTGCAGGCTTTCACCGCCTTGCCGTCGACATGCACCACGCAGGCGCCGCACTGGCTCGTGTCGCAGCCGACATGGGTGCCGGTGAGCCGCAGATGCTCGCGCAGAAATTGCACCAGAAGCGTGCGCGGATCGACGTCGGCGCTGACGCTCTTGCCGTTGACCGTCATGGTGACGCTGGCCATCACTCGGTTCCTCCTCGTTGAGACCGCCGGGGCGGGATAGCCGCGCGGCGCTGTTCTTCTTTTTTGGACGATGGTGCGCGCAGAGACGCGCGTCCAGTTTGAAAATCGTCGAAATTGAATGTGAACCGGTCCAAAACGGCGGTCAAGCGCCCTCCTGCTAAGACGAAAGGCGGCTGTTGGGCGCGTCGCGCAGCGAAATCGGGCGTTTCTCAAGCCGGAGCGGCGCCAGCGAATGCGCGGTCATGTAGCGGGCGCGGGTCATAAGGTCTCCGGAACCGCCACGAGGCCGGCGCGCCCGCAGACCGAGAAAACCCATTTCCGCCAATAGGATTCAATGCCGCCGACGCTCGCGAGGGAGGCCATGGGGGACGGCCGCGCGGGTCTCCTCGAACAGCGCGGAAAGCCCCGCGCGGGCGTCTCCCGCGCCACGCCGCGCCAAGGCGATGACGAAATCGTGAAGATCGAGCGTGTCGGGCGCCGTCGCCCGACGGGATCGGGACGCGCGCGGCTTCACGCGGCGCGACG
Source organism: Salinarimonadaceae bacterium (assembly GCA_007693435.1). Taxonomy (GTDB): domain Bacteria; phylum Pseudomonadota; class Alphaproteobacteria; order Rhizobiales; family Beijerinckiaceae; genus Saliniramus. The sequence goes on along the minus strand of REDO01000185.1, from coordinate 72,313 downwards.
TCCCGCTATGATCGCGGCGTAGCAGATACGCCGTGCAAGAGGGGGCGCGCCGCCATGGCCACGATAAAAATCGACGGGATCGACTTCGAGGTCGTCGTGGAGGGGCCGCCGAACGCGCCGGCCCTGCTCCTTTCCAATTCACTCTCCTCCAATCTCCACATGTGGGACGCGCAGGCGAGCGCCTTCGCGCAGCGCTTTCGCGTGGTGCGCTACGACCAGCGCGGCCACGGGCGGACCGCCGCGCCGGAGGGACCGTATTCGATCGCGCGGCTGGCGCAGGACGCGGTCGAGATCCTCGACGCGCTCGGGATCGCGAGGGCGCATTTCTGCGGGATATCGATGGGCGGGATGACGGGCATGCGCCTCCTGACGCATCATCGCTCGCGGATCGACCGGACGGTTCTCGCCAACACCGCCGCGCATATGGGGCCGCCGGATCTGTGGAACGCGCGCATCGCCGCGGCGCGGAAGGGAGGGATGGAGGCTGTCGCCGACGCCACCGTCGCGCGCTGGTTCACGCAGTCCTTCCGGGAGCGCGCGCCGGACAGGGTGGAGCGCGTGCGCGCGATGATCCTCGCCACGCCCGTCGCCGGCTACGCCGCCTGCTGCGGCGCGATCAGGGACATGGACCAGCGTCACGCGATCCGCGCCATCGACGCGCCGGTCCTCGTGATCCTGGGCGCGCACGATCCGGCGACGACGCCGGTCGCGGGCGAGGCGATTCACGCCGCGATCCGGGGATCGAGCATCGTCTCGCTCGACGCGGCGCATCTTTCCAACATCGAAAAGCCGGAAGCCTTCAACGAGGCGGTTCTCGATTTTCTGCGGTGATCGATGAAGGCGTGTCGAGGCGGGTCATGTTCCCTGGAAGGCGCGCTCGCGATAGACGAGAGCGCGACGGCGCAGGCCCTCGCGCACGGCCACCACTTCGCCGACGATGAGCCGGTGCGTCGCGGCGACCCCGGCGCTGACGACTCGGCAATCGAAGGTGACCAGCGCGCGCTCGAGCGCCGGCGCCCCCGTGGCGAGAACGCCCCACCGCTCCGCCTCGAACCGGGCCGCGCCACGAACGCCCGTCCGCCCGGCGAAGATTTCGGCGAGCGCGGCGTCCTCGAAGGCGAGCGTATTGATGCTGAAATTCCCGGTCTCGAGAATCGTGGCGGTGGTCTCGCTGTCGGCGTTGGCGCAAACGAGCATCATGGGCGGCTGGTCGGAGACGGCGGCCACGGCGGTCGCCGTGAAGCCCGCGGGAGCGCCGTCGCGCGCCGTCGCGACGATGTGAACCGCGCCCGCGACATGGCTCATGGCGTCGCGGAAAGTCTGCGGCGACACGGGGGCCGCCCCCTCCGCCTGTGCTGACGCGTCCTTCACTTTCTCGTCCGAACCTCTCACACCGCCCCCGCATCGTCCCGCGCCGAGTCAACCTGGCCGATATGGCCCGGAAGCGGCCCGAGGAGAAGAGCGGATGGCCTCATCCATAGCAGAATTGGCGCGATTGCACCGCCATCGCGTCGTCCTCGCCGCAGGATGCTCGCGTTTCCCGACCCTTGGCGCGGCGGCGTCGAGCGCCTAACCTGCAGGCGTTCAACCGGAGCATCCCATGTCGAAGCCGGCGCTCGCCGCCCTGTTCGCCCTCCTTTTCCTCGCCGCGCCGGCGCAGGCGCAATTCGTCGTCGGGGTCGCCGGGCCGATGTCGGGCCCGCTCGGCCCCTATGGCGCGCAGATGGCGGAAGGCGTGAGAGCGGCCGCCGACCAGATCAACGCGCGCGGCGGGCTGGGGGGCGAAACCGTCGAACTTCTCGTCGTCGACGATTACTCCGACCCTACGCGGGCGGAAAGCGTGGCGCAGACGATCGTCGAGGGCGGCGCGCGGGTCGTCGTCGGGCATTTCACCTCGGCGGTCGCGGCCATGGCGGCGCCCGTCTACGCTCGCGCGGGGATCATCATGCTCACGCCTGCCGCGAGCGATCCGACCCTGACGGACGCGGAGAGCTGGAACGTCTTCCGCCTCGCCGCGCGCGATGACCGGCAGGCCGCCGTGTCGGGCCGCCATATCGCCAACGCCTTCGCCGACGGCCGCGTGGCGCTCGTCCACGACAAATCCGCCTATGGGAAGGGCCTCGTCGACCGCACCCGCGCCGTCATCAACGAAGCGGGGCTCAACGACGTGTTCTACGCAGGCATCGACATCGGAGAGACGAGCTACGCGCCGCTCGTCGCCCGGCTGCGCGACGCGCGCGTCGATGTCGTCTATTTCGGCGGCCTGCACAAGGAGGCCGCGATCATCCTGCGGGAAATGCGCGAGGCGGGGCTCGATGCGGCCTTCGTCACGGGCGACGGCGCGCTCTCGCCGGAATTCGTCACGCTCGCGGGGGACGCGGTCGAAGGCGCGCTGATGACGGCGCCGATCGAGCGCGATGCGCTCGATCGCGATCTGCAGCAGGCGCGCGACGCCATCGGCCTGACGGGCGGGCGCACTGCGCTGGCGAGCTTCGTGGCGCTTCGCGTCGTCGAGGAAGTCGTCGCGACGCTGGGCTCGACCGACATGCGGCTCGTGGCCGGCTATCTGCGCGAGGGCGGCGGAGTCGAAACCGAGATCGGCCCCATCGGCTTCGACGCGCGCGGCGACGCGACTTTCACGGAATTCGGCCTGTTCGCGTGGCGACGCGCGGAAAGCGGATTTGTCGATTACCGCGACAATCTCATCCTGCGCTGAAGCGCGCTCAGCCGAGCCGCCCCAGCGCCGGAAAGGTTTCCAGCATCCAGAAGGCCATGATCTCGATGCCGCCGGTGAGGAAGGCTATTCCCGTGAGCACGAGCAGCCCGCCCATCGCCTTCTCGACGAGGCCGAAACGGCTCTTCATGCGCTTGAGGAAAGCCACGAAAGGCTTCATCGCGAAAGCAGCGAGGATGAAGGGTATGCCGAGACCGGCCGAATAGACGGCGAGCAGGAAGGCGCCGCGATAGACGCTCGCCTCGGAGCCCGCGACCGCGAGGATCGCGGCGAGGATCGGCCCGATGCAGGGCGTCCAGCCGAAGGCGAAGGCCAGCCCCATCACATAGGCGCCGCCGAGCCCCGCATTCGATCCCGCCTGGAACCGCGCCTCGCGATAAAGGAAGCCGATGCGGAAGACGCCGAGGAAATGCAGGCCCATCACGATGATGACGATCCCCGCCGCCGTGCCGAGCACGTCGAGATATTGCCGCACGAACTGCCCGAGAGCGGAGGCGGTGGCGCCGAGCAGCGTGAAGACCGTCGAGAAGCCGAGCACGAAGGCGAAGGCGGTCCTGAGCGCGCGCCGGCGCACGGCCCCGTCCTCGTCCTCCTGCATCTGGTCGAGCGAGGCTCCGGCGAGATAGGTCATGTAGGGCGGCACCAGCGGCAGCACGCAGGGCGACAGGAAGCTGATCAATCCGCCTGCGAGAGCGGCCAGTATCGGGAAATCCATCATGCCGCGCTTGTAGCGCCGCGCGCGCCCGTCGAGAAGGGTCTTCTCGCGGCCATCGCAGGCTCGTGATAGACGCATCCTGACGCAGCGCGCGAGGTGACGGCCATGACGCTTCTCAATCTGATCACGGACGTCTCCGGGCTCGCGATCGGCTGCGCCCATGACGAGCGACTCGCTTCCGGCGTCACGGTGGCGCTTTTCGACGAGCCGGCGACGGCCTCCGTTTCCGTGCTCGGCGGGGCGCCGGCGGGGCGGGATCTGGGCTGTCTCGAACCGGAGGCGAGCGTCGAGCGCGTGGACGCGCTCGTTCTGTCGGGCGGCTCAGGTTTCGGGCTCGACGCGGCGAGCGGCGCGCAGGCCTACTTGCGCGAGCGCGGTCGCGGCTTCCCCGTCGGGAACGTCGTCGTGCCAATCGTTCCGCAGGCGATCTGCTTCGACCTTCTCAATGGCGGGGCCAAGGACTGGGGACGCTTTCCCCCCTATCGCGACCTCGCCTTCGCGGCCTGCGAGCGGGCCGACCGCGCCGTTCCGCTGGGCACTGCCGGCGCGGGTTACGGCGCGACGACCGTCGATCTGAAGGGCGGGCAGGGCTCCGCCTCCGCCGTCACGCCCTCAGGCCACGTCGTCGGCGCGCTCGCGATCGTCAACGCGGTCGGCTCTGCGGTGATCGGCGGCGGGCCGCATTTCTGGGCGGGCTGGCTGGAGGAGGGAGCGGAATTCGGCGGGCTCGGCTGGCCGGCTCATGTTCCGCCGCAGGCGCGGGCGCCGCGCTGGAAGGGCGGGCCGCAGCCCGGCACGACCATCGCGATCGTCGCGACCGATGCCGCGCTCACCAAGGCGCAGGCCAAGCGCGTGGCCATCGCCGCCAATGACGGGCTCGCGCGGGCGCTCCGCGTCACGCATGCGCCCATGGACGGCGACACGATCTTCGCGGCGGCGACGGGCGCAAAGCCCCTGAATGATCCGATTGGCGATCTGACGCTGATCTGCGCGGCCGCCGCCGACGTCCTCGCCCGCGCCATCGCGCGCGGAGTCTACGAGGCGCACGCCCTGCCCTTTCCGGGCGCGCTACCGTCCTGGAGCGATCTCTTCGCCCGCCGGGCCTGAGCTCTCACCAGCGCAGGAACCGCGCGCCGAGCAGGGCGCCTACGCCGCAGACCAGAGCGGTCGCAAGGGCGTACCACGCCGCGACGAAGAGCGGGCTGTCGTCGGGGCAATGCAGCGCATAGAGCGTCGCGCCGATCCCTGCGGCCACGAGGCCCGCGACGGCGCCTGTCAGCGCCGGGCGCGTCGGCGCGCCGTGGCGCAGGGCGTAGAGGATCGCGGCCAGCGGCGCGGCGGAGAACAAGGGAATGAAAACGAGGCATTTTAGGGCGTTGTCGCCGACGAGAAGCGCTCCCCAACGCTCCGACGGCTCGGCGGCGAGTTCGAGCCCGACGGCGAGCGCAAGCAGCGCCGGCGCGAGGACGAGAAGCGCGCCGGGAACGCGCGCGCCGGGGCGCCAGAGCCGCGCGAGCACGATCAGCGCGCAGATCGCGAAGATCAGCGGGAAGAACGGCTTGACGACGAAACGAAGCGTCTCGGCTGCCTGGGCCAGATCGGGCCGCAGGCCGAGCGTCACGAGAAACAGGGCGAGGGAAGCCGCGAAGCCCGCTACGAGCGCCGGGCGCAGATAGCTCTCCACCGGCGGTGCGGCGGCGGCGTCGGCGGCCAGCGTTCTGATCAGGTCATCCGTCTTCATTCCAGCATCCTCGCCCGCATCTCCGCGAGCTTCTTCAATCCACGGTGCAGCGCGACCCGCACCGCTCCCTCGCTCATCGACAGCTGCGCGCCGACTTCCGACACGCTTGCGCCCTCAAGGCCGATGGCGCGCACGATGGCGGCCGACCGGTCGTCGAGCGCCGCCAGAACGCGCTCCATGTCGCCGCGCTGCGTCGCGTCCTCCTCCGCCGGCGCGGGAAGCGTCTCGGCGAAATCCTCGATGTCGAGCGCCACGCGGCGCCCGCGGGAGCGGTAAGCGTCGACGATCTTGTAGCGCGCGATGGAGAACAGCCACGGGCGCAAAGGTTCGTCCTCACGCCAAGTATGGCGCTTGAGATGAATGGCGAGGAGCGTCTCCTGCAGGATGTCCTCGCATTCGGCGTCGAGTCCGCTGGCGCGCGCCCTGACGAGCCGGCGCAACACGGGCGCGACCTCGTTCAGGAACTCACAATAGCGTTTCTCGTCTCCAGAAAGCGCGGCGCGCATCATGTCGGCCCACTTTCGTTCGTCGGCTGAACTCATTCGCACTCCAGTTCGGCGGGCAGGCGCCTTTCGTTACGTCGTTCGTTACGATTTCACGGAGACGTGATGGCGCGAACACATCCGCGTGATCGGCGTAACGAATCCATCCTAGCGGGCGAATTCGGCATCGGGAACCATCAAGGGTCCTCGCGAAAATCGCGCAACACCCCGTTCAACGACCAAGGGAGCCTCATCATGAACAGCACCACCCGCCAGCTCGCCCTCGCCGGATCCGTCGCCGCAGCCCTCGCGCTGATGAGCGCCCCGGGTCAGGCGCAGGACGCCACAATGGAGAAGTGCTACGGCGTGGCGCTCGCCGGCCAGAACGACTGCGCCGCCGGTCCGGGCACGACCTGCTCCGGCACCTCGACGGTGGATTACCAGGGCAACGCCTGGAAGCTCGTCCCCGCCGGCACCTGCGAGAGCATGGAGACGCCGTACGGCATGGGCTCGCTCTCCGAGATCGATCGCCCGACCTGACCTCCAGGCGAGAACGAGTCCCCCCTCCCCGCTGCAGCGGGGAGGGGTCACGGCGGCGCCTACGCCGCCGCATCATCAGACAGCGGAGACCGTCATGCGACCGACCACCCTGCCCGCCGCGCCCGGCCTCAGCTTCAAGCCGGAGCATTTCGAGGCCATCCGCGAGACGAAGCCCGATCTCGGCTTCTTCGAGGTCCATGCGGAGAACTACATGGGAGAGGGCGGCCCGGCCCATGCGCGGCTCACGGCCCTGCGGGCGGATTACGCATTGTCCTTGCACGGCGTCTCCCTCTCGATAGGCGGGCATGCCCCTCTCGACCGCGAGCATCTGGCGCGGTTGCGGGCGCTCTGCGATCGCTACGAGCCCGAGAGCTTCTCCGAGCACCTCGCCTGGTCGACGCACGAGGACGCCTATCTCAACGATCTGCTGCCACTGCCCTATAACGACGAGACGCTCGCGCTCGTCTGCAACCATATCGACGAGACGCAAGGCGCGCTCGGACGACGAATTCTGCTTGAGAATCCCTCCAATTACCTCGCCTTCGCCGACACCACGATGGCCGAGACGGAATTCCTGCGCGCGATCGCGAAGCGCACCGGCTGCGGGTTGCTGCTCGACGTGAACAACGTCTTCGTCTCGGCGGTCAATCAGGGGACGGACGCGTTCGGATATCTCGCGGCCTTTCCGCTTGAGCATGTGGGCGAGATCCATCTCGCCGGCCACGAGGCGCAGACGCTGCCCGACGGATCCCCGCTCCTGATCGACGCGCACGGCACTCCGGTCGCCGATCCGGTCTGGTCGCTCTACGCCCACGTCATCTCGCGCGCCGGCGCCCTGCCGAGCCTTATCGAATGGGACAACGACGTGCCCGATTTCGCCACGCTCGCGGCCGAGGCCGACCGGGCGAGGCGCATCCTTGCGCCGGAGGCGGCCTATGCCCGCGCTTCGTGACAGCCAGAGCGATTTTGCGCGTGGCCTGTTCGGCGGCGATCTTCCCGCGAATGTCGCAATCCGCGATCCCGCGATCGCGAAGGCGCGGTTCGCGGTCTACCGCAACAATGTCGTCGTCGGGCTCGCCAAGGCTTTGGCGACGCGGTTTCCGGCCGTGGAGCGGCTCGTCGGCGAGGAGTTCTTCACCGCTTGCGCCCGCCTCTTCGTGGAGAAACATCCGCCGCGCTCGCGCCTGATGATGCGCTACGGAGAAGATTTTCCGGCTTTTCTCGCCGGCTTCGAACCGGCGGCCGGCCTGCCATACCTGCCCGACGTCGCGCGCCTGGAATTCGCGCTGGGCGAGGCCTATCACGCGGCCGACGCCACGCCTGTCGCAATCGAGGCCCTCGTGGCGGCGGCCGGGCGCGATCCGGAAAGCCTGCGTCTCATGCTGCATCCCTCGCTTCGCATCGTCGCCTCGCCGCACCCGATCGTGACGATCTGGAGGATGAACCAGCCCGGCGCGACGCCGGAGCCGATCGCGCAATGGAGCGGCGAGACCGCGATCGTCTCGCGTCCCGCCCTTGCTGTGCGGGTGGAGGCGGCGGAACCCGCCTACGTTGCCTTCATCGACGCCCTTTCGCGCGATCCAGGCTTCGCGTCAGCCGCCGAGGCGGCCTTTTCAACCGACGACGCATTCGACCCCGGCGCGGCGCTCGCGCGCGCCGTGGCCGGCGGCCTCGTCATTTCCATTGACTGAGGGGGAGACAATCATGATCGAGACTATCACGGAGAAAACCGCGACGCGGTCGGACGGCGAAGCGAAACCGACGGGCTCGACGGCCGAGCGCCTTGTGCGCTGGAGCATCGCGACGATGGAGCGCACGCCCTGGTGGCTCGTCGCCTTCGCCGCGCGCATCTTTCCGGCCGCCGTGTTCTGGCAATCGGGACGCACCAAGGTCGACGGCTTCGCCCTGAAGGATTCGACCTTCTTCCTCTTCGAATACGAATACGCGCTGCCAGTGATCGATCCGGCGCTCGCGGCCTATCTGGCGACGATCGCCGAGCACGCGCTGCCGGTCCTGCTCGTCATCGGCCTCGCCACGCGCTACGCGGCTTTGGGCCTGCTCATCATGACCGCGACGATCCAGATCTTCGTCTACCCGGAAGCCTGGGTCACGCACGGGCTCTGGGCCGTGGCGCTTCTCGTGGTCGTGGCGCGGGGACCGGGCGCGCTGTCGCTCGACGCGCTGATCGCGCGCCGCTGGCGCGCCGGCTGAGCGCGGACGCCGACCGGAACGGCGAGGGTCAGAACGGAATATCGTCGTCGAGATTGTCGTAGCGCGATCCGCCGCCTTGCCCGCCACCCTGCCCGCCGCCGGCGCCTCCGCCCTGCCCGCCGCTGCGGGCGGGGCGGTTCTCCATCGGCGAGGAGCGGCCGAACTCGTCGCCGCCGCGCTCATAATCGTCGCTGCCGTCGGATCCGCCCCCGCCGCCGCCGCCGCGGCTGTCGAGGAGCGTCAGCTCGCCGCGATAGCGCTGGAGGACGATTTCGGTCGAATAGCGATCCGCGCCGCTCTGGTCCTGCCATTTACGGGTCTGGAGCTGGCCCTCGATGTAAACCTTCGAGCCCTTCTTCAGATATTGCTCGGCGACCTTGGCGAGGTTCTCGTTGAAGATCACCACGGTGTGCCATTCGGTGCGCTCGCGGCGCTCGCCCGATTGCTTGTCCCGCCAGTTTTCGGAAGTGGCGATGCGCAGGTTGACCACCGGATCGCCGCTGCCGAGGCGGCGCACTTCGGGGTCGCGCCCGAGATTGCCGATGAGAATGACCTTGTTCACGCTGCCCGCCATCCGAGCCTCCCTTCGATCCGTCCGCGTCTTTGTGAGGCCTCGCCGCCGGCGCGACAACCCCCGGGACGACCGTGTCCCCAGCCAATGAAGCAGGTATTGTTCTATATTTGTTCTCATCGGAGCGCAAGCCGGTCTCGGGCGAACCGTCGTCCGGCGCGGTCGCGACGGTGTTGACCGGGCACTGCTTTTCAGGTATCCCGCGCTCCCGACGATACGAGGTCGCTCACGCGCCTTCCGCATCACCCCGGAATTTGTATTCTTTCAAGATCGCCGGTCCACGACGACCGCGCCAATGGAGAACTGGACCGATGAAGATCCGCAACTCGCTCAAGAGCCTGCGCGGGCGCCATCGCGACTGCCAGGTGGTTCGTCGCAAGGGCCGCGTATACGTGATCAACAAAACCCAGAAGCGCTACAAGGCGCGTCAGGGCTGATCACCGCGTCGAAGACGTTTCGACGCACCTACCTGTGAATTGACGACGCATGCCGGGTGACCACATCATCCGGCATGCGCTTTTTTGTGCCGGCACGAATCGCTTTCCTCGCAATCTTCGCCGCCGTCGCGGCGATGGCGGGGCACGGCGCGCGAGCCGAGGCGCCGCAGCATGACGCGCCGGCGATCGAAGAGGCGACACCTTCCTCCCCACGCCCCGCCCGCACCGACGCGGCGCTCGACGAATTGTTCGAACGCCTCGCCGCGGCGAGCGACGAGCGCGAGGCGCGGGGCGTTTCGCTGCTGATCAACCGTCGCTGGATGCGCTCGGGCTCCGACACGGCCGATCTCCTCATGACGCGCGCGCAGCAGGCCATGCGCGAACGCGACGCCGCGCTTGCAGTGGAGCTCCTCGATCGCGTGGTGACCCTCCAGCCGGACTGGGCGGAGGCCTGGAACAGGCGCGCCGCAGCCTTCCAGCGCCTCGGCGATCCCATCGCCGCCATCGCCGATATCCACCGCGCGGTCACGCTGGAGCCGCGCCATTTCGGGGCATGGACCGGGCTCGGCCATCTCCTGCAGGAATCGGGCGACAAGTTCGGAGCGCTCGCGAGCTACGAAAGGGCGCTCGCGATCAATCCCCAGCTCCCGCGCCTCGGGCCGGTCGTCGACAAACTGCGGCGCGAGATCGACGGCGTCTCGCTCTGACCGCACGCTGAAGAACGCGCGGGGCGTGCGCCCGCCCTTCCGCCGAAGCCGATACGGCGGCGAACCACTCACTCGAAATCGCTATCGAAATTTTCGGCCGCGTTCAGGGCTGTGGCGGACGCGATCGCGGATCGGCGTCTGGCCCCTCGAAGCGCGGCGTTCGCGCCGGGTCTGGAAATCTCCATGTCAAATCAAACGAGAAACCGATCTCTCTACCCGGAAGCCGTCCACAATCGCGCCGTTCGATCCCTTGATGTCGTCAGGATTCGCCATCCATCGTGAGAAAATCGGGCCGAAAGCACCGATTCCCGATGGCCGGGCAGATTCCTCACCAAATTCCCGCTGTCGGTTTCCCAAATCTTCGCCGAATTATCGAACGACGACGTTACGATAAAACGTCCGTCACGCGAAAAATTCGCCATCGTAATTATATCCTCATGACCTTCAAGAACCATTATTTTTTCTTCTTTTTCAATATCCCAAAGCACAGCGGTGGCCGATCCCATGGATGCGACTAAAGCTTTTCCTTGTCGCGTCACATCGATGGCGCCAGAAATACCTTGGCCGCCTCTTTGCACCCGCACACGGAAATGCTGCAGGATCGACCCGGACGACGCATCCCAGATCGCCACTACGCCGTTGTCGTGAAGCGTCGCGACCTTCGAGACGCCACCAACCAACACCGCCTTCACGACGGGGCTGCGAATTGGAGCAGTTGGAAATGAATGAGTTTTCCTGTCGTTCAGATCGAAAATATCAATGCTGTGATTTGAAAAAAGCATGTAATTCTGGGAATCATCTGAAAAATCACAACCCACGACACCCCTATAGAATACGCTTCCAAAGTAATGAAGATCATCAGCGGCGAAGAACCTGACGAGATTCCATCCCTCGGCATACATGATCAGGCGGCCGTCATTCGACCATTTGATCGCATTGATCGCGCCGACAGACTCATCGCTGGAGCCGAATGTATCTGTTTCCTCAGCCCTGAAACGCTCTGCGTCTCGACCAGGCAGACGCCATTTTCTTGCGATGCCTATCCCTGTGGAAGCCACGAAGCGGGTTCCGTCAGGCGAGAAAACGGCGTCGAGAAAGGCGGCGCGGCGCTGGAATTCGCCACGCGCGATCCCCTGCATTTGAAAGGCGCCGCGTTGAAAGGTCACGATTCCGGGGGCGGTCAAGATGCCGTCCCTCGGATCGATCACATGCGAAGACGACGCGCTCCATACGGGCTGGCTTGCGCCGGCGAGCGCGCGCCCGCTCGATATGATCGGCGCGCCGGCGACGCAGATCGCCGATAGAGACGACAGCGCTCCGCTCAAGACGGCGCGTCGCGTTGGTCTGGTCTCCGAAGACGTCATGACAGCTCCCTCAAGGGGAATTTACGGATGACGACGACGGCTGTCCAATTCGTGCGCCTGTCCGATATCCACAGCCTCGTCGAGCGCGTTGGTCGCCTGCAAGGGGTGAAGCCTGCTCGAACGCGGTGCCGGGCGCCGTTTCACCAGTGCCAGCCGCCCTCATAGCGCGTCGCCTTCGAGCGCAGACGCTTCGCCGCCGCGCGCCGCATCGCCGCGATCGCGCCGTTGATCTCGCCGCCGTAGATGTAGATCGCGGCGAGCGTGTAGAGGAAGATCAGCGCGATCATCGCCGTGGCGAGGCCGCCATAGGTCGTCGCATAGGCTTGGGGAAAATGCGCGAGATACGCGCCGAAGACGAACCCGCCGAGCAGCCAGAGAAACAGAGTCACGAAGACGCCCGGCAGGATCGAGAGGAAGCTGCGTTCGCCGGCCGCGAGGTACTTGTGCGTGACGATCAGCGCCACGACGATGATGAACGCCGTACCGCCCAGTCGCAGGACATCGACCACCCGCGTGAACTCGGCGAGCGGCGGAAAGTAGCTCACGAGCGTCCCCCAGATCAGCGGCCCCAGAACGACTCCGAAGGCGAAGACGAGCATCACGCCCGCGCCGATGACGACGTAGAAGATCGATTCGATGCGCGTCAGATACCAGCTGCGGTTCTCGCGCACGCCGTAGGCGCGGTTGAGACCGACCCGCAACGCCTCGATGCCGTTCGAGGAGAAGTAGAGGGCCAGCGCCGCGCCGATGGTGAGCAGATCGCCGCGCCATTCAGTGAGCACGGTGCGCACCTCGGCGGCGATCGGCATGCCGACCTCCTGCGGGAGCACGTCGAGGATGAGCCCGGCGGCATCGTCCGCGAGCGCGCCCGCCCCGAAGAAGCTCGCGAGCGCGGTCAGCAGGATCAGGAAGGGGAAGAAGGAGAAGAGCGCCGACAAGGCGATATGGCTCGCGATCGCCCAGCCGTCATGCAGGATCATGCGGTTGTACGCCAGATACAGGACTGCGAAGACTCGACCGATGGCTTGCAAGGCGGCGCTACTCCCCTTACGCCAAATGGGCCATGGCGCCGCGCGACGCAAGGCGCTAAATCGCGCGATCCCCGGCCGCAGCCGCCAATCGGCCGCTCCCGTCACAAGGCGCCAACCCTTATGCCGAACCAGGACGCCGAAGCCAGCAGGAACGCTATCGCGAGAATCGCCCCCGCGCTGTTCGTCCTGATCTGGTCGACGGGCTTCGTCACCGCGCGGCTCGTGGCGCCCTACGCCGAACCGCTCAGCTTCCTGATGCTGCGCTACGTGCTCGCCATCGCCATTCTCGGCGCGATCGCTCTGCATGCCGGCGCCGCATGGCCGAAGACGGCGCGCGACTGGCGCGACGGGCTGATCGCCGGAATGCTGCTTCACGGATTATATCTCGGCGGCGTGTTCTGGGCGGTGCGCAACGGCTTGTCGGCGGGGATTTCGGCGCTGATCATCGGGCTCCAGCCGCTCGCCACCGCGCTGCTCGTCGGCTGGCTTCTGGGCGAGCGCGTCTCGGCGCGGCGCTGGCTGGGCGTGGCGACGGGCTTCGCCGGAGCGGCGCTCGTGATAACGCCGGGCATCGGCGAGGGCGCCGGCGCGCCGCCGATGCAAGTCGCGATCTGCCTCGCCGCCATGCTCGCGATCACGTTGGGCACGATCTGGCAGAAGCGCACCGGCGGGACTCAGGACCCGCGCTCGAACACTGTCGTGCATTTCATCGGCGCCGCGCTGATCACCGCGCCGGCGGCCATGTTGCTTGAAACCGGACGGATCGAGTTCAACACGCCCGTGGTCATCGGCCTTGCCTGGTCCGTCTTCGGCATCTCGATCGGCGGCATCTTCCTGCTGCTCGCCCTGATCCGCCGGGGCGCGGTGGCGGGTGTTGCGGCGTTGCTCTATCTCGTTCCGCCGGTTTCGGCGCTGATGGCCTATGCGCTGTTTGGCGAAACGCTGACCATCGTGCAGATCGGCGGCATGGCGCTCGCGGCGCTCGGGGTCGCCGTCGCGGCCTCACGGAAGGCGTGACTTGCGGCGCCTCGCGGTTGCTTTTGCGCGCGCGCCGTCCAGAATACGCAGCCACAACCTGAACGAGCGACCGATGATCGTCGAGAGGAACCATGTTCGAGCTTAACGAGGACCAGACCGCCATCCGCGACATGGCCCGCGACTTCGCCGCCGAGAAACTCGCGCCCGAGGCTTTGCGCTGGGACGAGGAGAAGCATTTCCCCGTCGACGTGATGCGCGAGGCCGCGGCGCTCGGCATGGGCGGCGTCTATATCCGCGAGGATGTCGGCGGCTCGGGCCTCTCGCGGTTCGACGCGGCGCTGATCTTCGAGGCGCTGGCGACCGGCTGCCCGACGATCTCGGCTTATATCTCCATCCACAACATGTGCGCCTGGATGATCGACACCTATGGCGACGAGGAGCAGCGCGCCCGCTGGCTGCCCGGTCTGTGCTCGATGGAGCTTCTCGCCTCCTACTGCCTGACCGAGCCCGGCGCCGGCTCCGACGCCGCCGCCCTCAAGACGAAGGCCGTGCGCGACGGCGACGACTACGTGGTCAACGGGGTGAAGCAGTTCATCTCCGGGGCGGGCGTAGCCGACGTCTACGTCGTGATGGCGCGCACCGGCGCCGAAGGCGCGGGCGGGATATCGACGCTGGTGATCGAGAAGGACGCGCCCGGCCTCTCCTTCGGCGCTGACGAGCGCAAGATGGGCTGGAACGCGCAGCCGACCCGGCAGGTCATCATGGAGGATGTGCGCGTGCCGCTCGCCAACCGCCTCGGCGACGAGGGGATCGGCTTTCGCGTCGCCATGGCGGGGCTGGACGGCGGGCGGCTCAATATCGGCGCCTGCTCGCTCGGCGGCGCGCAGGCCGCGCTTGAGAAGGCGACGACCTATATGGGCGAGCGCAAGGCTTTCGGGAAGGCGCTCACGCAGTTCCAGGCGCTGCAATTCACCCTCGCCGACATGGCGACCGAACTCGAGGCCGCGCGCACGCTCCTCTGGCGCGCCGCCGCCGCGCTCGACGCCAAGCGCCCCGACGCGACGAAGCTCTGCGCCATGGCCAAGCGCTTCGCCACCGACACCGGCTTCGACGTCGCCAACAAGGCGCTGCAGCTGCATGGCGGCTACGGCTATCTCTCCGAATACGGCATCGAGAAGATCGTGCGCGATCTGCGCGTCCACCAGATTCTCGAGGGCACGAACGAAATCATGCGTCTCATCGTCGCGCGCGACCTCACCGGGCGATGATCCGTCACGCTTGCGCCCTCACGCCCCTGCAAAAGCGCGGGGAAACGCTTATCTGACGGATCATGCCGATCATCATCGCCGTCCTTGGCGCCCTGTTCCTCGCGCTTGTCTTCCTGCCGCAATGGTGGGTGCGCGCGGCCATGCGCCGGCACGCCGCAGAGCGCAAGGATATTCCGGGCACCGGAGGCGAGCTGGCGCGCCATCTCCTCGACCTCGCCAAGCTGCCGGACGTGCGCATCGAGATCGCGCCGCCCGGCGCCGATCATTACGACCCGATCGAGAAGGTCGTGCGCCTCTCCCCCGACAATCACGACGGACGCTCCATCACCGCCGTCGCGGTCGCCGCCCACGAGACGAGCCACGCCATGCAGCACGCCGACGGCGACAAGCTGCTCACCACGCGCATCAAGCTGGCCTCCTCGATCCGGGGTATCGAAATCGCCGCGGCGATCATCCTCGCGACTGCGCCCGTCGTCGCGATCGCCGTGAAATCGCCGGTGCTCGTCGTGTTGCAGATCGGCGTCGTCGTGGCGCTGCTGGCCTCGCGCGTCTTCGTGCATCTGCTCACGCTACCCGTGGAGCTCGATGCGAGCTTCGGGCGGGCGCTGCCCATATTGGAGAAGGGCGGCTATCTCGGCGAAAAGGACCTGCCCGCCGCCCGCAAGGTCCTGCGCGCAGCCGCGATGACCTACGTCGCCTCGGCGCTCGTCTCGCTGCTCGACGTGGCGCGGCTCATGCGCGTGTTGCGGTTCTGATCCGCGCGCGCCGTCCGCTCGGGCTTCGCCTTCTTTCCGGCTTGCGCGCGCGCCCGGCTCGCTGCCCAATGACGGCAAGGTGATCGCGGACGAGCGCAAGATCGACTGACGCCGGAATAAGGAAAACGCCGCCATGCCGACGATCGACCCCGCGCGCCTGATGGGCGACCTCAACCATCTGCGCTCGATCGGCGCATACAAGACCGGCGTCCACCGCCCGACCTTCTCGGCCCACGACATGGAGGCCCGGCGCTGGCTCTTGCGCCGCATGGAGGAGGCGGGCCTCTCCGCCCGCATCGACGGGATCGGCACCGTTTACGGCCGTCGCGAGGCTGCGGGGCCGAAGATGCTCACGGGTTCGCATCTGGAGAGCCAGAACCATGCGGGCTGGCTCGACGGCGCGCTCGGCGTGATCTACGGGCTCGAAGCCGCGCGCGCCATCGCCGAGGATCCGGCCTTCGCCGATTGCGCCGTGGACGTCGTGGCCCTCGCCGACGAGGAGGGCCATTTCGGCTCCTTCCTCGGCTCGAAATCCTTCATCGGCGTTCTGGAAGAGGCGGAGATCGACACCGCCGCCAACCGCTATGACGGGCGCTCCCTGCGCTCGGCCCTTGCCGATGTGGGTCTCGCCGGCGAGCCGCGCATCGTCTGCGAGAAGGGGCGTTACAAGGGCTTTATCGAGGCGCATATCGAGCAAGGCGACACGCTGATCGGCTCCGGCGCGAAGATCGGCGTGGTGACGGCGATCGTCGCCATCTGGCAGTACCGGCTCGTCTTCGAGGGCGAGCAGAACCATGCGGGCACAACCAGCATGAAACGTCGCCGCGACGCCGGCCTGTCCGCCGTGCGCGCGCTGGCGCGGATCGACGAGCGTTTCCCCCTGATCTGCGGCGAACGCACCGTCTGGACGGCCGGCCGCATCGCGCTGGAGCCCGGCGCGGCGAGCGTCATTCCCGGTCGCGCGGAAGCGCTCTTCCAGTTCCGCGACGCCGACGAAGCGACGCTGGAGCGACTCGATGCGGAGCTGCGCGCCATCGTCGCCGAGATCGACATGCAGGGCCCCTGCCGCGCGAGCGTCGAGGTGATGGCCCAGAGCCGACCGGCCCTGATGGACGAGGGCCTTCAGGCTGCGATCGAGCAGGCCGCGGAAATCCACGCGCCGGGCAAGAGCCTGCGCATGCCGAGCGGCGCGGGGCACGATGCGCAGTACCTCGCCCGCATCATGCCCGCCGCCATGCTCTTCGCGCCCTCCATCGGCGGGATCAGCCACCACTGGACCGAGGACACGGCGGAAGAGGACATCGTTTTGGGCGCGCAGGTCTATGCGGAAGCGGTGGCGCAGGCGTTGCGCGGCTGATTCGTCGGGGCGGACTTTCGGGCGAGGCGATCGCGGCGATGGTTCCGGCGCGCTTACGCCGGCCTCTCCTTGTCCTCCACCTGCTCAACCGGCGCGCCCGCCTCGCGCCAGGCCGAAAACCCTCCGGCGATATGCGCCACAGGCGACAGGCCCATATCCTGCGCCGTTTTCGCTGCGAGCGCGGAGCGCCAACCTGCGGCGCAGAAGAAGACGAAGCGCCTGTCCTGCGCGAAAACGGGCTTGTGATACGGGCTCTCGGGGTCGATCCAGAATTCGAGCATCCCGCGCGGGCAGTGGAAGGCGCCGGGAACCACGCCCTCGCGGCGCAGTTCGCGCGGGTCGCGCAGATCGACGAACACGACCTCCTCCGATCCGTGCAGGGCGCGGGCGGCGGCGACGTCGAGAGTTTCGATCGCGGCGTTCGCCTCATCGAGCAACACCTTGTATCCGCGCGTTATGGTCTGGGGCATGTTCTGTCCTCGGTCGAGCGGTTTAGCTTGCTTTCGCGCAAAGGGTGACGAAGGCTCGCGCCGTTGGCAACAGGGGCGAGCCCCTGGACGGCGGAGGGACGCGTGACGCCGGGTTTCGAATGGGCGGATTACATCGCGGTGGCGTTCTTCGTCGCCGCGTGGTCGGGCTACCATATCGCGGTCGAAAAACTCTCGGCCTCACGCAACAGCCTCAACGAGCGCATGTCGCATTACCGGCGCGCCTGGATGACGCAGCTCATGCGCCGCGAGAACCGCATCGTCGATTCGACGATCCTCGCCTCCCTCCAGAACGGCACGGCCTTTTTCGCCTCGACCTCCCTCTTCGCCATCGCCGGCGTATTGACGCTGCTGCAGGCCACCGACACCGCGCTCTCGATCTTCGCCGATATGCCCTTCGGCGTCGCCACCACACGGCTGGCCTTCGAGGCCAAGGTCGGCGGGCTGGGGATCATCTTCGTCTACGCCTTTTTCAAGTTCGCCTGGTCCTACCGGCTGTTCAACTACGCCGCGATCCTGATCGGGGCGATCGACGTCGACGGGAATAGCCAGGCGGCGCGCGAGGGCGCGGCGCGGGCCGCCGCCATGAGCATCGTGGCGGGGCGGCATTTCAATCGTGGACAGCGCGCCTTCTTCTTCGCGCTGGGCTATCTCGGCTGGTTCATCAGCCCCTATGTGCTGATCGTGGCGACCGCCGCCGTGCTCGCCGTGATGTGGCGACGCCAGTTCGGCTCCGACGCGCTCGACGCCCTCGACGCCCTCGACGCGCAGGCGCCCGAAACGTTGGGCAAGGAGAACGAATGAACGCGCCAAGGATCAACGAAGCGGAAATCGCGCGCATCATGCGGGAACTCGTGGCGACGCGAGGCCCGGCCAGGACGATCTGCCCCTCCGAAGTCGCGCGCGCCATGGCCGGCCCCGACGAAAAGCTCTGGAGCCGTCTGATGCAGCCCGTGCGCCAAGCCGCCGTGCGCCTCGCGAAAGCGGGCGAGGTGACCATCATGCGCAAGGGCAAACCCGCCGACCCCGACGACTTTCGGGGCGTCTATCGGATCGGCGCGGGGCCGGAGGGCGGCAGAGATTCAGACTGAATTCTTGTCTGACAGGTTTTATTTCCTATATTTTCTCCTCCTGATGACGATGGAGGTCGGAATATGCTGTTGCGCAAGGGATCCACGGGCCGGGCGGTGGGTGAACTGGGCGAGGCCCTGCTCGCTCTGGGGTTGATCGAGGCGGCCCCCGAGGTTTTCGATACGCGCCTCGACCGCGCCGTGCGCGCCTTCCAGACCCAGAATCTCGATCCGCGCGGCGAGCCGCTGGTCGTCGATGGCGTCGTCGGTCCGCTGACGCGTTTCGCGATCGACGTGGCGCTCGGCGCGCGCGATCCGCAATCCGTTGCGGCCGAAGGCGAGCCCGGGAGCCCGATCGGCGAGGCCGCGCTTGCGGTCGCGCGCGAGGAAGCGGCGCGCGGCGCCGGCGAGGCGGGGGGAAACAATCGCGGGCCCGATATCCGCGTCTATCTCGACGGCCGCGCGCCGGAAGGGTCGGAATGGTGCGCGGGCTTCGTCAGCTGGTGCCATCGGGAGGCCGCGAGGCGGCTTGGCCGCGACATGCCCTTCCGCTATTCGCTCGGCGCGCGCGACATCCGCAACCAGTTTCGAGCCAAGGGCTGGGCATATGCGGCGAGCGCGGCGCAGAATCCCCGCCCGGGCGACATCGTCGTCTGGTGGCGGGGAGCCCAGAGCGGATGGCAGGGTCATATCGGCCTCGTCGAGCGCTGCGTCGACGGCATTCTGCACACCATCGAGGGCAATCGCGGCCCCTACCCCTCTCGCGTGTCGCGCTATCGCTACGTGCTGGGGCGGATGGAGCGGCTTCTGGGCTTCGGGCGGATCGACGCGTAAAGCCGGGCCCGCCCCGGGCTCGGGGCAGGTCCGCCGTTCCATTGAACCCGGACAGTCGCTGAGGGAACGGGGAGGCTCACGCGCTTTTGCCGAACAATTCCCGCCCGATCAGCATGCGGCGGATTTCGCTGGTGCCGGCGCCGATCTCGTAGAGCTTGGCGTCGCGCAGCAGGCGCCCCGTCGGATAATCGTTGATATAGCCGTTGCCGCCCAGGAGCTGGATCGCGTCGAGCGCCATCTGCGTCGCCTTCTCGGCGGCGTAGAGGATCGCGCCGGCTGCGTCCTCGCGGGTCGTCGCGCCCCGGTCGCAGGCCTTGGCGACCGCATAGACATAGGCCTTGCAGGCGTTCATGCCGACATACATGTCGGCGATCTTGCCCTGCACGAGCTGGAACGTCCCGATCGGCTGGCCGAACTGCTTGCGCTCGTGAACGTAGGGCATCACGACGTCCATGCAGGCCTGCATGATCCCGAGCGGACCGGCGGCGAGCACGGCGCGTTCGTAGTCAAGCCCCGACATCAGCACGTTGACGCCCTTGCCCACAGCGCCGAGCACGTTTTCTTCCGGCACCTCGCAATCCTCGAAGACGAGCTCGCAGGTGTCGGAGCCGCGCATGCCGAGCTTGTCGAGCTTCTGGTGCGTGGAGAAACCCTTCATGCCCTTTTCGATCAGGAAGGCGGTCATCCCCCGCGCGCCGGCTTCCGGATCGGTCTTGGCGTAGACGACGAGGGTTTCGGCGACGGGGCCGTTGGTGATCCACATCTTGTTGCCGGTGAGGATGTAGCGGTCGCCCTTCTTTTCGGCGCGGGTGCGCATCGAAACGACGTCCGATCCCGAGCCCGGCTCGGACATGGCGAGCGCGCCGACATGCTCGCCGCTGATGAGCGCGGGCAGGTACTTCTCCTTCTGCGCCTTCGTGCCGTGGCGGCCGATCTGGTTGATGCAGAGGTTGGAATGCGCGCCGTAGGAGAGCCCGACGCTGGCGGAGGCGCGCGACACCTCCTCCATGGCGACGACGTGCTCCAGATAGCCGAGCCCCGTGCCGCCGTCCTCCTCCGCGATGGTGATCCCGTGCAGGCCCATCTCGCCCATCAACGGCCAGAGATCGCGCGGAAACTGATTGGTGCGGTCGATCTCCTCGGCGCGCGGCGCGATCTTCTCCTGCGAGAAGCTGCGCACCGTTTCGCGGATGGCGTCGGCGGTGTCGCCGAGATCAAAATTGAATTCCGGCGCGGCGTTCGGAATCATCTGGCGCGTCCTCCCGTCATGTACTTTCGGGAGGTTATATCAGCGCCGGCGGCGCTGTCATGGGGGAGGCGTCGCGATGCGACGACGCCTCCCGGTCGGGCCTCAGCGGGAGAACTTCTTGTACTTGATCCGGTGCGGGATGGTGGAATCGGTCCCCAGCCGGCGCTTCTTGTCTTCCTCGTAATCGGCGAAGTTGCCCTCGAACCACTCGACGTGGCTGTCGCCTTCGAAGGCGAGGATGTGGGTGGCGATGCGGTCGAGGAACCAGCGATCGTGGCTGATGATCACCGCGCAGCCGGCGTAATCCTCGAGCGCCTCTTCGAGCGCGCGCAGGGTCTCGACGTCGAGATCGTTGGTCGGTTCGTCGAGCAGCAGGACATTCGCGCCGCTCTTGAGGATACGCGCCAGATGCACGCGGTTGCGCTCGCCGCCCGAGAGCTGGCCGACCTTCTTCTGCTGGTCGGCGCCCTTGAAGTTGAAGGCCGAGCAATAGGCGCGCGAATTCATCTCGCGCTTGCCGAGATAGATGATCTCGCCGCCGCCCGAGATTTCCTCCCAGACGGTCTTGTTCGCGTCGAGCGCGTCGCGCGACTGATCGACATAGCCGAGCTGGACGGTTTCGCCGATCTCGATCGTGCCCTCGTCGGGCTGCTCCTGTCCGGTGATCATGCGAAACAGCGTGGTCTTGCCCGCGCCATTGGGGCCGATCACGCCGACGATGCCGCCCGGCGGCAGCTTGAAGGAGAGGCCGTCGATCAGGAGCTTGTCGCCGTAACCCTTCTTGAGGTTGTCGAAGTCGATGACGTTGGCGCCCAGCCGCTCTGCGATCGGGATGACGATCTGCGCGGTCGCCGGGCCCTTGTCCTGCGACCTGGCGACGAGTTCCTCGTAGCGCGAGATACGCGCCTTGGACTTGGTCTGGCGGGCCTTCTGGGAGGCTGAAACCCATTCGCGCTCGCGCTCGATGGTCCGCAGGCGGCTCTCGTCCTCGCGGCTTTCCTGCATGAGGCGCTTCTGCTTCTGCTCGAGCCAGGAGGTGTAGTTGCCCTCGTAGGGAATGCCGCGGCCGCGGTCGAGTTCGAGAATCCAGCCGGTGACGTTGTCGAGGAAGTAGCGGTCGTGGGTGACGATCAGGATCGCGCCCGGATAGACCCGCAGATGCCCTTCGAGCCAGGCCACCGTCTCGGCGTCGAGATGGTTGGTCGGTTCGTCGAGGAGCAGCAGCTCGGGCTGTTCGAGCAGCAGCCGGCAGAGCGCGACGCGGCGGCGCTCGCCGCCCGACAGGTTGTCCACGGCCCAGTCGTCCGGCGGGCAGCGCAGCGCGTCCATCGCCTGATCGACCTTGCTGTCGAGATCCCACAGGCCCTTGGCCTCGATCTCGTCCTGGAGCGCCGTCATCTCGTCGGCGGTCTCCTCGGAATAGTTCATCGCGAGTTCGTTGTAGCGCTCGAGGATCGCCTTCTGGGGGCCGACGCCGAGCTCGACGTTCTCGCGCACGTTCCTGCCGTTATCGAGCTGCGGCTCCTGCGGCAGGTAGCCGACGCGGGCGCCCTCGGCGACCCAGGCTTCGCCGTTCCAGTCCTTGTCGAGGCCCGCCATGATCTTGAGGAGCGTCGACTTGCCCGAGCCGTTGGGGCCGAGCACGCCGATCTTGGCGTCCGGGTAGAAGGAGAGATGGACGTTGTCCAGGACCTTCTTGCCGCCGGAATAGGTCTTGGAGAGACCCCGCATATGATAGATGAACTGTCGAGCCACGAGCGCCGTCCTGCTTGCGAGCGAAAAGGATTGTCGGGGCGTGGATTAGCAGGGGCGGCGCGCAGCGGCAAGGTCGCGGCCCGAAGCGCGGCGCCGGGCGGGCATGTCCTGCGCGCATCGGAGCGATGCGCCCTGCTTATCGGCGACACACTTGTTGGCGACGAACCGGGTCTCTGCTAACGCTCGCGGCGAGGGTCTCGCGGGGAGGCCGGTCGAGTGGCGGGGATCTGCTGGTTTTATGAACGGACTGCAGCATGCGCGGCGCGGCATCGACGTCG
Source organism: Salinarimonadaceae bacterium (assembly GCA_007693435.1). GTDB lineage: Bacteria > Pseudomonadota > Alphaproteobacteria > Rhizobiales > Beijerinckiaceae > Saliniramus. The sequence goes on along the minus strand of REDO01000185.1, from coordinate 49,748 downwards.
CGGAGACGATCGCGGACCTGCGCGCGCAGGTCGCCTCCTGGCGCGTGGCCGGCGAACGCGTGGCGCTGGTGCCGACCATGGGCGCGCTGCATGAGGGACATCTCTCGCTCGTGCGCCTCGCGCGCGCGAACGCGGAGCGCGTGATCGTCTCGATCTTCGTCAACCCGACGCAATTCGCGCCGACCGAAGACCTGGAGAAGTATCCGCGAACCTTCGACGCCGATTGCGCCGCGCTCGACAGGCTCGCCGATCTCGTCTTCGCGCCCGCCGCGCAGGTCATGTATGCGCCCGGCGAATGCACCTTCATCGAGGTCGACGGCCCCGCGCGGGCCGGGCTCGAGGATCTGTTTCGCCCGACTCATTTTCGCGGCGTCGCGACGATCGTGGCCAAGCTCCTGATCGTCGCAGCGCCTGATTTCGCGACGTTCGGCGAGAAGGATTACCAGCAGCTCAAGGTCGTGACGCGCATGGCGCGCGACTTGTTCCTGCCCGTGACGATCCTGCCGGGCGCGACGGTCCGCGAGGCGGATGGGCTCGCCCTGTCCTCGCGCAACCGCTACCTCACGGCGCAGGAGCGCGCGATCGCGCCGACGCTCCACGCCGCGCTCGACAAATGCGCGGCGGCGTTGCGCAAAGGCGTTGACGCGCAAGGCGCGCTCGACGCGGCGCGGGCGCAGGTGGCGCAGGCCGGTTTTCGTATCGACTATCTGGCGCTGCGCGACGCCGAGACGCTCGGCGAGCCTCACGACGACGCGCGCAGAAGGCTCCTCGTCGCGGCGCATCTGGGCGCGACGCGGCTCATCGACAACATTCCCGTCGAGGATTGAGGAGCGCGCTCAAGCCCGAGGCGTCGGCCTCCAGCCGGGCGGAGCCATCTCGAAACCGGCGAAATCGAAGCCCGGCGCAACCGTGCAGCCGACGAGCGTCCAGGCGCCGAGGGAGGTCGCGGTCTGCCACCATCCCGCCGGCACGACGATCTGGGGCTCCTGGCCCCGCAGGATATCGGGACCGAGATGGCGCGCCTGCGCGTCGTGCCCGTTCGGCGAGACGGTGATGACGAGCGGCGCGCCGGCGTAGAAATGCCAGACCTCGGCCGCGTCCACGCGGTGCCATTCCGACACGTCGCCGAGCCCGAGCAGATAATAGATCGCCGTCGAGACGGCGCGGCCGGAGGCGTCCGCGCGCTCGTCGCGGTAAGTCTCCCGGTAGAACCCGCCTTCCGGGTGCGGGGCGAGGTTCAGCCGGCGGACCACCTCCTCGGCGGTCAGTCCTTCGATCGCATGCGACACGGCGCTTATCCCTTGTTCTTCCATTCGCGCAGGGCGCGGAACACGTCGGACGGGTCAGCCCCCGCCATGCCGACCGAGGCGGCGAGCGCCGGCTCCTGCGCCCGCAGGAACGGATTCGTCGCCTTCTCCTCGCCGATCGTCGTCATGCCCCACAAGCTGCCGGAAGCCGCCTCCGTCTCGGCGCGCGCGGCGCGTTCGCGCAGGGCCGCGTTGTCGGGATCGGCCTTGAGGGCGAAGCGCGCATTGGCGAGCGTGTAGTCGTGGCCGACGATCGCCCGCGTGTCTTCGGGCAGCGCGCGCACGCGCTCGAGAGCCGTGAAAAGGCTCGCGTAATCGCCGCCGAAGACGCGCCCGCAGCCCATGACGAAAAGGACGTCCCCGGCGACGAGGAGCTTGTCGTCGGCGAAATGAAAAACCACATGGTCCGCGCAATGGCCCGGCGTCTCCCAGACCTGCGCGGCGAGCCCGCCCAGGGTCACGGAGTCCCCCTCGCGCACCGCGACATCGACGAGGCCGGGGAGCGTTTCGCATGCCGCCGGCGCGACCACGCGCGCGCCATGGCGCTCTTTGAGAGCGCCGACGCCCTGCACATGGTCCTGATGGCCATGCGTCACGAGGATGTCGGTGAGCCGCCAGCCGGTGTGGGCCAGCGCCTCGTCAACGGCCGGCGCCTCGGGCGCGTCGATGCTGGCGCAAGCGCCCGTCTCCGGATCACGGATCAGCGCGCCGACATTGTCGTTCAGACAACGGAAGAGATGGAGCTCTGCGTTCATGGGCTTTCCTCGCGGCGTTGTTCCCGACCTGCTTGTCGCCCATCGGCGGGCCTGACGTCCAGTGCGACGGGCTTGGCGTCCGGTGCGACGGGCTTGGCGTCCAGCGCGAGAAGTCCCGAAGTGGGGTGTTTCGGGTTGCGCGCCGGCGCGCGAGAGGCCATTCCTTGAGGCGGACACTGAAGCGGACCGAGTTGCATGATCGTCGACATTCTGGCCTTGCAGTCGTTCTACGAGACGCCGCTCGGCCGCACCGCGCAGCGCTTCGTCGGCCGCGCGCTGGTCGACTTCCTGCGCGGCGTCAAGGACGCCCGTGTGCTCGGGCTGGGCTATTGCCCGCCCTACCTGCGCCCCGCCCTCGCCCGCGCGGAACGCGTGAACCTGCTGATGCCGGCGCGGCAGGGAGTGGGGCATTGGCCGAGCGAAACCGCGAACCTCGCCTTTCTCGCCGATCCCCTGATGCTGCCGTTGCCCGACGCCGCCTACGACCGCGCGATCGTCGCGCATCTGCTGGAGACGACCGAAGACCCTGACGAATTGCTCCACGAATTATGGCGGACCCTCGCGCCCGGGGGGCGCGTCGCCATCGTGACGCCCAACCGGCGCGGCGTCTGGGCGCGCGTCGATGCGACGCCCTTCGGGCAGGGACGCCCCTATTCCCGTTCGCAGCTCGCGGACCTTCTTGCGCGCAACTCCTTCGCGGCCGAGAAATGGACCGAAGCGCTCTATGTGCCGCCGATCGCTTCGGATGCCTTCCTGCGCACGGCGGGGGCCTGGGAGCGTTTCGGGACGCGCCTTTCCGCGCCTTTCGCCGGGATCATCGTCGTCGAGGCGGTGAAGCAGGCGCCCAGGCCGATCCCGGCGCGCGTCGCCCGCCGCCGGCTGACATTCGCCCCCGCCCTCTCTCCATCTCCCGCCCCGGCCGCCGCCCCCGCTCCTCTCGTTCCCGGGACGCGGCTGCGCGCAGGCGCTGGGAACCGGGCCTCGCCGGCGCTATCTATAGGGGACGAGGAGACCCCGAGGAGCGGATGAAGGATCGCAAGGACATCGAGAAGCGCCAGGGCGAAGCGACTGTCGAGGCCTTTCTGGCCGAAGCGGACGCCGTCGCGCCTTCGCCCAAACGCGTCGCTGCGGCGAAAGGGAGACTCGTCTTCGCGCTCGACGCGACGATGAGCCGGCAGCCGACCTGGGATCTCGCCTGCGGGGTGCAGGGCGGCATGTTCGAGACGGCGGCTTCGATCGGCGGGCTGGCGGTGCAACTGATCTTTTTCCGCGGTTTCCGAGAGTGCCGCGCCTCGCGCTGGGTCGCCGATCCCACGGCCCTGACCGACCTCATGACGCGCATCTCCTGCCGGGGCGGGCAGACGCAGATCGAGCGCGTCCTGAGCCATATCCGCAAGGGCGTCCGCGAGACGCGGATCGACGCCTTCGTCTATGTGGGCGACGCCATGGAGGAGGACGCCGACGCGCTATGCGCGATCGCGGGCGAACTCGGCGCGCTCGGGGTCAAGGGCTTCATCTTCCAGGAGGGCGGCGATCCGATGGCCGAAGCGACCTTCCGCGAGATCGCGCGGCTCACAGGCGGCGCTTTCGAGCGTTTCGACGGGTCCGCGCCCGACGCACTCGCAGCGCTGTTGCGCGCGGCCGCGGCCTACGCCAGCGGCGGATCGCGGGCGCTGGAGCGGCTCGCGACGAAGGATGCGGGCGCGCGCCGCCTTCTGGGCTCCATGAGGCCCTCCACATGAGGCGATCATCATGACCACAGATCCCTCATGATGACGCTGCTCTACGGGGCTCTGGCCCTGATCGCCTTCTGGTGGCTCTCTCGCGTCTTCGCGCGCACGAACCCGGCGATGCTCGCGCGGATCGTGAAGACCCTCGGCGGCGTGGCTCTGTTCGGACTCGCTGCGCTGATGCTGGCGCGCGGTCGCATCGAAATCGCCATGCTCGTCGCCGGCCTGGGCGCCTGGATTCTTGGCCTCACCGCGAATTTCCCGCGTCTTCCCGGCACGGGCCGCTTTCCCGGCGGCGGGGCGTCCGGACCGAGCGCGACCGGACGCGTCTCGCGGGTGCGCTCCGCCATGATCGAGATGACGCTCGACCATGATTCGGGGGCGATGGAGGGAAGCGTTCTTGCGGGGGGCTTCGCCGGCCGCGCGCTCGCGGCGCTGACCGAGCGCGAGCTGATGGCGCTCTACGCCGAATGCGCGAATTCAGACCCCGAAGGCGCCCGGTTGCTCGAGGCTTATTTCGACCGCCGGTTTCCCGGATGGCGTGAAGACGCTAAGACTGACAGAGACGCGGGGCCGCGCGGCGAGGCCAAGACGGGCGCGATGTCGGAAGAGGAGGCCTATCAGATCCTGGGGCTTTCTCCGGGGGCCGATATCGACTCGATCAAGCGGGCGCATCGCACGCTGATGCTGAAACTGCATCCCGACCAGGGCGGATCGACCTGGCTCGCGGCTCGGGTCAACCAGGCCAAAGACATCCTCTTGAGCCGACATCGCTGATACTCCACAAACGCACGCACGAACGATCCATACGGGACCGCATTCAGTTGGTCGGAAAGCCGGGCGCGAGGCTCGGGCCGCGCGTCCGGGTCGTCGATCGGATTCGAGCCGCGCTCAGCTTCGCGAAGCGAAGCAGGCGAAGCCGTTGCGCTCGAGCTGCCGGCAGGCGTCGCGGGCCTGCGCCGCCTCGTCGAAGCCGGAGAATCGGGCGCGGTAGAGGGTCACGCCGTTGGCCACGACGGGCTCGGTGAACGGCGAGGCCTTACGGAGCGGTCCGCCGATGCGAGTACGGGCTCGCTCGAGCATGGACATGGCCGCCGTCTCCGAATCGACGGCTGCGATCTGGATCACCCAGGGCGAGCGCTGCGCCTCGGCTTGCGCGGGCGGCGCGGTAGCGGCGGGCGGCGTCGGCGCGGCGAGGGCCGCGACCTGCCGCGGAGCCGGAGCGGAAGGCGCCTCTGGAGCGGGACGCGCGTCAGCGATCGGCGCCGGCGGCAGCGGAATCGAACCCGTCGCGCCGGCGAAGGCGATGGCGCGGGACGAGCCCGGCGTCGTCGTCGATGGCGCGTCGCTGGCCGAGGCGACCGCGGGTCGCATGGCGTTCAGGTCGAGGGGCGCGCGGCCGTCGCCCTGCGGGATCGTAGGCGGGGTCACGCTGGCGAAAGCCGCGACCGGCTCGCCGATATTGCTGGGGCGACGCGGCGGCAGAACTCCGGCCAGCAGCCCCGACGAGGCGCGCGCCACGGCGCGGCCCGGACCGACAAGCGGCGTCTGGCGGGCGCCGGCATAGGCGCGCGGAAGGTGCCGCGTGACCAGTCGCTCTACGATGCCGTCGCGATGGGCGCCGCTGCGGCCGCCGAGGACGATCGTCACGATGTGCCGGTCGCGCGACTTCGCGTTCGTCATCAGGTTGAAACCGGAGGCGCGGATGAATCCGGTCTTGATGCCGTCGACGCCCTCGACGCGGCCGAGCAGACGGTTGTGATTAGGATGGGCGCGGCCAGCGAACTGGAACGAACGTCGGCTGAAATAGTGATAGTATTGCGGGAAACGGTCCTGCACCGCGATGGCGAGGATCGAGAGGTCGCGCGCCGTCGTCACCTGCGCTGAATTCGGCAGGCCGTGGGCGTTGCGGAACGTCGTGCGGCGCATGCCGAGCGCGCGGGCGGTCTCCGTCATCTCGCGGGCGAAGGCCTCGACGCTGCCGCCGAGATTTTCCGCGATCACCGTCGCCGCGTCGTTCGCCGAGCGCGTCACGAGGGAGAGTATCGCGTTCTCGAGCGTGATCGTCGATCCGGCCCGCAATCCGAGCTTGGACGGCGGCTCGGCGGCGGCGCGCGACGAAACGCGCAAGGGCGAATTGAGACGAAGCTCGCCGCGTTCGAGACGCTCGAACACCAGATAGAGCGTCATCACCTTCGTGAGCGACGCCGGATGGCGCGTCGCGTCGGCGTTCTCCTCATGCAGCGTGCGGCCGGTCTTCACATCGACGACCAGCGCGGCGTAAGGAGGATTGTAGGCGGCGGCGCCGCCGCCTGGCCCCGAGGCGCTCGCCGCGAGCGCGACGAAAGCGATGAGAACGATAGCGAGCGCGCGTCCGCAGGGCAGCGCGGCGAGCGAGGATGCGATACGCAAAACCATTAGGACCGTCCCTGTAAACCGGTCTTCCCAAGTCACCGACGCGCGAGGCCCCCCAAAGCCCGACGTTGCAAGCGCGTCACAATCCTCATGCTGCGCAGGACGCGGTTACGGAGCGGTTAATGGATTGTCGGAAATCCGAGCCCGATATTGCGTTGCAGCATTTTACTTGACTTTCATTGTGCGGTGCACATATAAGAGTCCATGGGCTGACCGGCTTGGTCGGTCTCAGGTATTTGCAGACAGGAGCGGCGCTCGCGCGTCGGGACACAAAATGATGAACCAGTTCGAAGACATCCAGAAGCTCGGCAAAGAGAACGTCGACGTCGCCGTGAAGACTTTCGGCAGCGTCTCGATGGGCGCTCAGGCGATCGCGGTCGAGACCGCCGATTTCGCCAAGAAGTCCTTCGAGCACAGCGCTTCGGCTCTCGAGAAGCTGGTCGGCGCCAAGTCGCTCGACAAGGCCATCGAGATCCAGACCGATTTCGTCAAGAGCAGCTACGAGGCTTTCGTCGCACAGTCGTCGAAGATCGGTGAGCTCTACGCGAACCTCGCCAAGGAAATGGTCAAGCCGGTCGAAGTCGCCGTCGCCAAGACGGTCGCCAAGTAAGGCGCCTTTCCCCGGCGGTCGCGCCGACTGGATATATGAACGCCCGGCCTTGCGCCGGGCGTTTTTTTGTTTTTTTGGGCCGATATAGATAGCGCGTCAGCCCCGAACTTTAATCCTCGTCCTGAAGCCTGGCGAAGCATTCTTCGAAAAATCCATGGGAGATCACGGCGACCTCCTCACCATCGCGTCTGTAATACTCGGCGGAGTCGATCCATTCGCGCGCGCCCGTCGGCGCGCCGATCGGCCAGGCCACACGGGCGCAGATCGCGCATAATGTGAGGATGTCTTCTGCTTCCTGATCGGCTACGGGCGCGCAGAATAGCGGCAATTTGGGACGCTGCTGGACCGCGAGCGTCACCGATTGATAAAGCAGGTAGCGCTTGTCGGCGCCAGTTATGATCGGACTGACCGAAAGGCGCATGTCACGTCGGAGCTCCGGCGCGTCGCAGCGATAGTCGATCTGAACGGCTGGTCGCGCCCCGCCAAGCACTTTCTTGAACAGGTCACCGAAGGTCGCGCGCACCGCGTCGCCAGCGAAGAAGTCCGTTATGGGAAGGCCGACCACACTCTCGTTCGTGAGATTTCGCGGCGCTGCATCCTGCGGCGGCGGATTATCGTCGATGAATTTCTCCCAGTTCGTTTTGCCGATCTGGGAAATCCGTAGCTCTTCATCGAGAACGATGGCGATCCCGTCCATCGCGTCGAGCAAGCTTTGATGCGTGACTGACATGTGCCTTTCTCTCTCTCGCGCAAGAATCGGTGACCAATCCAAATCGGCCCCACTCGATCATGGGAATCGTATTCACTGCTCCGAAAAAAGTTCCATGCTGCGATCTGCACGACGAACAACGTCATGGCTCGAAGATACTGCGCAGCCGTCGCGCCAGTTCCTGCCGTCTATAAGGCTTCTTCAACAGCTCACCCCCCGGATCCGGCCGATCGTAGCGGGCGATGCTCTCCTCGGAATAGCCTGAGGTGTAGAGAACACGCAGTTCAGGCCGCAGTCGCCCGGCCGCCTCGGCCAAATCGTACCCGGACATGCCGCCCGGCAAGACGATATCGGTAAACAGCAGATCGATGTCGGAGCGCTCGCGGATAACCGCGAGGGCGGTAGGACCGTCCGGCGCCTCCGACACTTGGTAGCCGAGTGAGTCGAGCTGCTGGACGACATATGCACGGACCAAGTCGTCATCCTCGACGACCAGGATATGTTCGCTCCCGCGCTCGATCACGGTGGATGGCTCTCGGCAGTGGTCGTGGTCATCGAGGGCTCCTGTTGGTCCAGAAAAATTTTAGAAAAGGCTGACATAGATTGGGCGTCCGCCGTTACTAAAATCTCTATTTTTGCAGAGCCTTGATGAGGTCGCCAACGGGCCGGCGATTGAAACGCCATCCGCACTCCATGATGAACAGAATCGCCGTGTTGCGATTCACCCCGGTCAGTTCGGCCGCGGAGCGCGCCGTCGCGCCCGCACAGAAATACTTCAAAGGTTCGATCTCGATGCTTGCCGGAAGCCTGCTCCGGCGTGTTTCTCTAACTATCTGACAAAAATAGCTTTTCTCAACTATCTTTGTCAGCTCCTTTGTTTTTCTGACGACGCGCCAGCCCTCGCGAGAGGCGTCAGGCTCGGCGGAGACCGGTTTGCATTCGCCGCCTGAACGCCTAGTTTGGCTTCTGTCGCAATCGCCCAGCCAGAGATTCGAAGCTTCTTTCATGCGCCGCCTCACGTTCGCACGTTTTCTCCCGCTCGTCGTCCTACTCGCCGTCTGGCTCGCCGTTCCCGCTTCGGCGTCGGCGCAGCTGCTCCCACCCCAGGCGGCGGCGTCGGAACCGGCGACCTCCGGCGAGACTGCGCCGGCTGACGCGCAGACCCAGGCGCTCATCGATCTTCTGGAGGATGATTCGGCCCGCGCACGCCTGATCGAGCGCCTGCGCGGCGAGGCCGCCGCTCCCGGCGTCGCGGAGCAGTCTGCTGAGTCGGTCTCCGTCGCACGGCTGATCGCGGAGCGGACCCGCGACGTCGCGGAGAACATTTCCGGGGTCTTCGGCGTCGCCGCCGAATTCGCCGGCGCGGTCGCGACCCTGTGGCGTGACGCTTCGAGCGCCGATGTGACGTTCCTCGCCCGTGTGCTCTGGACGCTCGGGATCGTCATGGCCGCGACGCTTTCCGTGTTCTTCGCGCTTCGGCTCGTGACCGACCGCATGCGACGCGGGTTTTCCGACAAGGCGCGCGCGAGCGGTCTGATGCGCCGACTCGCGCTCGCGCCGGCGGCGATCGGGATCGACGCGGCGAGCGTTCTGGTCGCCTGGATCATCGGCTTCGTGCTCGCGGCCAATGTCGCGACCAACGAAATCATGGGCCTCAACGCGGCCCTGTTCCTGAACGCCTTCCTCGTCGCCGAGGGGCTCAAGGTCGCGGTCAGAGGGGTGTTCATGCCCCATTGCGGCGCGCTGCGCTTTCTGCCGATCGGGGACACGACCGCGAACTACTGGTATTTCTGGCTCTCGCGCGTCGTGAGCCTGCTCGTCTACGCATTCCTCTTCATCGCCCCGATCGTCACCTGGAACCTCACCGCGGCGTCCGGTCAGGCGATCCGCGCGCTCGCCGTGTTCACCGCCTGCATGATCGGCATCGTGCTCGTTCTCCAGAACAAGGCTCTGGTGCGCGAATTGCTGATGCGGCGCGTCGCCCGCGGCCAGAAGGACGCGCTGGGGCGGATGTCGCAGGCGCTCGCCCAGCTCTGGCACATCCTCGCAATCGGCTACCTGCTCGTCGCTTTCTTCGTCTGGGTCGCCGATCCGCGAACCGCGATCGAGTTCATGGCCGCGGCGACCTTCAAGAGCGTGGTGGCGATCGCGGTGGGCGTCCTGATCTTCGGTTTCGTCTCGCGCGTGATCTCCGGCGGCATGCGACTGTCCGACGACGTCAGGAAACGGCTTCCGCTTCTCGAGACGCGGCTCAACGCCTTCGTTCCGAAAGTCCTGCACGTCGTCCGCGTCGTCGTCGTCGCAGCGGTCGTGATGGCGATCGCCGCCGCCTGGGAGGTCTTCGACTTCGTCTCCTGGGCGACATCCGGCGTCGGGCTGGCGATCACGACGTCGCTGCTCTCCGCCGGCCTGATACTGCTCGGCGGCTTCGTGCTCTATGTCGTCATGTCCTCGTGGGTGGAGTATCGCCTGAATCCGGATTACGGGACGCCGGCCACGGCGCGCGAGCGCACGCTGCTCTCGCTGTTCCGCAACGCCTTCACGGTCACCTTGTGCGTCGTCGTCGCCATCATGGTGCTCTCGGAGATCGGAGTGAACATCGCTCCGCTGCTCGCCGGCGCGGGCGTCGTTGGCCTGGCCGTCGGCTTCGGCGCGCAGAAGCTCGTGCAGGACGTGATCACGGGCGTTTTCATCCAGCTCGAGAACGCCATGAACGAGGGCGACGTCGTCACCGCCGGCGGCGTCTCCGGCGTCGTGGAGCGTCTCACGATCCGCTCCGTCTCGATGCGCGACCTGAGCGGCGTCTACCACGTCATCCCGTTCTCCAGCGTGGACATGGTCTCCAACAGTATGCGCAACTTCTCCTATCACGTCGCGGAGATAGGCGTGGACTACAAGTCCGACATCCCGTCCGTGAAGCAGGCCATGGCCGACGCGTTCGACAGGCTCGCAGCGGATCCCGATCACGCTCCGAACATCATCGGCCCCTACGAAATGCATGGCGTCACGCAATTCGCCGACAGCGCGATCGTCGTCCGCGGGCGCATCAAGACGTTGCCGGGCAAGCAATGGGGGACGGGCCGGGCCTACAACGAATACGTCAAGGCGGTCTTCGACGAGCGCGGGATCGAGATCCCCTTCCCTCACGTCACCTATTATTCCGGAGACGCCCGCGCGAACAATGCGCCGCCGTTCTCGCAGCTGCCGCCCAGCGAAGGAACGCGGCCGGACGATCGGCAGATGGTGGAGACCGCCCACGAGGAGACTGGCGCAGCCGGGGCGGAAACGCCGAAGGAATGAAGCCGCGACCGCCGCTGGCTCGACGCGCGGGAGGCGGCCGTCAGGGGCCGAATCCCTTGAGAATCCCTTGACTTTGGGCGGTTTTGCGCAAAGAGTTGCGTATCGGTGCCATCACGGTCCGACGCAGCTGACCTCCCGCAAACATGCGGGAGGGCGTTCGCGTTGGAGCCATGCAGAGGAGAAAGCAGCCATTCGCCGTCCAATGAGAGCCATGCCGGTCCCGCAAAAAGACGGGCCGCGCGCCAATCGTGACATCCGCGGCGTCCGCGAGGTGCAACTGATCGACGAAGAAGGCCAAAATCGCGGCGTCGTCCAGTTCCTCGACGCCCTGAATATGGCTGAGGAGGCCGGTCTCGACCTCGTCGAAATCGCCCCCAATTCCGAACCACCGGTCTGCAAACTGCTCGACTACGGCAAGTTCCGCTTCGATCAGCAAAAGAAAGCCGCCGAGGCGCGCAAGAAGCAGAAGACGGTCGAGGTCAAGGAGATCAAGCTCCGACCCGGAATCGACACTCACGATTACGAGACGAAGATGAAGGCCGTCCGGCGCTTCTTCGACGAGGGCGACAAGGTCAAGATCACCTTGCGTTTCCGTGGTCGCGAGATGGCGCACCAGGATATCGGCTACAGGCTGATGCTGCGCGTCAAGGACGAGACCAACGACGTCGCGAAGGTCGAACTGGAGCCGCAGCTCGAAGGTCGACAGATGATCATGATTCTCGCGCCGCGGTGAACCGCGGCGCGACGACGCGACCGTCGCCCCCCGCTTGAACCTGGCGGCGACGTCGCCATATCCGTATTGAAGATGCGCCGAGAGCGCGAGCCCTCGGCCCCGCGGCCGATCGCGCCGCCGGCCGCTCATGCTAAGGTGACGACGATGTTCATCCAGACCGAAGCGACCCCGAATCCCGCGACCCTGAAATTCCTTCCGGGCTCCGTGGTGATGGAGTCCGGCACCTTCGACGCGCGCGACGCCGATGAAGGCGCCGCCTCGCCGCTGGCCCGCAGGCTCTTCGCGATTCCCGGCGTCGCCGGCGTGTTCTTCGGCTACGACTTCATCACCATCACCAAGAACGACGGCGAGTGGCAGCATCTCAAGCCCTCGATCCTCGGCGCGATCATGGAGCATTTCATGTCGGGCCAGCCGATCCTCGAAGCTGGCGCGGCCGAGGCGGCTGCGGCGAGCGACGAGGAATTCTACGATTCCGCCGACGAGGCGACCGTCGCCACGATCAAGGAACTGCTCGAGACCCGCGTTCGCCCGGCAGTCGCCGGCGACGGCGGCGACATCACCTTCCGGGGCTACCGCGACGGCGTCGTCTACCTCGCCATGAAGGGCGCCTGCGCAGGCTGCCCTTCCTCCACCGCGACGCTCAAGCACGGCATCCAGAACCTCATGCGCCATTTCATCCCGGACGTGCGCGAGGTCGAAGCGATCTGATCGCCGGGTTTCCTCCTTTGCAGGAACGGGCCGATCCGGCCCGCGTTGTTTTTCCACGGCCCGGCGCGCCTCTTGCAAGGCGAGGCCGGGCCGTATCGTTTCCGGACCCGCGCATTTGATGATCGCCGTTCGCCCGACCAATCGACAGAGAGGAACGACAGAATGGACGCCACCCGCATCGCCGCAGGAACGCCGCTGCCCGACGCGAGCCTCGACCAGCTCTTTCGCGAGGCGCGCACCCTGCGCCGCTGGCGCGATCAGCCCGTATCGCCGGCTATCCTGCGCGCAATCGCCGATCTGACGAAGATGGGCCCGACGAGCGCCAATTGCTCGCCGGCGCGGATCGTCTTCGTCGTTTCGCCCGAGGCGAAAGCCAGGCTCGAACCGCATCTCTCGCGCGGCAACCGGCGCCAGACGATGAGCGCGCCGGCGACCGCGATCATCGGCTACGACCTCGACTTCTACGAAAAATACGACTTCCTGCATCCCCACGATCCGGCCGGCCCGCGCTCCTGGGTCGAGGGCAAGCCCGACGCCATCGCGCGCACCGCGCTCCAGAACGGGTCGCTCCAGGGCGCCTATCTGATCATGGCGGCGCGGGCGCTCGGCCTCGATTGCGGACCGATGGGCGGCTTCGACGCGAAGGGCGTCGAGGAGGCGTTCTTCCCCGGCGGCAGAATCAAGGCGAATTTCCTGTGCAATCTCGGTTATGGTGATCGCAGCGACCTGCGTCCTAGGCTGCCGCGATTCGCGTTCGAGGATTTCTGCGAGATCGCCTGATCCGCGTTTTTTTGGGAGTTGGGAAGCGTGCGCGTTCTGGCGATCGACACGGCGCTCGGGGCCTGTTCGGCCTGTATCCTGGAGGCCGGCGCGGCCGAGCCGGCGGCGAGCGAGAGCCTCGTCATGGAGCGTGGCCACGCCGAAGCGCTGACGCCGCTCCTCGATCGGGTGGGCGCGCGGATCGAAGGCGGGCTGAGATCCATCGACCGCGTGGCCGTCACCATCGGTCCGGGCAGCTTCACAGGTTTGCGGGTCGGGATCTCGGCCGCGCGCGCTGTCGCCCTCGCCTGCGGCGTTCCGGTGGTGGGCGTGACGACGCTGTCGGCGCTGCTGGCCCCGCTCGTCGCCTCCGGCGAGCGCAGATTGCTCGCAGCCGCCATCGACGCCCGCCACGGCGCGGTCTATTTCCAGGCCGTGGCGCCCGGTGGGCGCTCGGTCGTCGCGCCGGCTCACATGGGCGTGCGCGAGGCCGTGCGCTATCTCGGATCCGGCCCCGTCGTGCTGACGGGATCGGCCGCCGCGATCGTTGCGGCGGAGGCGACGCAGGCCGGTGTCTCCGTCGTCATGAGCGCGGCGGCGGACCATCCCGACATCGCCTGGGTCGCCCGTCTCGGCATGGCGGCCGATCCGGCGAGCGCGCTGCCCAAGCCCTATTATCTGCGGGGCCCCGACGCCCGTCCGCAGGACGCCGCGCGCATCGCGAGGCGCTGATGGCCTCCTGGTTCAGCGCCCCTGCGGCGCCCTCCGTCGCCCCGCTCGAAACCGCCCATTCCCGCCGCCTCGCCGAAATTCACGCGGAGGCGTTCGCGCGGCCCTGGCGCGCGCACGACTTCGAGCGCCTGCTTGTCGAGCGCACCGTCATAGGCGACGGCCTCTTCTTCGGCGGACGGGAAGCGCAGGGCTTCAGCCTGTCGCGAGTTGTCGCCGACGAGGCCGAGATCCTGACGATCGCCATCGCGCCCGCAGCGCGGGGCAAGGGCCATTCCCGCATCCTGCTTGAACGCCATCTCGACGCGCTCGCCCGGCGCGGCGTGGCCCGCGTGCATCTGGAGGTCGACGAGGGCAACGCGCCCGCCCTCGCCCTATACCGCCGCTTCGGCTTCGCCGAGGTCGGACGGCGCGAGGGCTATTTCCTCAAGGCGGACGGGTCGCGCGCCACGGCGCTCACCATGTCGGCTGAACTCTGAGGCTATCGGCGATGAAGGCTCTCGTCATCGTCGCCAAAATCCTCGCGCTGGTCGTCACGTTTTTCGCGCTGTTTCCGCTGCACGCCCTGGCGCTGCGCTTCGAATGGCCGATCGCGCGCAGGCTGCCGATGCGCTTCCATCGCGTCGCCGTCCGCGTGCTCGGCGCGCGCATCGTCGAGCGCGGGACGCGGCCTGCGGGTCACCCCTCGCTGGTGCTCTCGAATCACTGCTCGTGGATCGACATCGTCGTCCTCGCCTCCCTCGCCCCGGTCTCCTTCGTCGCGAAATCGGAGGTCGCGGGCTGGCCGGTCTTCGGCTTCCTCGCGCGCATGCAGCGCTCGATCTTCATCGACCGCAACAGCCGGCGCGCCACCGGCGAGGCGTCGGCGACGATCGCGCGCAGGCTGGCGCGAGGCGAACTCGTGGTGCTCTTCGCCGAGGGCACGACAAGCGACGGCAATCGCGTCCTGCCCTTCCGCGCCTCGCTCGTCGGGGCGGCGCGGATGGCGGTCGACGAGCACGCGCTCGACGAGCTCGCCCTCCAACCTCTCGCCATCACCTATATCCGCCGAAACGGCCTGCCTCTGGCGCGAGCCGAGCGGCCCGACCTTTGCTGGTACGGGGATATGGACCTCGTCCCCCATCTCGCCGGCGTGCTCACGGGCGGCCCCTTCGACGTGGTGGTGCATTGGGGGGAGCCGATCCCCTTCGATTCGGCGAGCGACCGAAAACACGCGACGCGCGAGGCGTGGATGCAGGCGAGGCGGTTCGTATCGGACGCCAATGCCGGCCGTTTGCGCGCGCGCAGCGACGATTGACGCGAAGGCGCGTCGATGATAAGAACATTTAATGAACATGCACGCCGCCCTCTCGCTCCCCGTCAGGCTTTCGCGCGACGATCGCGCGGGGCGGGCGCGTGTGCGCGAGGAGCGGCTGAGGGCGACCGCCGGGCTCGACGTCGCGCTTTCGCTGTCGTCATGGCGAGGTCGCTCGGGGCGTCGCTACGTGGTGGGAATCATGGCCGCCGCCGAGACCGAGGCGGACGACCTCGCCGGGGGCGTGATGATCGCGGTGCGGCGTGACCAGGCCGGCTTCGCGCGCGTCGTCGACGTATCCTGCGCCGGGCGCGATCGGTCCGAATGGCTCGCCGCGATGATCGCGCGCGGCGCCGAAGAGATCCATCTTCACAGGCTCGCGGCGGACGAAGCCGCCCGCCGCGCAGTCGCCGAAGACCTGATGGACGGCCTCTGATCGATCGCGAGCGTTGGCGTCAGCCGCCGACGCCCTCGCGCCCGTGCGGCGCGTCGAGATCGAGAACGGGGCCGAGCGGGGTGATCGCCGTGGGGTTGATGGTCCCGTGGCTCTCGTAATAGTGGCGCTTGATATGGTCGAAATCGACCGTCTCGCGCACGCCCGGCCACTGATAGAGCTCGCGCAGATAGCCGCTCAGATGGCGATAATCCGCGATCCGGCGCAGGTTGCATTTGAAATGCCCGACATAAACCGCGTCGAAGCGCACGAGCGTCGTGAACAGCCGCCAATCCGCTTCCGTCACGCTGTCGCCCGTCAGATAGCGACGGCTCGCAAGGCGCTCGTCGAGCGCGTCGAGCGCCTCGAAGAGCGGCCGCACCGCCTCCTCGTAGGCGTCCTGCGTCGTCGCGAAGCCGGATTTGTAGACGCCGTTGTTCACCGCGTCGTAGATCAGCGCGTTCAGCTCGTCGATCTCGGCCCGCAGCGGCGCGGGATAATAATCCCCCGGCTTCGCTCCGACGCCGTCGAAGGCGCTGTTGAGCATGCGGATGATCTCGGATGATTCGTTGTTGACGATCGTCTTGCGCTTCTTGTCCCAGAGGATCGGCACCGTGACGCGGCCCGTATAAGCCGGATCGGCGGCCGTATAGACCTGATGCAGAACGCGCGCGCCGTTCACTTCGTCAGCGACGACGCCCGGACCCGGCTCGAAGGTCCAGCCCTCCTCGCCCATCAACCAGTGCACGACGGAGACGCCGATCGCGTCCTCGAGACCCTTGAGCTTGCGGAAGATCAGGGTCCGGTGCGCCCACGGACAGGCGAGCCCGACATAGAGGTGGTAACGCCCCGGCTCGGCGGCGAAACCGCCCTCCCCGCTCGGACCCGGCTCGCCGTCTGGGGTGATCCAGTTGCGAAACCGTGATTCCTGCCGCTTGAAACGGCCACCGGTCGATTTCGTGTCGTACCATTGATCGCGCCACTGGCCTTCGACGAGCATTCCCATCGTGAACCTCTCCTTCTTGCATTCAGGAAAGAGATAGGACGTCGAACGGCGTCATATCAGGGGTAGTTCATTGCATCCACGCAAAAAAGCGTCGCAGGGATGGCTCCCTGCGACGCTTCTCACGAAACCGACTCCGCCGGATCAGAAATTCACCGCCCGCGCGCGCTTCACCTGCGGCAGCGCCTCGATGCGCGCGAGCAGTTCGTTGTCGACCGGCTGGTCGACGGAAACGAAGCAGATCGCGTCGCCGCCGGGCGCGTCGCGCCCCAGAGCGAAAGTCGCGATGTTCACGCCCCCATCGCCGAGCAGCGAGCCGAAGGCGCCGATGAAACCCGGCTTGTCGGCGTTGCGCACGTAGATCATGTGCGGCGCGAATTCCGCGTCGATCGCGATGTCGCGGATCTCGACGACGCGCGGCTTGCCGTCGTGGAAGACGGTGCCGCCGGCGTGGCGCGGCATGTCCTCGGCGTCGATCACGATGCGGATGAAGCTGTCGTAATCGCGCGAGGGCGCGTCGCGCTTGACCTCCTCGACCATGATGCCGCGCTCGCGCGCGACGCTCGGCGCAGAGACCATGTTGACGTCCGGCAGGAACGGGCGCAGCGCGCCGGTGACTGCGGCCGAAGTCAATGCGCGGGTGTTCATGGCCGCGACATCGCCCTCGTATTCGATGCGGATTCCCTTGATCGGGGCCTCCGTGAGCTGGCCGAGGAAGGAGCCCAGCTTTTCGGCGAGCGAGACGAACGGCTTCAGGCGCGGCGCCTCCTCGGCGCTGATCGAGGGGAAGTTGATCGCGTTCTCGATGGCGCCGGAGATGAGATAATTCGACATCTGCTCGGCGACCTGGAGCGCGACGTTCTCCTGCGCCTCGGTCGTGGCCGCCCCGAGATGCGGGGTGCACACGACGTTGGGATGTCCGAAGAGCGGGTTCTCCTTGGCGGGCTCGTCCGTGAACACGTCGAAGGCGGCGCCGGCGACATGGCCGCTGTCGAGCGCGGCGCGCAAAGCGGCCTCGTCGACGAGGCCGCCGCGCGCGCAATTGACGATGCGCACGCCCGGCTTCGTGCGGGCGATCGCGTCGGCCGAGAGGATGTTGCGCGTCTTGTCGGTCAGCGGGGTGTGCAGCGTGATGACGTCGGCGCGGGCGAGCAGCTCGTCGAGATCGACCTTCTCGACGCCGAGCTCGCTCGCGCGCTCGGGGCTCAGGAACGGATCATAGGCGATCACATGCATGCGCAGGCCGATGGCGCGGTCGGCGACGATCGAGCCGATATTACCGCAGCCGATCAGGCCGAGCGTCTTGGCGGTGATCTCGACGCCCATGAAGCGGTTCTTTTCCCACTTGCCGCCCTGGGTCGAGACGTCGGCCTGGGGGATCTGGCGGGCGAGCGCGAACATCATGGCGATGGCGTGCTCGGCGGTGGTGATGGAATTGCCGAAGGGCGTGTTCATCACGATCACGCCGCGCGCGGTGGCGGCGGGCACGTCGACGTTGTCGACGCCGATGCCGGCGCGGCCGATGACCTTCAGGCGCTCGGCGCGCTCGAGGATCTTGGGCGTCACTTTCGTCGCGGAGCGGATGGCGAGGCCGTCATACTGGCCGATGATTTCGGCCAGACGATCCCTGTCCTTGCCGAGATCGGGCTGGAAATCGACCTCGACGCCGCGCGTCTTGAAGATCTCGACGGCGGCGGGGGAGAGGGCGTCGGAAATGAGGACGCGGGGAGCGGTCATGGCGGATGTCTCCTGAAAATCGAAGCCGGCGGGCCAAGGCCTCGGCCGGTCTCCCTCCCCTGAGGGAGGGATTAAGGGTGGGGGTGTTCGCCTGGGGGAGGAGCGCCGTGTTTCAGGCGGCCGCTTCCGCGAGCTTCGCCTTCTCTTCCGCGAAGGCCCAATCGAGCCAGGGCGTCAGGGCTTCGAGATCGGCCTTCTCGACGGTCGCCCCGCACCAGATGCGCAGGCCAGCAGGAGCGTCGCGATAGGCGCCGATGTCGAAGGCGACGCCTTCCTTCTCCAGCCGCGAGGCCATGCCCTTGGCGACCTGCGCCACGGCTTCCGGCCCCTTGGCGGTCACCTCGGGATCGACGATCGTGAGGCAAACGCTGGTGTTGGAGGCGGTGGCTGGAACCTTGGCGAGATTTTCGGCCCAGGAGGACTTCGCGACCCAGGCGGCGATCACGCCGGCATTCGCGTCGGCGCGCGCGATCAGCGCGTCGAGCCCGCCGAGGCCCTTGGCCCATTTCAGCGCGTCGATGTAATCCTCGACCGCGAGCATGGAGGGCGTGTTGATGGTCTCGCCCTTGAAGATCCCCTCGATCAGCTTGCCGCCCGAAGTCAGGCGGAAGATCTTCGGCAGGGGACGGTCGGGGACGTAGCTCTCGAGACGCGCCACCGCGCGCGGGGAGAGGATCAGCATGCCGTGGGCCGCCTCGCCGCCCAGCACCTTCTGCCAGGAGAAGGTGACGACGTCGAGCTTGGCCCAGTCGAGCGGCTGCGCGAAGGCGGCGGAGGTCGCGTCACAGATCACGACGCCGTCGCGCTCGGCGGGAATCCAGTCGGCGTTCGGCACGCGCACGCCGGACGTGGTGCCGTTCCAGGTGAAGACCACGTCGCGGTTCTTCGCGTCGACCTGCGAGAGGTCGGGCAGATCGCCGTAACCGGCCTTGATGACGCGCGCGTCCGCGAGCTTGAGCTGCTTCACGGCGTCCGTGATCCAGCCCTCGCCGAAGCTCTCCCAGGCGAGGAGATCGACGCCGCGGGCGCCGAGCATGGTCCACATCGCCATCTCGACAGCGCCCGTGTCGGAGGCCGGAACGATGCCGATGCGGTAGTCGGCGGGAACGCCGAGCACTTCGCGCGTGAGGTCGATCGCCTCCGCGAGTTTGGCCTTGCCGATCTTGGCGCGGTGGGAGCGGCCGAGCGAGGCGTCGCTCAGGGCCTCAAGGGACCATCCGGGGCGCTTGGCGCAGGGGCCGGACGAGAAATAGGGCGCGCGCGGACGCGCGGCGGGAGGCGTATTGGTCATGTCAGTCCATCCTTTCAGATGGGCGCCTATCGTTGGGGATAGGTGTCCCGCCACCGGGTATGACGAGAGGTTCGACCGCCGTCAAGCGGGGTGACGGCCCGCCAACGCGAAACGGCGGCGCCCGCGAAGGCCCCGCCGTCCTGCTCCGCCCGAAGCGGATCGTTTCAGAAGCGCACGCCGGTCGCGGCGCGGAGGTTGTGAAGGCTCGCCCTTATTCCCTCGATGTCGCGGAAATGGGCGTATTGCCACTCGCCGCGCAGGAAGCCGTTCGCGCCCACGGCGACGTCGACGCCCGCGCCGCCCGCGAAGCCGAAGGCGAAACCGGACTTGCGCTGCGGCCCGTGCGTCTCGGTGAGCGTCTGACCGGTGGCGAAGACGAGCACGTCACGCTGGGCCATTCGCATCATGTCGTAATTGGCGAGCGCGACGCCTGCGGTCACGAAGGGCATGAACGAGCCGACCGTATAGCCGGCGCGGGCGCGCAGGGTGATCAGATCCTTGATCTCGAGTTTCGAGCGCCCCGTCATGGTGACGGCGCCCGCCTGCCCTTCGAGGCCGGCGATTCCGGTGAGATCGGCGATGGCGCGAGTGAGCGAATCAGTGCTGTTCATCCGCAGGTTCATGCGCGTGTAGTCGGCCTCGAAGCCGAACACGACTTCGTCGTACTGGTAGTTGTAGCCCGCGAACACGCCGAAGTTCTTGTTCCGCGCCTTGCCTGCGGGCAGCGAGATCCAGTTCGAGATGGCGTTGCGATCCTCGAAGAGGTTGAGGCGCAATTCGTGGGTCAGGAAGTCCCGAAACGAGCGGCCATGATTCGCCTGCCCCGAAACGACGCCGGCGAAGCCGCCGAAATACCCGCCCTGCCACGTCTCGACCGGAGTCATGCCGTGATGGGTGTTCTGAGTTCCGCGCAGTGCCCCGAAAAAGTCGGCCGCCTGCGCCGGAATTGCGGCGGCGAGCGTGGCGACGGCCATGCCGGCGAAGATGCTGGCGCGCATGACGTATCCTCTGCTGACGACCGGCTTCGACCCTTCGATCCGATCCGAATGCTGCAATTTTAGATCGGTTAACCTTAACGATCCGTTTCCAACCGCGACCCCGCTCAATGGAAGGACCAGCGCAGGCCCGCCCGGAATTCGTGTGATTCGAGATTGCGAATGCGCGTCGCGCCGGTCGCCGGCGCCGCGCGTGTTTCGGCGCCGCCCAGCGCGAGGTAGCGATAGCCGAGATCAAGGCTCGCGCCGTAGCCCACCTGTATTGCGACGCCGCCCATCAGCGCCCAGACGAAATCCGAGCGGTTGCGGCCGGCGACGTTGCTCGCCGGCGCGCCAGCCCCTTGGATCGTGTAGCGCGAGACGGTCTTGCCGGCGACGCCGACGCCCGCGCCGACATACGGCGTGAGCCCGCTCCAGGTTCCCAGGTCGAAATACAGGTTGGCGAGCGCGACCGTCGCGGAGATTTTCGCCCCGTGATGCACCGCCACGCCCGGCGCGGCGAGCGCCGCGTTGCGGGCTGTGAACCTGCTCTCGAAGCGATGGTCAACTGTGACGTCGGCGCGTAGCCACGAATTGAAGCGATAGCCGGCGCCGATCCCGATCGTCACGGCGGAGCCGAGCTTGTCGCCCTGGAAAGCCGAGAAGCCGGGATTGGGCGACAGCGTCGTGCGCCCGATCCGCGATCTGGCCCCGCCGACGTCCCCGCGCAGGTACCAGCCCGCGCCGATATCGTCGCGCGTGATGAGCGGAGTGTCGAGATCGGGCAGTGGAGGCAGAAGATCGGCGGCGAGCGCAGGCGAAGCTGCGGCGGCCACACCGAAAAGCGCCGCGAAGAGTGAAGGAGCGCGCAACGTCATCGATTATCCCCGACTTGATGTTCTTTAGCCGGACTATCGCTTGGGATCGTTAAGCATCGATTAAGGTTAACCGGAGCTTTCGAAGGCTTGTCTTCGCCAAACGATTACGGCGCCCTTTCGGGCGCCGTAATCGCGATTTTTCGCAGGTCGGCCGCGATCAGTATTTGCGGATGAGCGAATCGTTCCACGGGAGGGAGGCGACCGCCGTGGGCCCGCCGAAGGTCCAACGCAGACCGGCCCGGATGTCGTGCGAGTAGATGTCGTTGAAGACCCACGGCTGCGTCGTAAAGCCGCCGGCGGCCCCGATGGCGCGCGGCGGCCCGCCGGTGCGGCCCTTGCCAAGCGAGACGAAGCGGTAGCCGACGTCGAGCTTGAGCTGGTCGGTGAGATCATATGCGAAGCCTGCATGCAGCGCCCAGGCGAAGTTCCAGCGACTGCCGTTCGGCGCACGGGCGTCGACGTTGCGAAGCTCGTTCCAGTCGCGGAAATTCTTTATGTCCACCCGCGCGAAACCGCCGCCGACACCGATATAAGGCGTGAACCCGCTCCACGTGCCAAGGTCGAGATAGGCGTTCACGAGGGTAAGCAGTTCGGACTTCGTGGCGCTGAAGTCATTGTAGCCGAACCCGCCCGGCAGGCCCGCATCGGGATAGCGGTCTCGCGCCGTGAAATTCGAGCTTGAACGATACTCGCCGGTGACGTCGGCGCGGAACCACGAATTGAACTGGTATCCGAAACCGGCGCCGATTGTCGTCGCCGGACGGAACTTGCCCTTGTCGAGCCATTCGAAAGGAAAGAGATCGAGTTCCGCATGGGTCAGCACGCGGAATTTCTGGTTGGTGACGCCCACATCGCCGCGCAGATACCAGCCACCGCCGATTGCAATGGGGGGGGCAGGCGGATCATCATGTATCGCCGCGATCGCGATATCCGCAGCGAGAGAAGGGGTCGTAGCAGCGAGCAACGTCGCCGCAGCGATTGCGGCGAGGCGAATGCGTTCCATTTTCTTGTCCCTCCGTGAGCGCCGCACGAAGGCTCGCGACGGCTCTCGGTCGATCGGTAGGGACAGATTCGCAGGCAATTCTTAAAGGCTGATTAAGCCTAAAAATTAAGGATAATAATTTTTACAACTAAAAGATGTTATTGCTGGCGCTCTTCGCGACGCAGTTTCAGGCCGCGACGCGGCCGACGGTCTCGACGATGGAATCGACGACTTTCAAGACAAGGTCCCGGTCGTCGCCCTCGCCCATGACGCGAATCACGGGCTCCGTTCCGGAAGGCCGGATGACGAGACGGCCGCCGGTTCCAAGCGTCTTGCGGCCCTCCTCGATCGCGGTCACGACCCTTGCGTCGTCGAGCGGCTCGCCCGAAGCGTAACGGACGTTCTTCAGAATCTGCGGCAGCGGTTCGAAACTGTGGCAGATCTCGGAGACGGGCCGCCCGGACGTCTTGACCACGGCGAGCAATTGCAGCGCCGCGACGAGCCCGTCGCCGGTCGTCGTGTAATCCGACAGGATGATGTGACCCGACTGCTCGCCGCCGAGGTTGTAGCCATGCTCGCGCATGCGCTCGAGCACATAGCGATCGCCGACGGCGGTGCGCACGAGCTCGAGCCCGAGATCGCCGAGATAGCGTTCCAGCCCCAGGTTCGACATGACAGTCGCGACGACGCCGGGACGGGCCAGACGGCCGTCGTCGCGCCAGCTTTTGGCGATCACGGCCATGAGCTGGTCCCCGTCGACGAGCTGGGCCTTCTCGTCCACGATAATGACGCGGTCGGCGTCTCCATCCAGCGCGATGCCGATATCGCCGCGCAGCTCGCGCACTTTCGCCATGAGCGCGTCGGGCGCGGTGGAGCCGAGTTCGCGATTGATGTTCATGCCGTCGGGCGCGTCGCCGATGGCGAAGACTTCGGCCCCCAGTTCCCAAAGGGCGTCGGGCGCGACCTTGTAGGCGGCGCCGTTGGCGCAATCGACGACGATGCGCAAGCCGTCCAGATTGAGCCCGCGCGGCAGGGTGCGCTTGGCGAATTCGACATAGCGCGCCTGCACGCCCTCGACGCGCTTGGCGCGGCCGAGCGCGGCCGGCTCGGCGAGGCGCTTGGTCAGATCGACGCCCATCAGCTTCTCGATGCGGCGCTCGACTTCGTCGGACAGCTTGAAGCCGTCGGGCCCGAAGAGCTTGATGCCGTTATCCTCGAAGGGATTGTGGGAGGCCGAGATCATCACGCCGAGATCGGCGCGCATCGATCGCGTCAGCATGGCGACGGCGGGCGTCGGCATAGGGCCGAGCAGCAGCGTATCCATTCCCACCGATGTGAATCCCGCGACGAGCGCGTTCTCGATCATGTATCCGGAAAGGCGCGTATCCTTGCCGATCACGACCCGGTGTCGATGGTCGCCACGCTGGAAGGCGAGACCCGCCGCCTGCCCTACCCGCAGCGCGAGTTCCGGTGTGATGGTGACGTTGGCGCGCCCCCGGATGCCGTCGGTGCCGAAATGCTTGCGCAATGTCCTGAACTCCCACGCCGCCCGCCGCCGCGTCGCGGCCACGCCGGATGTCTAGGATCGCCGGCGCGAGCCCGTCAAGGCGGTCGTCGGAGAGCCTAGATCACTTTCCTTTAGCGATTGTAACGAAAGGCGAAAACGCCCGCGCAAGGCGGGCGTCTCCCGAACGCGCGATAGGCGGAATATCAGGTCTGCGGCTGCGGCTCCATGCCGGGATCGTCGGCGTCCGGTTCGCTGCGCGGTCGCGCCTTTCCGGCGCTCGGCACGATGGAGCCGCGGCTCGGCTGGGGCGTCTCCGGCGTATCGCGCACCGGACGCTTGCCCTCGCGCAGGGCGATGATCTCGTCACCGCTCAGCGTCTCGAACTCCAGCAGCGCCTCAGCGATGCGCACGAACTCCTCATGGTGCTCGGTGATGATCGCCTTGGCGTCGAGATAGCCCTGATGCACGAGCTTGCGCACCTCCTCGTCGATCTTGCGGGCCGTCGCTTCGGAGATATGCTGCTGGCGGCCCATCGACATGCCGAGGAAGACCTCTTCCTGGTTGTCGCCGTAAGCGACGAGGCCGAGCTCCTCCGAATAGCCCATCTGGGTCACCATCGCGCGGGCCATCTTGGTGGCCTGCTGGATGTCGCCGGTGGCGCCGGAGGTGACGTTCTCCTTGCCGAAGGTCAGCTCCTCCGCGACGCGCCCGCCCATTGCGACGGCGAGCTGCGAGGTGAACTCCTTGAACTTCATCGAGTAGCGATCGCCCTCGGGCAGGAATTTCACCATGCCGAGCGCGCGCCCGCGCGGGATGATCGTCGCCTTGTGGACGGGGATGCCCGCCGGCACGTAGAGCCCGACGATGGCGTGACCGGCCTCGTGATAGGCGGTGAGCTTCTTCTCTTCCTCGGACATCGCCATGGATTTGCGCTCGGCGCCCATCATGACCTTGTCCTTGGCGTCCTCGAACTCCGCATGCGTGACGATGCGCTTTGAGCGGCGCGCGGCCAGAAGCGCGGCCTCGTTGACGAGGTTCATCAGATCGGCGCCCGAGAAGCCCGGCGTGCCGCGCGCGATGATCTTCACATCGACGTCGGGCGCGAGCGGCACCTTGCGCATATGCACGCGCAGGATCTTCTCGCGGCCGGTCACGTCTGGGTTCGGCACGACGATCTGGCGGTCGAAGCGGCCCGGGCGCAGCAGCGCCGGATCGAGCACGTCGGGGCGGTTCGTGGCGGCGATGATGATCACGCCCTCGTTGGCCTCGAAGCCGTCCATCTCGACGAGGAGCTGGTTGAGCGTCTGCTCGCGCTCGTCATTGCCGCCGCCAAGACCCGCGCCGCGATGGCGGCCGACGGCGTCGATCTCGTCGATGAAGATGATGCAGGGCGAATTCTTCTTGGCCTGCTCGAACATGTCGCGCACGCGGCTCGCGCCGACGCCCACGAACATCTCGACGAAATCAGAGCCCGAAATCGTGAAGAACGGCACATTCGCCTCGCCGGCGACGGCGCGGGCGGTGAGCGTCTTGCCGGTGCCGGGAGGGCCGACGAGCAGCACGCCGCGCGGGATGCGCCCGCCGAGCCGCTGGAACTTCTGGGGATCGCGCAGGAACTCGACGATCTCCATGAGATCTTCCTTGGCCTCGTCGATGCCCGCGACGTCCTCGAAGGTGACGCGGCCATGCGCCTCCGTCAGGAGTTTGGCCTTTGACTTGCCGAAGCCCATGGCGCGCCCGGCGCCGCTCTGCATCTGGCGCGAAAGGAAGATCCAGGCGCCGATGAAGATCAGGATCGGCAGCCAGTTGAGGAGCAATGCGACGAACCAGGGCGTATTGTCCTGCGGCGGGCGCACATTGATCGTGACGCCCTGCTCCTGGAGCGTGCGCACGAGACCCGGGTCGTTGGGCGCGTAGGTCGAGAAGGAGCCGCCGTCCTGATAGGTGCCGGTGATCTCGTTGCCGGCGATGAGCACGCTCGAAACGCGGCCCGCCTCGGCGTCCGTGAGAAGCTGGCTATAGGCGATGTCGCGCCCGGCCACCCTCTGGTTGGGACTCTGGAACAGCGTCACGAGAGCGAGCAGCAGCAGGATCACGATCACCCAGAGGGCGAAATTCTTGAAATACGGGTTCATCTCGGTCCGTTCATCGCCGATGGCCAGTCCGCGACGCGCGTTTCGGGGCGCCGTCGCGGATCACCGTAATCTAGGCGCGCGGACCCCCATTGCCAAGGGATGCGACGCCATGGGACGCGCCAGCGCGTCATTGCGCCATCGATAGCACCGACAATAACGCTTCGAATGCGGCGGGCCTGCGGCGACGGCCGACTTCAGCCGCCCCTCTGCGAGCCGCCCTTTCGCGCCGGCGCGCGCGTGACGCGCACGCGCCCCTGCGCGTCGAGGGCGAATCGCGCGCCGGCGAGCGTTCGTCCCGGCATCGGCGCGCCTGCCGCGAGCGCCGCCGTCAACGCTTCGCAAAGGGTCTCCAGCTTGCGCAGACGCGGCCCGTATGCGGCGGCCCGGCCGGATTCGCCGCCATCCGCGACGGCGTCGAGCGCAAGTCCGAGGACGCGCAACACGATTTCGAAAGGCTCGCCGGCCAGAACGCGCCCGTCAAGCGTGACGCCGGCGCCCCCGCCACCCGTCTGCGAGGCGCGGGCGAAGCAGCGCCGCGCGCAATCGTCGAGCGCGTCTCGGGCGCTAGCCGCGCGCCGCGCGAGTCGGGCGAGACGCTCGGCCGTAAGGCCTTCGGCGGCCAGCGCGTCCGCGATCCCGCGCAGACGCGGGCGTGTGTAGGCCGGATCCTGATTCGACGGGTCTTCGACATAGGCCCATCCGCGCGCGCGGCAGGTCGCGACGAGGCGGCTCTTGGGAATCGCGAGAAAGGGACGCGCCACGACGATATCGCCGACCGGCGAGCGCCGCGCCATCGCGGCGAGGCCGTCGAGCCCCGAACCGGCGGCAAGCCGCATCAGCACCGTCTCGGCCTGGTCGTCCAGCGTGTGCGCGGTCGCGAGAAGGTCGGAGCCGCATTCGCGCGCGCAGTTCATCAGCAGCCGGTATCGCGCTTCCCGCGCAGCCTGCTGCACGCCGCGCGCCGGCCTGTCGGCGGCCTCCCAGCGCAGAAGCCGCGCCTCCATGCGCAGAGCCGTCGCCTGCGCGACCACTCCCTCCGCCTCCGCGCGGGCCGCCTCGCGCAGGCCGTGATCGACGGTCGCGACGATGAAACGAAGGGGCGCGAGAAGCGGCGCCGCATCGGCGGCGAGACGCATCAGGGCGGTGGAATCGGGGCCGCCGGACACGGCGAGCAGGCAGGTCGTCTCGCCGTCGCGCGAAACAGCGCGAAACAGCGCAGCCGCCTCGTCGGCGGTCAGGGGAGAATGCGGATCGGCCAGGTTCAAGCGCAGCCGGCGCGGGCGCGCTCGCGCTCGATGCTCTCGCGCATATCGACCGCAGCCTGCGGATACTGGCGCGGAATCTCGGCGAGCGTCGCACAGGCCTGATCCGGCACGCCGATCTCGGCCAGGGCGCCGCCGAGCCGCAACAGGGCGCGCGGCGCCATGCGTGACTCGGGAAATTCCGTCGAAACGGTCAGGAAGTTCTCCGCCGCCTCGCGGTGACGTCCGCGCTGGGCGTAGGTCTCGCCGAGCCAGAACCTGGCGTCGGGGGCGAGCGCGTCGCGAGGATGGGATTGCAGGAACTGCCGGAACCCCATCTCGGCCCGCTCATACTGAGCGGCGAGGAGAAAAGCGTAAGCGTCGTCATAGACGATTCTCGGATCGGCGTCGCCCGTCGCGGCGATGCTCGGTCCGCTGCGCGAGGGCGCGGCGGCGGTCGCCGAAGCGCCGTCGCCGAAGGAGATCGGGCCCTGCGCCGTCGGGAAGGACGCCCCGCCCGCGGCCTGCGCGCCCTCTGCGGCCTCGGAGAACCGGGCGCCGGGAAGCGTCAGTGGGGCCGAGGGAGTGGTCGTCCCCAACGGCTGCGGCGCGCCGGGAGCGGCGGGATCGCGATCGGGATTGAACGCGTCGCCCCGCCCGATCGGCGCCGGGGCGGCGATCTCGGGAAGCGGGGTCACGGCCGGAGGCGAGAGCGGCGCAGCCGGAGCCGCGGGCGTCTGCGAGCGGCGCTCGGGAGGCGGCGAAGCGCCGCCGCTCTCCTGGAAGCGGAACTCGACATCCTCCTGAAAACGCTCCAGCTGCTGGCGCAGCCGGTTGTTCTCGAAGGTCAGCTCCTCAACCTGCCCGGACAGCGTGCGAACCTGACCTTCCAGCCGGTTCAGACGCAGGACCATCTCGGAGAGGTCCTGCGAGGCGGCCGGCGGCGGCGCAAAAAGCGAGACGGCGGCGACGAGGCCGGCAATCACGACCGCGCGGGCCGCGAAGATGGCCGGCGGTCGAAGCAGAGTCAGCGCGAATGCCATCATGGGCTCGGTCCTGCGGCGTTATCGTGATCAGGCGTGACCGCTTATCACAATTGCGCCCGAGCGGCTAAATTATGGCGGCTCGCATTCAGGAGCCGGGCGCTCCGTCAAGCAGGGTGACCGCGCGGCGGTTCTGCGCGAAGCAGGGCGATTCGGCGCAGGCCACGACCGGGCGCTCCTTGCCGTAGGACACGACGCGCATACGGTCGGCGGAGACGCCGCGCGAGGCGAGATAATCGCGCACCGCCTGGGCCCGGCGGGCTCCCAGCGCGAAATTGTACTCGCGCGTGCCACGCTCGTCCGCGTGACCCTCGATGAGGAAAGTGTAGCGCGGATAGCGCTGCAGCCAGAGGGCCTGCTGGTTGAGCGTCGCGATGCCGCTGGCGTTGAGATCCGAGGAATCGGTGTCGAAGAACACCCGGTCTCCGACATTCACGGTGAAGTCCTGCGTCGAGCCCGGCGTCGCCGCTCCGCCAGCCCCGAGGCCGCCGGCGCCGGCGATGTCCTCAGCGCCGCGCGCGCACGCGGCGAGCGAGAGCCCCACAGCGAGAATCGCAGCCAGACGCAGGCCGCGCGAAAGGGGAAACGAAGCGAACATGGCGGACAAACTCCTGGACGCGGGAATACCGACTGGCGTGGCATCGCTAAGAAAATGACGTGCGTCGGTGAAGATTTCGTCAACCTTGACCGAACCTTTCCCGAAAGAATCGAATCGATCTCGCCGACGATCTGCGCCGCATGGCTCCAATCAGCTGCGAATCAGGCGAGACCGCGGCGGAAAAGGGCGCACTTCTAGGCATTCCGCGGCTTCCCGTTCACGCCGGCGCGAGCCCTTGGGCCGCGTCTTGCCGCCTGTTCCCCGACATGCCACTCTCGCGCGCGTTTTTGGTCGCGCCAGCAGGGGGATGCCGCATGGAATGGGTGCTCTTGGGCCTGATAGCCCTTATCGTGATCTGGGTCATCGTGATCTACAACGGGCTCGTCGCGATGCGCCAACGCG
This sequence comes from Salinarimonadaceae bacterium, assembly GCA_007693435.1. Taxonomy (GTDB): domain Bacteria; phylum Pseudomonadota; class Alphaproteobacteria; order Rhizobiales; family Beijerinckiaceae; genus Saliniramus. The sequence continues at coordinate 20,475 of REDO01000185.1, read as the reverse complement.
TCACGCAGGCCTTCGCCGACATCGATGTGCAGCTGCACCAGCGCCACGATCTGATCCCCAATCTCGTCGAGACGGTGAAAGGCTACGCCGCCCACGAGCGCGAGACCCTCGACGCCGTGATACAGGCGCGTAACGCCGCGACGACCGCGCAGGGACCGGCCGAGCAGGCCGCGGCCGAGAACATGCTGACGGCGACGCTCGGGCGCATGTTCGCGTTGGCCGAGGCCTATCCCGATCTCAAGGCCAACCAGAACTTCCTCGCGCTTCAGAGCGAGTTGTCGAACGTTGAGGACAAGCTCGCCGCCGCGCGGCGCTTCTTCAACAACTCCGTCGCCGAGTTCAACGCCGCCATCGAGGCGTTCCCCGCAGTGCTCTTCGCCCGCCCGCTCGGCTTCACCGCGCGCGAGTTCTTCGATATCGGCGAGACGAAGCGCGAGACGATGCAGGCGCCGCCGCAGGTCAAGTTCTGAGCGTGAAGTTCTGAGCGCGACGCACGCCGCGCGGGAAGGAGCGCCTCCGTGTTGCCCGCCTTCGGTCTCTACTCGCATATCCAGTCGAACCGGCGCCGCTCGGCCCTGCTGATCGCAGGGCTGTTCTTCCTCGTCTACGCGCTCGCCTATGCCGGCGCGCTCCTCGGCCGGGCGTTGGGCGAAGGCGCCTATGACGGCGTCGAGGAGAACCTGCGCGGCGCGGCGGCGGACATGATCTTCGTCGCGCCGGTCGCGACGGTCGTCGTCCTGATCTGGATCACGATCGCCTATTTCGGCCACCAGAAGATGATCGACGTCATGACCGGGTCGCGGCCGATCTCCCGCTCCGACGATCCCCGCCTCTACCGGATGCTCGAGAACCTGTGCATCTCGCGCGGCATGACGACGCCCAAGCTCAAGATCATGGAGACCGACGCCCTCAACGCCTTCGCCAGCGGGCTGAACGACAAGCAATACGCCGTCACCCTGACGCGCGGCCTCGTCGAGCGCCTCGAGGACGCGGAGATCGAGGCGGTGATCGCGCATGAGCTGACCCATATCCGGAACGAAGACGTGCGGATGATGGTGGTCGCCGGGATCATCGCCGGCGTGATCTCCTTCTTCGGCGAGATCATGTTCCGCGGCATGCGCTTCAGGGCCTTGACGGGCGGCAGACGCGGGGGAGGCGGGGGACGCGCGGGCGGCGCAGCGATCGTGATCGTGCTGATCGCGGTCGCGATCATCGTCGTCGCGTGGCTGCTCTCGATCGTGATCCGCTTCGCCCTGTCGCGCTCGCGCGAATTCCTCGCCGACGCCGGCGCCGTCGAGCTGACCAAGAACCCCGACGCGATGATCTCCGCACTCCTGAAGATCGAGACGCGCGCGGAGCTTGAAGGCGCGCCGGGAGCGATCATCGAGATGTGCGTCGAAAACCCGCGCAAGGGATTCACGGCGCTCCTCGCCACGCATCCCACCATCGATTCGCGCGTCGCGGCGCTCGAGCGCCATGCGGGCGGTCGTCGCCCGCCGCCGGAGGCGCTCGTCCTGCGCGAGACGCCGGCCGAGATAGCCGCCCGCGAGGCGGCGGCGGCCGAGGCGGCCGCGCATGGAGGGGATCAGGGAACGGGCGATTCCCGGCCCGGCCCGCTGGGCCCGCTCGGTCCGTTGGGTGGTCCATTGGGCGGACCATGGGGAGGAGCTGGGGGCGGCGGTCCCTGGGGCGGCCCGAGGAACGGCTGAAGCCGGAAACGACAATAACAACGCGCAAGCATGAGGGAGAAGGCCATGTCGAAGATCGCGCTCGTGACGGGAGCGGGCACCGGGATCGGCCGGGCGGCCGCGCTGGCGCTCGCCGAGGACGGCTGGAGCGTGACGCTCGCCGGACGCAGGCTCGAGCCGCTGGAGGAGACGGCGACTGCTATCGGCGCGCTTGGCGGCGCGGCGCTGGTCGTCTCGGCGGATGTCGGCGACCCGGATTCCGTCGATGCGCTCTTCGCCGCCCACGAGGCGCGTTTCGGCCGCCTCGACCTCCTGTTCAACAACGCCGGCCTCGGCGCGCCCGCCGTAGCGGTCGACGATCTGCCCTTCGCGACCTGGAAGGCCGTCGTCGACGCCAATCTCACCGGGACGTTCCTCTGCTCGCAGCACGCTTTCCGCATCATGAAGGCGCAGGATCCGCGCGGCGGGCGCATCATCAACAACGGCTCGATCTCGGCCCACGCGCCGCGCCCGAACTCCATCGCCTACACGGCGACGAAACACGCGGTCACCGGGATCACCAAGACCCTCTCCCTCGACGGCCGTAAATACGACATCGCCGTCGGCCAGCTCGACATCGGCAACGCCGAGACGGATCTGGCGCGGCGGATGGCCGAGGGCGTGCTCCAGGCGGATGGATCGACGCGCTCGGAGCCGCTGATGGACGTCGCGCATGCGGGCCGCGCGGTCGCCTACATGGCGAGCCTGCCGCTGGAGGCGAACGTCTTCACGATGACGGTGATGGCGACGAAGATGCCGTTCGTCGGACGGGGTTGAGGCTTCACGCGGGGCGCGTTTCGCGCCATACGAAAGCATGTCCGGCGCATCCGACCACCGAAATGTCTTCGACCGCGCCCTCGTGCGCGAAAGGTTCCGCCGCGCGCATTCCCGAGGCTTCGCGCCGTTCCTCGTCGAACACGCGATCGCCGATCTTGCGCTGCGGCTTGCGCCTGTCTCGCGGGAATTCGCAATCGCGCTCGACGTTGGAACGCCGGGTCCGCAGGCCGCAATCTTCCTGCGCGCAAGCGGGCGCGCGGGGGCGGTCTTCCGCGCCGCCTTGGCAGGGATTTCTCCCGGCGAGGCCGGCGCGATCGTCGCCGACGAGGAGGCCCTGCCCTTCGCGCATGAGCGCTTCGATCTCGCGACCTCGCTGCTCTCGCTGCAAGCGGTGAACGATCTGCCCGGCGCCCTCGTCCAGATCCGGCGCGCCCTGAAGCCGGACGGGCTTTTCGTCGGCTGCCTGCTGGGCGGAGCGAGCCTGACGGAGCTGCGCCAGTCCTTCATGGAGGCCGAGGCGGAGGTCGAGGGCGGCGCCAGCCCGCGCGTCGCGCCCTTCGTGGACGTGCGCGAGCTCGGCGGCCTGCTCCAGCGCGCGGGCTTCGCGCTGCCGGTGACGGACGTCGAGCCCGTGACGGTGCGCTACGCCGACCCCTTCGCATTGATGCGCGACCTGCGGGCGATGGGGCTGACGAACGCCCTCGTCGCGCGCCGGCGAACGCCCCTGCGGCGCGCCACGTTGATGCGCGCGGCCGCGATCTACGCCGAGCGCTTCGCCGACCCCGACGGGAAGCTGCGCGCGACTTTCGAACTCGTCTGGCTCTCGGGCTGGGCGCCGCATGAGAGCCAACAGAAGCCCCTGCGCCCCGGCTCCGCCAAGGCGCGCCTCGCCGACGCGCTCGGCGGGCGAGAATTCGGCGCGGGCGAGAAGGCGCGTCCCTGAGCCCGCGCCGGTTCGTCGCCGGCAGGGCTTGGCAAGCGCGTGAGGGCGCGCCTATAAGCCTGCGAACATTCGAAAAAAAACGGGCGGCGCCCGGGCAGGCGCGCCGGAACAGAGCGAGCGGAGCCCCATGGCCGGACATTCACAATTCAAGAACATCATGCACAAGAAGGGGCGCGCGGATGCGCAGCGCTCCAAGCTGTTCTCCAAACTCGCCAAGGAAATCACCGTGGCCGCCAAGTTGGGCATGCCCGACCCCGCGATGAACCCGCGCCTGCGCGCCGCTGTTCTCGCCGCCCGCGCCGAGAACATGCCGAAAGACAACATCGAGCGCGCGATCAAGAAGTCGCAGGGCGGCGACGACGATAATTACGAGGAAATCCGCTACGAGGGCTACGGCCCCGGCGGCGTCGCAATCATCATCGAGGCGATGACCGACAACCGCAACCGCACGGCTTCCGACGTGCGCTCCTATTTCACCAAGTCCGGCGGCAGTCTGGCGGAGACGGGCGCCGTTTCGTTCATGTTCGACCGCGTGGGCGTCGTCGAATACGACGCGGACAAGGCCGACGCCGACGCGATGCTGGAAGCCGCGATCGAAGCCGGCGCCGACGACGTCGTGTCGGGCGAGAACGGCCATGAGGTCTATTGCGAGCAGGGTTCGCTCAACGAAGTGACCAAGGCGCTCGAAGCGGTCTTCGGCGAGGCGCGCAAATCAGCGCTCGTGTGGAAGCCGCAAAACACCGTGGCCGTCGATGACGAGGTCGGCGAGAAGCTGATGAAGCTGCTCGAATCGTTCGAGGATCACGACGACATCCAGAACGTCTACGCCAATTTCGAGTTGTCAGACGCCTTGATGGCCAAGCTCTCGGGCTGAGGCCCGGTCGGGCGTCGCCAGCGCAGGCTTCCCGCCCCGGCCCTCCCTGGACAAGGGAAGGGACCGGTTGAATCAGGACACGCGCGCCGGTCAGTTCGGAACGGGCAGCCTCTCGTCGGTGTCGGCCTCGGCCGGGTTCGCGACATCGATCAGCTGGCCGCGCAAGAGCTGGAGCGCTGCGATCAGCTGCAGGTCTTCGGTCGGATCAGTCGGCACATAGGCGGATGAGCCGCCGGCTTCCTCGTCTTCACCGGCGAGATGCCCGCGAAGCCCGGCCTCGCCCTGCGTCTGGTCGCGCCCGAGCAGATCGTCGGGAATGCGCTGCTCCACGACCTTATCCGGCACGATTCCCTTGGCCTGAATCGACGTGCCCGAAGGCGTGTAGTAGCGCGCCGTGGTCAGGCGCAGCGCGCCGTTGCCGCCGAGCGGAATGATCGTCTGCACCGAGCCCTTGCCGAATGAGCGCGTGCCGAGAATCGTTGCGCGCTCATGATCCTGAAGCGCCCCGGCGACGATCTCGGAGGCGGAGGCCGAGCCGCCGTTTACCAGCACAACGATGGGCTTGCCGTCGGCGAGATCGCCGGGCGTGGCCGATCTACGCTGGGTATCGCGCGCGTCCCGACCGCGGGTCGAGACAATCTCGCCGCGTTCGAGGAATGCGTCCGAAACACTGATCGCCTGTTCGAGCAGACCGCCTGCGTTGTTGCGCAGGTCGATGACGTAGCCTTTGAGACGATCGGGTCCGATCTCGGCCTTCATCTGCTGAATGGAGCTGCGCAGATTGGGAAAGGTCTGCTCGTTGAATGTTGTCAGGCGCAGATAGGCGACATCGTCCTCGACCCGGGCGCGCACGGCGCGCACGCGAATCACGTCGCGGACAATCTTCACCTCCAGCGGCTCGACGGCCCCGCCGCGGCGGATGTGCAGCGTCACCTCGGAATGCACCGGCCCGCGCATCAGATCGACGGCCTGATTGAGGGTCATGCCCTGCACCTGCTCGCCGTCGATATGCGTGATGAGATCGTTCGGCAGGACGCCGGCCTTGGCGGCGGGCGTCTCGTCGATCGGCGTGACCACCTTGACGAGACCGTCCTCCATCGTCACCTCGATGCCGAGCCCGCCGAACTCGCCGCGCGTCTGCACGTTCATGTCGCGGAAACTCTTGGGGTCGAGGTAGGACGAATGCGGATCGAGAGACGTCAGCATCCCGTTGATCGCGGCCTCGACGAGCTTGGCTTCCTCGGGCTGCTCGACATAGCCCGTGCGGACCTTCTCGAAGATGTCTCCGAAGAGGCTGAGATGCCGATAGGTTTCGGCGGAGGCCGCAACGGCGCTCGTTCCCGAGAGCAGCTGGGTCTGGGAAACCAGCGTGGCGGCGCTCGCGCCCACCAGCATGCCGATCATCAACAAAGGAACCTTGCGCATTATCCGCGAACCTCTTGGCTTAGCCTCGCCTGCCACCAGGGCGCAGGATCGATCGATCCCCCGTCCTTCCTGAACTCTACATAGAGCACCGGCCCGTCTGCGTCGATGACTCCGGTCGCTGGCGACGGGACCCAGGAAGGGCCCATCGTCGCCACCGGCTCGCCGGCCAGCACGAATTGCCCGACCTCGACGTTGATGGCCTCCATTCCGGCCATTAGTATATAATAGTCGTCGCCGACGTTGATGATCAAGAGTCGCTCGAAAGAGCGGAAGGGGCCCGCATAGGCCACCCAGCCGTCGGCGGGGGCGGTTACGATTTCGCCGGCGCGCGATTCGAAGGACACCCCCCGCATCGCCCCGCCGAAGTCGTCGGGCGCTCCGAAAGCCCGCAAAACCTGGCCTGCGACCGGCGTCGAGAGCATTCCGCGCGCCTGAGCGAACGATATCTGCGGCGCCAGACGCGCCGGGTCGAGCGTGGCGGCTGCGGCGAATTGCCGTCGCGTCTCGGCCGCGAGGCGCTCGCCGGCCTCCCGTGCGGCCTGCGCGGCGGCGCGGGATGCGACGATCTGTTCCTCCATGCTGTCGATCAATTCTTTGAGATCGCCGGCGCGGGCCGCGAGCTGGGCGACGCGCGCGCTCTCGTCGGCGGCTCCGGCGGTCGCCGCGCGCAGGCTCTTCTGCCGCGCGTCGATGAGCGCGGCGACGCGGATTCGCTCGCTGTCGAGCGCGGCGAGTTCCTCGGCTAGCGCGGTCCGGTCCTCGGCGATCGCCGTGCGCAGCCGCACGAGTTCGGCGAGATCGTCGGCGAGCGCCTGCGTCTCTTCCCGCAATTCCGGCACGACGGCGCCGAGCAGCATCGAGGTGCGCACGGCCGCGAGAATGTCCTCGGGTTGGACGAGAACAGCGGGCGGAGGGCGCCGCCCCATGCGCTGGAGGGCGGCGAGAACCTCGACGATGACGCCGCGCCGCGCCTCGAGCGAACGTCGGATCGCCGCTTCGGCCGCGAGAAGCGTCTCGAGCCGGCTCTCCAGATCGGCGGAGCGGGCCTCGTTCTCGCGAATGCGCGCCGTCGTCTCGATCAGCGCGTCGTTCAACGCGGCGCGGTCTTCCACGAGACGGGCGATCTCCTCGTCGAGGGTGAGTCGCGCCTGCGCGGCGTCGTCGAGGGCCTGCTGGAGCTCCTCGAGCTCCCGGGCGCGGCGGGCTAGCTCCTCCTCGGAGATTTCGGCCGCGGAGATTTCGGAACCGTCCTGCTCCTGCGTCCCGTCCTGCGCCGCGACGGGCGCCGGCGCGAGCAGAAGAGCGGCGGTCAACAGAATTGCGGCGGGCAGGGCCATCGCGGCGGCGCGCGCGCGCGCCGCGTTCGCCTTTTCGTCGCCAATGGCCGCTCGCTCGCGCATTGTCCGACCCCTCATCCTCCGATCTTGCCCGCCCGATGATAAGGATGTCCGCTCATGATGGTTAACGCGCGGTAAATCTGCTCGGCCACGAGCGCGCGCACGATCTGATGCGGCATTGTGAGCGATCCGAAGGAAATCACGGCTTTCGCCCTTGCGCGCAGGGACTGGTCGAGCCCGTCGGGGCCGCCGATCACGAAGGCGAGGCCGGGCAGGCCCGAATCGCGCTCCCGGGCGATCATTCCGGCGAATTCGGCGCTCGTGGGGCGCTCGCCGCGCTCGTCGAAGAGCGCGAGGGGCGTGTCGCCGGCGCGTGCGAGAATGGCCTGCGCTTCTTCCGCGCGGCGATCCTCCTCGCGGCGGGCGCGTGATTCGGGAATCTCTGCGATGTCGAGGCCCGTCAGGCCGAGCGCCCGGCCCGACGCCGAGACGCGTTCGCGATAGCGTTCGACGAGCTCCCTTTCCGGGCCGGCCTTGAGCCGCCCGATGGCGATCAGCGACAGTTTCACCACGCCGGCCTTTCGATCGAGGCCGCCCGAACCGCGCTCAGGCCTTGGCGGACTCGGCCGGCCTGTCCTCGCCCCACATCTTCTCCAGATTGTAGAAGCTGCGGACCTCAGGGCGGAAGATGTGGGCGATCACGTCGCCGCCGTCGATCAGGACCCAGTCGCAGGCGGGCATGCCCTCGACGCGCGGGGCGCCGAAGCCGTTGTCCTTGAGCTCCTTGATCAAGCGGTCGGCGATTGCGCCGACATGCCGGTCGGACCGGCCGGTCGCCACGACCATGGCGTCCGCGATCGAGGTTTTTCCGGCGAGATCGATTTCGACGACGTCCTCGGCCTTCATGTCCTCCAGGGAGGCGCGGACGAGGTCCATGAGATCGGCCCTCCCGGGAACTCCGGTTCCTGATGCGGAAGGGTGCGGCGACGCGGGCGCGTCATGCTGGGATACCGAATTCAGCGCCATGTCCTCTCTTTGACGGGGGCGGCGGGGATTCGTCGCCCATATCCATAGATGCGCGCCTTCGCGCCGGATTTCAATCGCTCCTGCGGCCCTCGCTTCTACGGATTTCCGTCGAGGACAGGGGGGAGCGCGGCCCGTGCAGATATACCCAGGCGGGCGGACGGGCGAGCGCGAGGCGCGAAGCGCATTCTTCGGGAAGGCGGCGCCCCGCCAGCGCGCGCGCCGCCGGCGACGCCTTGGCGCGCAGCGTCTCGCCCGGTCGATCGATCACCGCGAAGGGCGCCAGCGCCGCGATCTCGCGCCAGCCGCGCCAGCGATGCAGGTTCGCCAACCCGTCGCCGCCCATGATCCAGACGAAGCGCACGCCCGGGCAACGCGCTCGCAGGAAACGCAGCGTTTCGACGGTGAAGCCGAAACCCGCCTGCCCCTCGATATCCGTCACGACGATGCGCGGATCGCGCGCCATGGCTCTCGCCGCCGCCAGCCTCTCGGGAAGGGGCGTGAGCCGGCTGTGATCCTTGAGCGGATTGCCGGGCGTGACGAGCCACCAGAGCCTGTCGAGCTTCAGGCGCGTTAGCGCCATGCGCGCGACGTGCAGATGGCCCTCGTGCGGCGGATCGAAGGACCCGCCGAACAGGCCGACGCGAAGGCCTCTGCCATGCGGCGGGAGCCGGATCACGGGGCGGGCCGGAAGGCGCTTACGCGCCCTGATTCACCGGCACGCCCTTCTCGGAGAGGAACTGCTGCAACTCGCCCGCCTGGAACATCTCGCGGGTGATGTCGCAGCCTCCGACGAATTCGCCCTTGACGTAGAGCTGGGGGATCGTGGGCCAGTTGGAGTATTCCTTGATCCCGTTGCGCACGCCTTCGTCCTCGAGGACGTTGATCCCCTTAAAGGCGATACCGAGATGGTTCAGGATCTGAACGACCTGACCCGAGAAACCGCACATGGGGAATTGCGGCGTGCCCTTCATGAAGAGCACGACGTCGTTGGTCTTCACTTCGTTGTCGATGAATTCTTGCGCGTTCGCCATGGTTTTCTCCTGTGCTCCGGCGGTCAAGACGCCGGACCGAGGGGCGTCATTCTGCGGGGATCGTCGTGAGCGCCAGCGCGTGCAGCACGCCGCCCATGCGGCCCTGGAGCGCCTGATAGACCATCTGATGCTGCTGGACGCGGCTCTTGCCCTTGAACGAGGCCGAAGTCACGGTCGCGGCGTAATGATCGCCGTCGCCGGCGAGATCGCGGATCTCGATCGTGGCGTCCGGAATCGCGTCCTTGATCATCCGTTCGATGTCGTGGGCGTCCATGGGCATCGTCAGAAAATCTCCTCAGGCCGGCTCTGCGGCCATGTAGGCGGGCAGCCAATCCTCGTGCGCCCGGGTGAGCGCATCGATAGATATGGCCCGCTCGCGCGGCAAAATCAACGCGTCGCCGCCAGTCTCGCCAAGTTTCATGGCAGGAACGCCGGCGGATTTCGCGGCGTCGAGAATCGCCTGCGCAACCTCGGCGGGCGCGGCGAGCAGATAGCGTCCCTGATCCTCGCCGAAAAGCGCGGCATGAGCCGGGGCGACCGCCGGGAGCGCGGTCACCGTCGCGCCCATGCGGCCCGCCATCGCCATCTCGGCGAGCGCCACGGCAAGGCCGCCGTCAGAGAGATCGTGAGCGGTGTCGACGCGCCCCGTCTCGATCAGGCCGCGCACGAATTCGCCTGCGCGACGCTCTGCCGCGAGGTCGACGGGCGGCGGGGCGCCCTCCTCCAGGCCGCAGATCTCCGCGAGATAGATCGACGCGCCGAGCCAGCCCTGCGTGTCGCCCAGAAGCAGGATCGTGTCGCCCGCGCGCTTGAAGTCGACCGTCGCGTGGCGCGCGCAATCCTCGAGAAGGCCGACGCCGCCGATCGAAGGCGTGGGCAGGATGCCGATCTCGTTGGTCTCGTTGTAGAGCGACACGTTGCCGGAGACGACGGGGTAATCCAGCGCCATGCAGGCCGCGCCGATGCCGCGGATGCAGCCCACGAGCTGGCCCATGAAATGCGGGCGCTCGGGATTGCCGAAATTGAGATTGTCGGTGATCGCGAGCGGGCGTCCGCCCACGGCGCAGATGTTGCGCCAGGTCTCGGCCACCGCCTGCTTGCCGCCCTCGAAGGGATCGGCCTCGCAATAGCGCGGCGTGACGTCGGTGGTGAGCGCGAGACCCTTCGGCCCGTCGAGCACGCGCACGATCGCCGCGTCTCCGCCCGGCTTCTCCACCGTGTTGCCGAGGATCATGTGGTCGTACTGCTCCCAGACCCAGCGCTTCGAGCAGAGATCGGGCGAACCGACGAGCTTCAGGAGCGCGTCGGCGTTCGCCATCGGCGCGGCGACGCTATCGGGCGCGATCACGGGGCGCGACGGCGACGGCGTGTGCGGGCGGTCATAGACCGGCGCCTCGTCGCCGAGCTCCTTGATCGGCAGATCGGCCTTCACCTCGCCCTGATGCCTGATGACGAAGCGCAGCGTGTCGGTCGTCTTGCCGATGATCGCGAAATCGAGCCCCCATTTGCGGAAGATGGCCTGCGCCTCCTCCTCCATGCCGGGCTTGAGCACCATGAGCATGCGCTCCTGGCTCTCCGACAGCATCATCTCGTAGGCGGTCATGCCCTCCTCGCGACAGGGCACGGCGTCGAGATCGAGCTCGATGCCGAGATCGCCCTTGGCTCCCATCTCCACGGAGGAGGAGGTGAGGCCGGCGGCGCCCATGTCCTGGATCGCGATCACCGCGCCCGAGGCCATCAGTTCGAGGCAGGCCTCGAGCAGGAGCTTCTCGGCGAAGGGGTCGCCGACCTGCACGGTCGGGCGCTTCTCCTCGGCCGCGTCGTCGAAGCTCGCCGACGCCATGGTCGCGCCGTGAATGCCGTCACGGCCGGTCTTGGAGCCGAGATAGACGATCGGATTACCGACGCCGGTCGCCTTGGCGTAGAAAATTTCGTCCGCCTTCGCCAGGCCGACCGCCATCGCGTTGACGAGGATGTTGCCGTCATAGCGCGAATGAAAGCCGACGGAGCCGGCGACGGTCGGCACGCCGAAGGAATTGCCATAGCCGCCGATGCCGTGGACGACGCCGGAGACGAGGTGGCGGGTCCTGGGGTGCTCCGGCGAGCCGAAACGCAGGGCGTTGAGCGCCGCGATGGGGCGCGCGCCCATGGTGAAGACGTCGCGCAGGATGCCGCCTACCCCCGTCGCCGCGCCCTGATAGGGCTCTATGAAGCTCGGATGGTTGTGGCTCTCCATCTTGAAGACGCAGGCGAGCCCGTCGCCGATGTCGATGACGCCGGCGTTCTCGCCCGGCCCCTGAATCACCCATGGCGCTTTCGTCGGCAGGCCGCGCAGGTGCAGGCGCGAGGATTTGTAGGAGCAGTGCTCGTTCCACATCGCCGAGACGATGCCGAGTTCGGTGATCGTCGGCTCGCGGCCGATCAGGGTGACGAAGCGCTCGTATTCGTCGGGCTTGAGCCCGTGTTCCTTCACCAGTTCCGGGGTGATCTTGACGTCGTCGCGGCTCATCTGGCTCTCGCATCGTTCATCGCGCCCCGGCCATAGCCCGCCGGGATCGCGAGCGCAACGCCGCATCGCCCCGCTTCCGGGAAAGCTCTCTGAACGATCGCTTTCAGGAGCCTTTGACGCGCTCGACTATCCACGATACGAAAGCGAAAGTAATTTATGCAAGAAGCGTGCCCATGGACGTCGCAGCCCGCCGGGAGAATCGATGAATCTGTCGCAGCGCATGGAGCTTCGCCAAGGCCAGTCGCTGGTGATGACGCCCCAGCTGCTGCAGGCGATCAAGCTGCTGCAACTCTCGCATCTCGATCTCGCAGCCTATGTGGACGCCGAGCTCGAGCGCAATCCTCTGCTCGAACGCGAGGAGGATGGCGAAACGCCCGCGCGAGACACGCAGGCCGAAGACGCCACGCCTTCCCCCACAGGCGACGATGAGCCCGAAGCATGGCGATCCTCGGATCTCACGCAGGACCGCGCCAGCATCGAGCGCGACCTCGACACCTCGCTGGAGAACGTCTTCCAGAGCGAAAACCCTGCGCCAGCGCGTGAGGCGTCAGGCGGCGACGAACTGGCGCTCTCTCAGGGGCTCTGGAGCGGCGTCGGCGCGGGCGGCTCCTTCGACGACGACGGCGGCTTCGAATCGAGCCTGACGCGCGAGCCGACCCTGCGCGAACATCTCGCGGCCCAGCTCGACCTTGCGACCGCCGATCCGCGCGAGCGGCTGATCGGGAGCTTCGTCATCGACGCGATCGACGACGCCGGCTATCTCTCCGAGAGCGTCGAGGACATCGCCGACCGGGTGTCCGCCCCCTCCTATCAGGTCGAGGCGGTGTTGCGCCTCGTGCAGGGCTTCGACCCGTCGGGGGTCGGGGCGCGCGACCTCGCGGAATGCCTCGCCATCCAGCTGCGCGAGCGCGACCGGTTCGACCCGTGCATGCAGTCGCTCGTCGGCAGGCTCGACCTGCTCGCCAAACGCGACCTCGCGGCGCTCAAGCGGCTTTGCGGCGTGGACGACGAGGATCTGGTCCAGATGATCGCCGAGATTCGGGCGCTCGATCCAAAGCCGGGCCGCGCCTTCGGCGGGTCGCCGGCCGAGATCCTGATCCCCGACGTCTTCGTGCGCGCGGCGCCGGACGGCTCCTGGATCATCGACCTCAATCCCCAGACGCTGCCGCGCGTCCTGATGAACCAGAGCTATTTCGCCCGCGTCTCGCGCAGCGCGCGCTCGGCCGAGGAGAAGGCCTATGTCGCCGAGTGCTTTCAGAACGCCAACTGGCTGACGCGCTCCCTCGACCAGCGCGCCCGCACGATCGTCAAGGTCGCCTCCGAGATCGTGCGCCAGCAGGACGGGTTCTTCGCCCACGGCGTGGCGCATCTGCGGCCCCTCAACCTCAAGACCATCGCCGACGCCATCGGCATGCACGAATCGACCGTCTCGCGCGTGACCTCGAACAAGGCGATCGGCACGTCCCGCGGCGTCTTCGAGATGAAGTATTTCTTCACCGCCTCCATTCCCGGCGCCGGCGGCGAGGAAGCCCATTCGGCCGAAGCCGTGCGCCACCGCATCAAGCAGCTGATCGATCAGGAGACGGTCGATTCGGTTCTCTCCGACGACGCGCTGGTGAAAAAGCTGCGCGAACAGGGAATCGACATCGCGCGACGCACGATTGCAAAATATCGGGAATCACTGCGTATCCCTTCCTCCGTCGAGCGTCGGCGCCAGAAGGGCGGATGAGGACGGTCGTCGGCCGCTCGAGGGATGCGCCGCTCTTCGTTGACGAGGCGCCCCTCCCCCCTTACCTCTAGTGTGAGACCCGGCGCGGCGCTTGGCCGCGCAGAATAAGAGGGGGAGGTCATGACGCTTCGCATCTCCGGCAAGAACATGGATATCGGCGACGCCCTGCGCACGCATGTGCAGGGACGCGTGGACGCGGCGCTCGCCAAGTATTTCGACGGCGCCGTAAACGGCCACGTCACGTTCGAGCCTGAAGGCAGCGGCTACCGCTCGGAATGCGTTCTCCATCTCGCCACCGGCGTCACCCTCGAATCCATCGGCGCGGCTCAGGAGGCCTACGCCGCCTTCGACCAGACCGCGACGCGCATCGAAAAGCGCCTTCGTCGGCACAAGCGCAGGCTCAACGACCGCTCCTCCGGAAACGGCAGGGCTCCGGACATCCTGGCCGCGAGCTATTCCGTCATCGAATCGCCCGCTTACGACGAAGCCGCCGAAGAGGAGGAGACCGATGGCGAGTTCCACCCCGTCGTGATCCACGAATCGACGCGCTCCCTGCTGCGGCTCTCGGTGAGCGAAGCCGTGGTCGAGCTCGATTTGACAGGCGCCCCCTGTATGGTGTTTCAGCATGCGGGAACGGGCCGGGTGAACATCGTGTACCGCCGAACGGACGGAGCGATCGGCTGGGTCGATCCGCCGGCCGACCAACCGTGAGGCCATTGTGGCTCCGCGCCGGAACCCTGCGGACCCGACAACGTTGAGGCGGCGCCCGCCGCCGCCGCCGCGACGGGTCCGCGTCGATCCCGAACGAGGCTGATGGACGTCATGCTGCTGGCGGATTTCCTTGCACCCGAAGCGATCGTCCCGGCGCTCAAGGCTCCGGGCAAGAAGCAGGCCCTTCAGGAGATCGCGGCGCACGCCGCCCGCCTGACGGGTCTCGACGCGCAGGAGGTTTTCGAAACGCTGCTCCAGCGAGAGCGGCTGGGTTCGACCGGCATCGGCGACGGCATCGCCATCCCGCACGGCAAACTCGCCAGGACCGACCGTCTGTTCGGCCTCGTGGCGCGGATCGAGAGGCCGATCGATTTCGAGGCGATCGACGGCATGCCGGTCGATATCCTCTTCCTCCTGCTCGCTCCCGAGACCGCCGGCGCGGACCATCTCAAGGCCCTCTCGCGCATCGCCCGCGTGCTGCGCCAGCCGGGCGTGCTCGACCGCCTGCGCGCGGCGCACGACGCGGCCGCGATCTATGCTCTCCTGATGGAGCATTCCGCCCCGCAGGCCGCCTGAACCCGGGGCTCAGCTCCGCCAGAGCCGTGATGCGAAATCGAGCGTGAACCGGTCCGGCCGGGCCCCGAGCGCCGCGAGCGTGCGCAGGATCGCGGCGTCGTCGCGCAACCGCGCGAGCGGAAAAGTCCTGGCGAAAGCCGCGACCGTCGGCTTGTCGGAAAACTGCGCGCGGAAAGCCTCCGGCGCGATGAGCGGCGCGAGCGCGGATGCGACGCCTCCACGAATGAACACGCCGCCCGTCGCGCCGTAGACGAGGCCGATATCGCCGGAAAAACGCGCGAGATGTTTGAGGAAAACCTGCGCCGTCTCGCGGCTATGCGCGCAATCGCCAGAAAGCGCGCGCCGTGTGATCGCCGGCGGATCGGCGGACGCGTCGGCGCGCTCGGCGTGGCGGGGCGCCAGCGCCGCGTGCAGGCGCGCGAGACCCGGCCCGGAGAGCAGCGATTCAGCGCTCACCCGGCCGCCGATGCGCTCGATACGCGGCCAGAACTCTTCGTCTTCGTCGTCCTGCGGGCCGATTCCGACATGTCCGCCCTCTCCCGGCAGCGGCTGGAGCGCCCCGTCCCGGATGACGAGAGCCGCTACGCCGAGCCCCGTACCGGGGCCCAGCACGACGCGCGGACCTCGGCCGGGCGAGATTTCGGGGCCGATCGGCGTCGCCTCGCCCGGTTCGACGAAGGCCAAAGCGAGAGCCGCAGCCTCGAAATCGTTCAGAAGAACGCCCTGCTCCAGCCGGAAGGCGCGCGCGATCTCCGGCCCGTCGATGGCGAGCGGCGCGTTCGTCAGCCGCATGGAGCGCCCGGCGACCGGACCCGCCGCGCACAAAGCCAGAGAACGCGGACGCTCCGCGCCGCAGGCCGCGACCGCCTTGGCGAGTAGCTCCTCGAAAGTGGGGAAGGCCCGCGTGGCGAGCCGCGCCGCGAGCCGGGGCTGATCGCCCGGAGAGCGCGAGAGCGCGAATCGGGCGTTCGTGCCACCGATATCGGCCACGAGAAGGGGATAGGGAAAAACTCCAGGCGCGTTCATGCGCGAATCCTAGGCGCTCGCGCCTGCTGCGGGAAGTCCCCGATCAGCCCCGCGCCGCATCGTCCGGCCCGCCATCGGCTTCCGAGGCGTCGTGGCGCATGATCAGCGGCGTCTGCGCCAGGGCGAAGACGATCGTGATCGGCATGATGCCGAAGACCTTGAAGCTCACCCAGAAATCCGTTGTCTGCGTACGCCAGACCACTTCGTTGACGGCGGCGAGGAAGAAGAAGAACAGCCCCCAGCGCAAGGTCAGCTTGCGCCAGCCCTCCTCGGTGAGCTGGAACACCGAATCGAGCACGATGGTGAGCAGCGACTTGCGGAAATACAGCCCGACGAGGAGCACCGTCCCGAACAGCGAGTTCACGATCGTCGGCTTCAGTTTGATGAAGAGGTCGTCCTGGAGGAGCAGCGTCAGGGCGCCGAAGACGACGACGACGACGCCCGAAACGAGCGGCATCATCGGCAGCTTGCGCGCCAGCGCATAGTGAACCGCCAGCGCGATCACCGTCGCGACCGTGAATACGCCCGTCGCCGTGAATATGCCGGCGCGCTGGTTCATGAAGAAGAACAGCACGAGCGGCCCGAGTTCGAGCGCGAGCTTGAGAATCGGGTTGAGCGGGGCCGGGCGGGCCGGATCTTCCATGTCGATCATGCCAAAGCCTCTACAGCCCCGCGCCGCCTTTGGGAAGCGCGACCGGCTTCCAACCGCGCGCGATCCGGGCTATGCATCGCGAAACGTTCTACAAACGTTCGATCCTTGGCGGAAGGTCGAGGGGAACGCGGAGGCATCTGGAATGGCGTGGTCGCCCCAGCAGGATGCGGCATTGGCCGCCGTCGCGCGCTGGCTGAAGGACAAGGACCGGCAGGTCTTCCGGCTGTTCGGCTATGCCGGCGCCGGCAAGACGACGCTCGCGCGCCACATCGCCGAGGGGGTCGACGGCGAAGTGGCTTTCGGCGCCTTCACCGGCAAGGCGGCTTCGGTGCTTCGCGCCAAGGGCTGCGCCGATGCGGGCACGATCCACTCGATGATCTACCGCTCGCGCGAGAACGACGAGGCCGACGGCCCGTCCTTCGTGCTCAACCGCTCGGGCGCGGCGGCGAAGGCCGATCTCATCGTCATCGACGAATGCTCCATGGTCGACGAGGAGCTGGGCCGCGACCTCCTCTCCTTCGGCAAGCCGGTCCTCGTGCTCGGCGATCCCGCCCAGCTCCCGCCCGTCAAGGGCGGCGGCTTCTTCACGGAGGCCGAGCCCGACGTGATGCTCGCCGAGGTCCACCGGCAGGCGGCGGACAACCCGATCATCCACCTCTCGATGCGAGTGCGCGAGGGCGGCTCGATCGATTACGGGACCTACGGCGAGAGCCGCGTCATCCGCCGCGCCGGCCTCGACCAGGCCGACGTGATGAAGAGCGACCAGGTGCTCGTCGGCCTCAACCGCACGCGCCGCAACTACAATTCACGCATCCGCGAATTGCTCGGACTGATCGACCCGATGCCGGCGGCGGGCGAAAAGCTCGTCTGCCTGCGCAACGACAAGTCCAAGGGCCTGCTCAACGGCGGCACCTGGCTGATCGAGACCCTGCGCGGACGCACGGTCGAGCGCCGGGGCGAGTTCATCCGCATGGACGTGAAGCCCGAGGACGAGAGCCGCAAGCGCGCCGTCGAGGTGAAGGTCATGCCCGCCTTCTTCGAGGGGGCGGAGGAGGAGATCCCCTACGCCCTGCGCCGGGAAAGCGACGAATTCACCTATGGCTACGCGCTGACGGTCCACAAGTCGCAAGGCTCGCAATGGGACGACGTCGTGCTCTTCGACGAATCCTTCGCCTTCCGCGAACACCGCGCGCGCTGGCTCTATACCGGCCTCACCCGCGCGGCGGAAAAGGTGCTCGTGGTGCGCTGAGGCGGATTTCATGTTGCAGAGCAGCATAAGCTCGGAGTAATACGAGCCACCAATCAGGACCCGGTGCGATTCCGGGTGGCTTTTCCGGCCGCCGATCCGCCGGATCATGATCGAGACGTCTTTTTCCGCCCGGTTCCGGGCCAGCGTCCATCCCCCGATTTTTTTGGAAATTCATGCCCTCCCTGTCCGCTTACCGCGCGCAATGGTTCGGCAACGTGCGCGGCGATCTTCTCGCCGGCCTCGTCGTCGCCCTCGCGCTCATCCCCGAAGCCATCGCCTTCTCCATCATCGCCGGCGTCGATCCGAAAGTGGGGCTCTACGCCTCCTTCTCGATCGCCGTTCTGATCGCTTTCGTCGGCGGTCGTCCGGGTATGATCTCCGCCGCAACCGCCGCGACCGCCGTGCTGATGGTGACGCTGGTGCGCGACCACGGCCTCGAATATCTGCTCGCGGCGACCGTGCTGGCGGGGCTGTTGCAGATCGCAGCCGGCCTGCTGAAGCTCGGCGCGGTCATGCGCTTCGTCTCGCGCTCGGTGATGACGGGATTCGTCAATGCGCTCGCGATCCTGATCTTTCTGGCGCAGATCCCCGAACTCGTCGGCGTGCCCGCGCTCACCTACGTCATGGTCGCCGCCGGTCTCGGGATCATCTACCTTTTCCCCTATCTCACCAGGGCGATCCCCTCCCCGCTCGTCTGCATCGTCGTGCTGACGAGCGCCGCGATTTTTCTGGGGCTCGACGTGCGCACCGTCGGCGATATGGGCGAGCTGCCCTCGACGCTTCCGATCTTCCTGATCCCCGACATCCCGCTCAATCTCGAGACGCTCTTGATCATCCTGCCCTATTCGGCGGCGGTGGCGGCGGTCGGCCTGCTCGAATCGCTGATGACGGCGCAGATCGTCGACGACCTGACCGACACGCCCTCGGACCGCAACCAGGAATGCGTCGGCCAGGGCATCGCCAACACGGCGACGGGCTTCATCGGCGGCATGGCGGGCTGCGCCATGATCGGCCAGTCGATCATCAACGTGAAGTCGGGCGGACGCGGCCGCCTCTCCTGCTTCGCGGCCGGCGCCTACCTGCTCTTCATGATCCTCGTGCTCGGCGACATCGTCAGCCGCATCCCGATGCCCGCGCTCGTCGCCATCATGATCATGGTCTCGATCGGCACCTTCTCCTGGTCGTCGATCGTGAACCTGCGCACGCATCCGCGCTCCTCCTCGATCGTGATGGTCGCGACCGTGCTCGGCGTCGTGATCACCCACAACCTCGCCATCGGCGTGATGATCGGCGTTTTGCTCTCAGGGCTGTTTTTCGCCTGGAAGATCGCGCAGCTGTTCCGCGTGACGTCCGTCGCCAGCGAGGACGGGCGCAGCCGGTCCTATCTCGTCGAGGGACAGCTGTTCTTCGCCTCGTCCGAGGACTTCATGGCGGCCTTCGACTTCAAGGAAGCGCTCGACAAGGTGACGATCGACGTGAGCCGGGCCCATATCTGGGACATCTCCAGCGTCGCCGCTTTGGACATGGCCGTGCTGAAATTCCGCCGCGACGGCGCAGAGGTCGATATCATCGGGCTGAACGAGGCCAGCGAGACGATCGTCGACCGGTTGGCAATCCACGACAAGCCGGGCGCGCTCGACAAGCTGATGGCGCATTGACGCCCGCGCGGCCACAAGGGAGGAACGCATGACCGGGAAACTCGTCGCCCTCGTCGACGGCTCGATCTATTCGAAGAGCGTCTGCGAGAACGCCGCCTGGATCGCCTCGCGCACAGGCGCGGCGGTCGATCTGCTGCATGTGCGCGGACGCCGCGAGACGCCCGCCTCGGACCTTTCCGGATCGATCGCGCTGGGCGCCCGTTCCGCGCTGCTGGCCGAGCTCGCGGAGCACGACCGGGAGCGCGCCCGCCTCGCCCTGATGCGCGGCCGCGCCATTCTCGAAGACGCCGAAGCGGTGCTGCGCGCGGCCGGGGTCACGCAGGTGACGGTCAGGCTGAACAACGGCGATCTGCTCGACGCCGTCTCCGAGGCGGAGCACGGCTCGCGTGGCGTCGTCGTCGGCAAGCGCGGGGAGGCGGCGGATTTCGCCAAGCTGCATCTCGGCTCCAATCTGGAGCGAATCGCGCGCTCGGCCACCAAGCCCCTCTTCGTCGCGGCCCGGGCCTTCCGCCCCATCCAGAAAGTGCTCATCGCCCATGACGGCGGCGCGAGCGCCATGAAGGCCGTCGACCATGTGGCGCGCGATCCGCTTTTCGCCGGGCTGGACGTGCGCCTCCTGACCGTCGGCGCCGACACGCCGGACGCACGCCGCCGCATGGCCGACGCGCAGACCACCCTGCGCGCGGGCGGCCACGACGCGCCCTTCGAGATCGCGCCGGGCCAGCCCGACAAGACGATCGCCGAAATCGTCGAACGGGACGGCATCGACCTCCTCGTGATGGGGGCCTTCGGCCATTCGCGGCTCCGCTCGCTGATCATCGGTTCGACGACGACCGAAATGATACGCTCTTGCAAGGTGCCCATCCTCCTGTTCCGATAGGGGATGGAGAACGACCCGGAAGACCTCGTCGCCTATTTCCGGCCCCGCATCGAGGTGGAGCTCGCCGAGCTCGAGGGCGATTCGCGGGCGACCGACGAAGACCGGCGCCCCGTGGAGCTCGACCAGCAATCGGTAGGGCGGCTCTCGCGGATGGACGCCATGCAGATGCAGGCGATCGCGGCGGCGGTGGAGCGGCGCCGGCGGATGCGCCTCGTCGGCCTCGATCAGGCGCTGCGGCGCATGGAGGCCGGCGAATACGGTTATTGCCTGGATTGCGGCGAGTTCATCGGCCGCCGCCGGCTGGAGATCGATCCCGCAGCGCCCAAATGCGTGCGCTGCGCCTGA
>REDO01000160.1 GCA_007693435.1 Salinarimonadaceae bacterium | reverse complement strand
CACCGACACCACCTCGCTCAAGACCTTCGCGCGCCTCGAGGGCGACCACTACGTCATCAACGGCCAGAAGATCTGGACGAGCCGGGCCGAGCATTCCGACCTCATGGTGCTGCTCGCCCGCACCACGCCGAAGGAGCAGGTCAAGAAGCGGACCGAGGGGCTGTCGGTCTTCATCGTCGACATGCGCGAGGCGGTCGGCAAGGGCCTCACCATTCGCCCGATCAAGACGATGATGAACCACGCGACGACGGAAGTGTTCTTCGACGACCTGCGCGTTCCGGCCGAGAACCTCGTCGGCGAGGAGGGCAAGGGCTTCCGCTACATTCTGTCGGGCATGAACGCCGAGCGGATTCTCATAGCCGCCGAGTGCGTCGGCGACGCCAAGTGGTTCATCGAGAAGGCGACGGATTACGCCAAGGAGCGCGTCGTCTTCGGGCGCCCCATTGGCCAGAACCAGGGCGTGCAGTTCCCCATCGCCAACGCCTACGCCCAGATGCGCGCGGCCGAATTGATGGTGAAGGAGGCGATCCGGCTCTACGAGGCGGGCGAGAATTGCGGCGCGGAGGCCAACATGGCCAAGATGCTCGCCGCCGACGCCTCCTTCGAGGCGGCGAATGTCTGCGTCCAGACCTTCGGCGGCTTCGGCTTCGCCGAGGAATACGACGTCGAGCGCAAATTCCGCGAGACCCGCCTCTATCAGGTCGCGCCGATCTCGACGAACCTGATCCTCGCCTATCTCGCCGAGCATGTTCTGGACCTGCCGCGCTCGTTCTGAACGAACGCGCCGGGGCTTTCCCGCAGCCTGCGCGCCCCCTATCCTCTCCCGCGACGCCCATCACAGCGACGCGGGAGACACGACGCAATGAGCTTTCACCCCTGCCCCGATCCGGTCCCCGGCGACGCGGCGAGCGTCGACGCGGTGGAGCTTCTGATCGTGCCCCGCGCGGTCGATCTCGGCGAGATGGAGGTGCGGCGCGCGCTGCCGAGCGTGAAGCGCCAGATGGTCGGGCCGTTCATCTTCTTCGACCAGATGGGCCCGGCCGAATTCCTCACCGATCAGGGCATCGACGTGCGCCCGCATCCGCATGTCAACCTCGCCACCCTCACCTACCTCTTCGAGGGCGAGATCCTGCACCGGGATTCGCTCGGCACCGAGATGGCGATCAGCCCCGGCGCGCTCAACTGGATGCAGGCGGGGCGCGGCATCATGCATTCGGAGCGCACGAGCGAGGCGCGCCGCCGCAGCGGACAGCGGCTCTCGGGTATCCAGACCTGGATGGCGCTTCCCGTGCACGAGGAGGAGAGCGACCCGGCCTTTATCCATCACGGCGCGGAGGCGCTGCCGATCGTCGAGGAGGACGGCCTGCGCGCGCGGATCATCGCCGGCGAGGCGCTCGGCGCCCGCTCGCCGCTCGCCACCCCGACGCAGACGCTCTACGCCGACGTGAGCCTCGAGGCCGGCGCCCGGCTGCCCATCGACGCCGACCACGAGGAGCGCGCGATCTACACGCTCTCGGGCGAGATCGCGGTCGGCCCCCAGACCTTCGGCCCCAACCAGCTCCTGATCCTGCGCCCCGGCGACGCGCATGTCGCGCGCGCGCTGACCCCCGCCCGCCTGATGCTCTTCGGCGGCGAGCCCATGGAGGGCCCCCGCTACATCTGGTGGAACTTCGTCTCCTCGCGCCGCGAGCGCATCGAACAGGCCAAGGAGGAATGGCGAAGGGGCAGGTTCGAGACCGTGCCGGGGGACGAGGCGGATTTCATTCCGCTGCCGGAGGAAATCGGAAAGCCGAGACGGGCGACGGGTGGGCGGGGGTGACAGGGGGAAGAGATGCGCGCCCGCTGAGGCTCGTCACTTCCCGACCGGGAAGATCGTCGATATCGGCCGCCCCTCGACGGTTCGAGGCTAAAAAAGCGGCGGAACGCTGACCCGCCCCACGGTCGCCGCAGCGGAACCGAAAGGCGGATCAGCGACAAAGCCGGCCCGCGGCTTACCTGCGCGCGCGCTCGGTCACATCGGAAAGATCGACGGCATTCACGTCGTCGATCAGACCGGCCGTGAAGAGCCCTTCCGACGGGACTTTCTGCGAGAGGAGATTCTGGGAGATCAGGAATTCCTGCATGGTGTCCCACTCGGCGTCGGACATCTCGCCCCAGCGAACTGAATCGTCGTCAATTTCCTTCCACAACTCGACAGTCCGAGACAGGATGTGCTTCGAACGGTTCATGGCCTCTTCTTCGGTGAGACCCTGAGGCCGACCGTAAAGCCCCCAGTGTTCACGCACGGTCTGCTCGGGGTTCAATGTAGCAAAGACGCTTCCCTTCACCACGCCGCGCAGGACGCTCGCGACGGCTTCAGGATTCCTCTCCAGGAACGCCGTGTTCACGGCGATTACGGTGCTCGGCGCTTCCCGGGTGAAATAGCGAAACGGCGAACCGCTCGCCTCGATCGCCGCGTGCTGCGCGCGGAACAAGGCCAGAGCGTCGACGCGCCCGGCATTGAGCGTCGCCAGAGCCTGAGCGCCGATTCCGACGGGAATTAGGCCGACGCTCGTATTCGGGTTGAGCCCCGCTTCGCTCAGTGTCGCTCTCAGAGAAGGAATGGCGCCGGACGCAAGATTGGCGACCCCGATATTCTTGCCATCGAGATCCTTCACTTCCATGATATCGCCCGCCTCAGGGACGACGATTTCATAAATGTTGCCTCGATAGTGAAGATAAACAGCGGTTACGGGAAGGTCGGGATTCGTGGCCTTGGCCAGAATCAGGACATCCATTCCGATATGCCCCATTTCGATCTGGCCGGATGCAAGTAGTTGCAGAGTGGCCGCGGAGCCGGCAGCCGAACCGAATTGGACATTAACTCCCTCTTCCTCGAAAAAGCCCAGAGGGCCGCCGAGAAAAAGCGCGGCCTGATCGATTTCGATGATGGACGCCGATGAATACAGCTGTACCGTCGGCAGAGACTGGGCCGACGCGCCAGTCCGCGCCTCGAACGCCCCGAACATCCCCATCATGAAGACCAGACCCGCCACAAGACCCGATTTATTGTTGAATTTTACCATCTTTTTCCTCCAAGGAACGGGATCGCGCCAAATTCCCCCGGATTCACATCTGCCGGTAGTTTTTTTGACCAATGAAGCACAGCCGACGCCGCAAAATACATCCGACGCAGCGCCTCTCCATCAACAAAATCTCCAAGCCGGTAATATTCATCCACTCAAGATCTGGGCTGCTTTCCCAAACGGCACACAGTAACTCCCGGAAATAAGCGGGGCAACAACAATGTATGCGCTTACACAATTCAAAATTGCTTTTCGCGATTGCTCAGCGGTTTCCATGCCGACGATCGGACGCATCCTCGCGAAGCGAGCCGCGCGGATCTCGGCGCGCGTCAGGCGAGGCGTTCGGACGGTTTCGATTTCGCAGGCGCAGGGGGGATGCGCGATGCTTCAACACCCGGATCGCTCGCGTTGACGCGCGCGCGATCACAGCGGACATTGTGCCTACGGCTCGGGCGAATTTCCCGAGTCGTAATAATGCGAAAACCGCCCGGGTGTAGGGGCGGCTCGCTATTCCGCAAGGCGGGGCGGGGCGGATCAGACTTGGCTGAATGATCCTCTGCTGGGCAAGGAGATCGAAAATGGCAAAGGGAGAGCTCGTGATAGGGAGCGACGCGAATGCTGCAAGGCAGACATTCGCGAACGCCGTGACCTATATGGGTGGCAGCGTCGTATCAATGAACAAGTCTCGACCGATGGAATTCCGCGTCAGTCGAAGCGGAAACCTTGGCGGATACGGCGCTCCGTATCACGGCATCGCCACCTTCATCCAGATCGGTCCGTCGCAGACCAAGATACTGATCGAGATAAATCCCAAAGCCTGGTTCACCGGGGTTACAGTCGCGGGCGCCCTCGCCGTAATCATGCTCGGAGCGGCGATGACGCAGGACGAAGAAACCGCCATGACGATCACCGTCATACTGGTGCCGGTCGTGGCGATCATGCTGTACCTCTACTACGGGCCATGGCGGAAGCAGGTGATCGACAAGCTTCAGGATGGGGTCCACGGGACGGTGCCCGCCTATGAAATGGCGCATCAAGCGACTGCGGCTTCCTCCGCCCCAGCTGGCGCTGTTCCGACTGCATCAGCGACCGGAAGCTCGATCGCGGATCAGATCCGCCAGCTCAAGGAGTTAAAGGACCAGGATTTGATCTCGCTAGAAGAATTCAACAGCAAGAAGGAGGAACTATTGAAGCGTCTCTGAAGGTCTGCGCCGGAGCAACCGGTGGTCTGGTTGGACCTCTCTGAGGCTGAAATCAGTGAGGAAAGTCTTCGCGACCTACCTCCATTCCCTGGCCGGGGGGCTGATCGCAACCTTCATCCTCGCCTATCCGCAGGCACAGGCCGTGGCCGCGCCCGACAGAGGCGTCGTCGCTTCCGCAGTGACGCTCGGTCTCTTTCTTGGCGTCATCTTCGCGGGCCTCCTGGCGGTGTCGGTCGTGATCACACGTCTCGGGATCTGGGGCTCCGCGAAAACTTTCCGCATTCAGAACCGGACCAGTCGCAGGTGGCTCTCCCTCATATGGGGTTGCGCCGCGATAGCCGCAGCTCTTTTCCTCACGCCGTTTGGAGATTACCCGCTCGATATCGCAGGCGTTCTGGCGGCATGGGTGGTGATCGCGGGCTTTGGCGCGATGGCTGCGGAAGAGAAGTTCTTCTCCAGGGCCAACATGACGATCATGGGAAGCGGGACGCTGATCTCGATCGGCGCGGGATTCGCGGCGCTTTCGCTGATTGCATAGAACCTTCGGCCCCGGGCCGGGGCGCCTTTTTCGGGCCCGAACCCGTTCGGACGCATCCTCGCGAAGCGAAACGCGCGATCGCTCACGCCCCCTCGTCAGCCCCCGGGCGCTCCGGCCATGGCGAAGGGCTTGGCCAGCATCCAGACGGCCATGAGGATCATCATCAGGTTTTCCGTCAGCGACACGAACCCGAGGGGCACGTTGCTGTCCCCGCCGACGCAGGCGCATTTGAGTTCGCGCTTGTCGATATAGACGGCCTTGAAGACGGAGACCGCGCCTATCGTGCCGATGACGAGCGCGATCGGAACGGACAGCCACATCAGGGCCCCGGCGAGCATCAGGAGGCCCGCCAGCGTTTCGGCGAACGGGTAGACATACCCGTATGGAACCCATCGACGCGCCAGCAAATCGTAATTGAGGAACATGGTCGAAAAGTTCTCGACGTCGCGCAGCTTTTGCAGCCCCAGCAGCACCATGGCGGAGGCGATGAACCATTCAGCCGTGCGGATCGGATCGATCGCTCCGAGCGCGGCCCAGGAAATCGCAAGGGCCATCAGAAAGGCGACGGCGAAGATGGCGAATACGGGCCGATAGGTCGTCTCCCCCTTGCGCAGGACCGTCTTTCCGAAATGCTCTCGAAGATCGTCGTAGCCGCCGATCCGCTCACCCCCGATAAAGGTCTGCGGCGTGGTCTCGACTCCGTGCTCCGCCTTGAACGCATCGGTCTCCTCGCGCGTCGCAAGGTGACGATCGTCCACCGCGTAGCCCTGCGATTCGAGCAGCCATCTCGACTTGGTCCCGTAGGGGCAGACGTGATCGGGCATCACCATCCGGTAAAGCGTCGCGGACGGTCTGGAGGATCGGTCGGTCGCGGGCATGCGGCTTCTCCCTGACGATACGGAACACCGGCGACGGGCGCGCGTCGCGCTCGGGGGACAACGCTTTGGCGAGGAAATGGATGCGCGGGGGACGCTGATCGCCCATCACAACCTCATGGGCGAAAAGCGCGTTGCCCCGACATGCAGGGCCGCGTAACTTTAAAAGGGGATCGTCGCTCAGCCGATCTTCTCCGGAACCCGGACCTCCTCAAGGTCGCCGCTCTCCAACAACGACCGTCGAAGACGTCGAGCGCAAACGCCGCGGACACTTTCACGACGCGAAGGTGAAAATTGATGCCGGAACAGGCGCCCGAAATGAAGCCGCTTCACGATCCGCTGCCGTTCCGGCGTCTGAATCTGCGCAAACGACTGGTTTTGATCCTCCTCATCGCCACCATCCCCGGCATATTGGTCGCCATCGTTCTGGCCATCGTCGCACTTCAACGGGAAAGTGAGCATATCCAGACGAACGCCAAGCGGCTGGTCGCCATCCATGCGGCCCAGCATACGAACGTGATCCAGAACGCCGAGATCATGCTCGACACGCTTGTCGAGGCGTTGCGGCTCGATCAGGTCGAGGAGGAGCAATGCGCGACCTTCTTCACCGACTGGGTCAGGCGTTATCCGTCGCTGACGTCACTGACGCTGCTCGACGCTAACGGCGAGGACGTCTGTTCAAGCGTCGGCACTGAAATGCCGAACCGGATCGCCAGTGAAGACTTTTTCGAGCGCGTCGCGCAGGAGAAAGAATTCGTTCTGGGCGAGTATTCTGTCGGCCGCACCGGGCGTCCGTTGATCATTGCGGCGCGCCCGATCCTCGACGGCGACGACACGTTCCTTGGCGCCATCGCCGTGGGCATCGATCTGCGCTGGCTCGAATTTCTGGCGCGGCGCATGGATTTGCCGCGTGGCAGCACACTGACGGCGATGAGCGTCGACGGCGGCGTGCTCAACCACTATCACGCCGAGCGTATCGACTCGGATGAAATTGCGGCCCCCGCCGAAACCGTACCGGACGAGACGGTGCGACAGGCGATGGCCTTGCGCGGCAGCGGCATCGAACGCGGCGACACGGTGGAGGGAAGACCACGGATCTACGGTTTTGAAACGACCGAGAGCGGAGGGCTGATCATCGCCGTGGGCATGCCCGAGTTCGAAGAGTTCGAACGCTACGGTTCGGCTTTGCGAGACACGCTCGCCGCCCCGATCGGCATCCTCGCTCTGGCCCTTATTGCCGCCGGCTTGGCCAGCGAGTTGCTTGTGACGCGCTGGGCGCGCCGGCTCAAGGCGGCGGCCGAGAAGATGGCCGACGGCGATTTCGGCGTACGCGTGAGGTTGCCCAACAGCCGCTCGGAGATCGCCCAACTCGGGGAGTCCTTCGACCTCATGGCTGAAACCATCGAGCGGAAGCAGGGGGAACTCCACGAGCTCGCCGAACAGCGTCGAGCGTTGCTGCGCGAACTCAATCACCGCGCCAAGAATAACCTGCAGATGATCACATCCTTGCTGAGCATCAAATCCGGAGGGATCGCAGACGTCGAAGCCCGTCAGACGCTCGACGACATCCGCGACAGGATCGTGGCTCTGGCGGAGATCCACCGGCTTCTCTATCAGGACGAGGATGGGCGGGTTTCGCCGAATTTCGTGCATCAGCTGGGCGAACATCTCGCCGGTTTTTACGGAACCCCGCATCGTCGCATCGAACTGGACCTCGCCGATGTCGCGCTTTCCGCCGAAAAGGCGATCACCCTGGGACTGGTGATGAACGAACTGGTCGCCAATGCCTGCAAGCATGCCTTTCCCGACGGCCGCGAGGGCGTCGTCCGGATCACGCTGACGAACGACGGCGACAGGCGTGAACTCATCATCGCCGATAACGGAATTCCCATGGATGCGGAATACGCAGCGAAGGAGCGCGGTTCGCTGGGTTTGCGGATGGTTCGAGGCCTTGTGCGTCAGCTCGGGGGAAGCCTGGAAATCGAGCAGGGCGAGACCTGGAAATCCTTCAGGGTCCCCTGGCCTTCTTCATGAAGCGATAGCAGGCTGCCGGTGGGTCGGCAGGGCTTCGCGCTTTATCCGCGCGTGCTGCCCCTGCGCGTGCAGGCCAACCCGGCCCTCGAGGAGATGGTCCGGGAGGCGGTCGCGAGCGCCGCTGCGTATCACCGGAAGGAGGATCGCGACGCCACGCGCGACAACCCGCTCTGGCGGGGCGTCGTGGCCTGGGACATCGAAAATTACCCGCGTGCGCCGATCACCAATATCGAGTCGCCTGTGAAGAATCCGGCTTTGTCATGCAGGGCGTGAGCGGGCCGTGCTGTT
>REDO01000104.1 GCA_007693435.1 Salinarimonadaceae bacterium | reverse complement strand
CGGAGGAAATGGCCCGCCTGTTTCGCGACGCGCCCGACGCGATCGCGCAGACGCGCGACCTCCTCGCCCGGATCGACTTCTCCCTCGACCAGCTGCGCTACGACTATCCCGAAGAGCCCGTGCCGCCGGGGCGGGAGGCGAACGAATGGCTGGCGGAGACGGCGCGCCGCTGCGCCGCCATGCGCTATCCGCAGGGCGCGCCCGAAAAGGTCGCCGCCCAGATCGAGGCGGAGCTGGCGCTGATCCGCAAGCTCGACTACGCGCGCTATTTCCTCACCATCCTCGACATCGTGCGCTTCGCCGAGAGCCGGGGCATCCTCTGCCAGGGACGCGGCTCTGCCGCGAATTCGGCCGTCTGCTACGTGCTCGGGATCACGGCGGTGGACCCGGCCGAGAACGACCTGCTCTTCGCCCGCTTCATCTCGCAGGAGCGGCGCGAGCCGCCCGACATCGACGTCGATTTCGAGCATGAGCGGCGCGAGGAGGTGATCCAGCACATCTACGAAAAATACGGCCGCCACCGCGCCGGCATCGCCGCGACCGTGATCAGCTACCGCCCGCGCAGCGCCATGCGCGAAGTCGGCAAGGCGCTGGGGCTCAGCGAGGACGTCACCGCGCGCCTCGCCTCGACGCAATGGGGAAGCTGGGGCCGCGACATCAGGGACGGGCACATCGCCCAGGCCGGGCTCGATCCCCATAACCCCGTGCTCCGCCGCGCCCTCGACATCGCCCGGCGCCTGCTCGGCTTTCCCCGCCATCTCTCCCAGCATGTCGGCGGCTTTGTGCTGACGCGCGGGCGGCTCGACGAACTCGTCCCCGTCGGCAACGCCGCCATGCCCGGCCGCACCTTCATCGAATGGGACAAGGACGACATCGACGCGCTCGGACTGATGAAGGTCGACGTTCTGGCGCTCGGCATGCTCACCTGCATCCGCAAGAGCTTCGACCTGATGCGCGAACACGGGCTCGGGGATTTCGCCCTCGCCGACGTGCCCGGCGAAGACGCGGAAGTCTACGACATGCTCTGCCGGGCGGATTCGCTCGGCGTCTTCCAGGTCGAGAGCCGGGCGCAGATGAACATGCTGCCGCGCCTGAAGCCGCGCACGCTCTACGACCTTGTCATCCAGGTGGCGATCGTGCGCCCCGGGCCGATCCAGGGCGACATGGTGCATCCCTATCTCAAGCGCCGCGCGGGAATCGAGCCGGTCTCCTTCCCCGCCCCCGCGCGCGAGCACGGGCCGGCGGACGAATTGCGCCTTGTGCTCGGCAAGACGCTCGGCGTGCCGCTCTTCCAGGAGCAGGCGATGCGGCTCGCCATGGTCGCGGCGAAATTCACCGATGTGGAGGCGAACCAGCTGCGCAAGGCGATGGCGACCTTCCGCAACGTCGGCACGATCGGGCGCTTCGAGGCGATGATGGTCGGGCGCATGAGCGCGCGCGGCTACGACCGGGATTTCGCGCAGCGCTGCTTCGAGCAGATCAAGGGCTTCGGCTCCTACGGCTTCCCCGAGAGCCACGCCGCCTCATTCGCCAAGCTCGTCTACGTCTCCTCGTGGATCAAATGCCACCACCCGGCGGTCTTCGCCTGCGCGCTGCTCAACTCGCAGCCGATGGGGTTCTACGCCCCGGCCCAGATCGTGCGCGACGCGCGCGAGCACGGCGTTCCCGTCCGCCCCGTCGACGTGAACCGCAGCCTGCACGATTGCACGCTGGAGCGCCGCGGCGACGGCGCGCTGGCGCTGCGGCTCGGCTTCCGCCTCGTCGACGGGATCGGCGCGGAGGCGGCCGCCGCGCTCATTCGCGGGCGCGGGGCAGGATATTCCGACATCGAGGATCTGGCCCGGCGCGCGAACTTGCCGGCGCGCACGTTGCGCCGCCTCGCCGACGCCGACGCGATGCGCTCCATGGGGCTCGGCCGGCGCGAGGCTCTCTGGGCCGTGCGCCGCGTCCCCGACGACGATCCGCTGCCGCTCTTCGCGGCGGCGGACGCGCGCGAACTCGGCGAGGAGCCGGAGGTCGACCTGCCGCAGATGAGCCTTGGCGAGCACGTCGCCGCCGACCACCAGACCACGCGCCTCTCGCTCAAGGCGCATCCGATGCAGATCCTGCGCCCCGTTTTCCGGGCCGAGCGCGTCTCGTCCTGCGCGGAAGTCGGCGAGAAGCCCGACGCCGCTTTCGTCCGCGCGGCGGGGATCGTGCTCGTGCGCCAGAGGCCCGGCAAGGGCGCCGCCATCTTCGTCACGCTCGAGGACGAGACGGGAATCGTGAACGTGGTGATGTGGGCGCGCGTCTTCGAGCGCTTCCGGCGCGAGGTGATGGCGGGCCGGCTGCTTCTCGTGGAAGGGCGGGTGCAGAAAAGCCCGGAGGGCGTCGTCCACCTGATGACGACGCGCGTGCACGACCGCACCGGCGAGCTGGGGCGCCTCTCGGAAGACCACCGCCCGGCGATCCAGCTCTCGCGCGCCGACGAGTTCGCCCATCCGCAGCACCCGCGCGGCCCCTCCTCGCATCCGCGCAACGTGCGCATGCTGCCGAAATCACGCGATTTCCACTGAGCGACGCCATCCCGCCATCGACGGCGGCGAATCGGCGATTCGGGCGCGACGCAGATACGAGCCCGCGAATAATCACGGCGCGTCGCAGGATGCATGCTGCTAAGCCATCACGGGAAAGAACGACAAGGTCGCGCATGCCCGAGGAGAAGGAAAGCAACGCGAACGAATCGCGCCGCGCGACGGCCGCGCTCGTGGCGGTCGCGATCGCCGTCAACATGATCGCCCATCTCCACCGCGCGTCCACCGCCGTGGTGACGCCAGAGATCATGGCCGAATTCTCCTTCGCCCCCGCCTATATGGCGCTCGTCGTCAGCTCCTACTTCATCGCCGCGACCCTGAGCCAGATCCCCTCCGGCGTCGCCTTCGACCGTTTCGGTCTCACCACGACGATTCCGGTGCTGCTCGTCGTGGGCGCTCTGGGGGCGATGGCCTTCGCGTTCGCGACGACTGGGCCGACGATGATGGTCGGGCGCGTCCTGAGCGGGGTCGGTTGCGGCACGATGATCATGGCGAGCCTCGTCGTCTGCGCGCAGGTCGCGCCGCCGGCCCGGTTTCCGGTCTATGTCGGCTTCGTGCTCGCGATGGGCCAGATCGGGAATATTCTCGCCACGACGCCTTTCGCGATCGTGTCCTCCGCAATCGGCTGGCGCGGCGCGTTTCTCGGGCTGGGCCTCGCTACGGCGCTCCTCGCGATCGTCTACTACTTCGCCGCGCGGGGCATCGCCGCCAGGCCGACGCGCGACGGCGAGACGCTGGCGCGCTCGCTGATGGGCGCCGCCACGATCGTCGCCGACCGCCGGCTCTGGCCGATCTTCGCCATGGCCTTCGTCGGATACTCGACAATCTTCGTCATCATGGGCCTTTGGGGCGGCGTCTATCTCGACGCGCTGGGATTCACTCTCGTGGAGCGCGGCAACGGTCTGATGGCCCTCGCCGTCGGCTTCGCGATAGGGATCTACGTGATGGGCCGCGTCGACAGGTTGGTCGGTTCGGCCAAGGGGGCGGCGATGATCGGAGTCGGCTCCGCGCTCGTCTGTCTCCTCGTCCTCGCGGCGCTGGAGCGCCCGGGGCCGGCAGCGATCGCGATCCTCTTCGGCCTGCTGGGTACCGCCGGCGGCTTCGCCGGCAACATCATCACTCACGGGCGCCAGTTCTACAGGTCGCACGAGATCGGCCGGGGCGTCACGGTGATGAACACCCTCGTGCTCGCCGGCGCGACGGTCTCGCAGCTCTGGACGGGCGCGCTGGTCGGAGGGCTGTTCACGGTATTCCCGGAGGACCCCGTCCCTGTCTTCCGCATCCTGTTCGTCGCGCTGGCCCTGTGGCTCGCGGCGGGTCTCGCCATCTATCGCAGCGCCGCGCCACGACCGGAAGACGGCGCGCAGTGAACGAGGGGGTCCCCATGAAGAAAGCGGATGGTTCTGACGTTTTCCGCGTCGGCGACGATATGTGCGAACTCGGCGAGGGTCCGATATGGGAGCCCCGCGAGGGCGCTTTCCTCTGGTTCGACGTTCAGTCCCGGCGCTTCATGCGCCGCGTTTTCCCCGATGGCGAAACGCGGGCGACGCAACTCGAAAAGATGCCCGCGAGCTTCGGCCGGCGCGCCGGAGGCGGGATGATTTTCGCCTTCCGCAACGGTCTCGCGCTGACCGACGACTCGGGCGTGGTCGAACGGGAGATATCCTGCGAGGGCGTCGTCGATTTCGCCTCCCAGCGGTTCAACGACGGGGCCGTGGACCGGCGCGGGCGCTTCTGGGTCGGCGGCTTTCATCCGAAGGTGAAGGAGGGCGGCGGAGGGCTCTACCGCGTCGATCCCGATCTCTCGATCCGCCGCATGGATTCCGGCGTCACCATGTCGAACGGAATCGCCTGGAGCCCCGACGACCGGACGATGTATTTCGCCGATTCGAGCCCCGGCTGCGTCTGGCGCTACGATTTCGACCTCGCGACCGGCGCCATAGGCCCGCGCCGCATATTTGTCGATTACGCCGGTCGATCGGGCCGACCCGACGGGCTCACGGTCGATTCGGAGGGCTTCGTCTGGATCGCGGAAGTCGGCGCCGGCCGGGTGGCGCGCTACGACCCGACGGGACGCCTCGATCGCGTCGTCGCGGTTCCGGTCTCGAAGCCCACGAGCGTCACCTTCGGCGGACCCGACTTCCGGATCTTGTTCGTCACGACGATGCAGCTCGGCCTGAGCGAGGAAGAGCTCGCCGTCGAAACGCTGGCGGGCGCGAATTTCGCCTGTCGCTGCGACGTGGCGGGACTGCCCGAACCGTTCTTCGGCGGGTGACGGGCGCATGTCGCGGGCCATGTCTCCTGCGCATGTCTCGTATGTCGATTAGGGCTTGTTCTTTCGCTGCGCGGGCTGGTCTACTCGCAGCTTAAGCCCGCCGAAGAACGGGCTGCGACAAGGGAAGCGCCGGGAGGATCGAGTGAAGGACGTCATGGCCGGTCAAGAACGCAATTGGCCTATCTGAGCGAGCCAGAGCCTGAATACGGCCGCCCGAAGCCGGTCGCGCCGGGCGTGCGCCGTGTCGTCGCGCGCAATCCGAGCATGATGACCTATCACGGCACCAACACCTATCTGGTCGAGACGCCGGAGGGCCTCGCGGTCATCGACCCCGGACCGGAAAACGCCGAGCACGTGGCCGCGCTCGTCGCGGCGACCGGCGGTCGGGTCGATATCGTCATCCTCACGCACTGGCATCATGACCATCACGGCGCGACGCCCGCGCTCGTCGCGGCGACCGGAGCGCGGACGGTCGGCTTCCACCGCTTCGGCGCGCAGGGCTTCCATCACGATATCCCGCTGAAGGATGGAGAAGCGTTCGCGGGCCTGCGCGCGGTCCACACGCCGGGCCATGCGACCGACCATCTCTGCTACGCCCGCGAGGACGGAATTCTGTTCAGCGGCGACCACGTCATGTCGTGGTCGAGCAGCATCGTCCCGCCGCCGCCCTTCGGCGACATGACCGATTACTGCGACGGCTTGCGACGGCTCGCGGCGCGCGACGACACGCTCTATCTGCCGGGTCACGGGCCGCCGCTCCCGGAGCCGCAAGCCTATGTCGCCGAGCTTCTGCGCTATCGCGTGGCGCGCGAGGAAGCGATTCTCGCGACGCTTCGCGAGAAGCCGCGCGACCCGCCGGCGCTCGTCGAGCTGCTCTACGCAAAGCGCGAAATGCGCCTGCGACCCGCCGCCGAGCGCAACGTGCGCTCCCATCTCGACAAGCTCCGCAAGGAGGGGCGCGTCAGCGCCGAGGGCGACGTCTGGACGGCGCTCTGACGCGCCGGCGCATCAAGAGAAGGACAACGACATGCGACTTCAGCCCCCCGATCTCGACAATCTCGACGAGGAGCAGGCCCGCGTCTACGCGCTGATGAAGAGCGGGCCGCGCGGCGGGGCGCCGGGGCCGCTGGCCATGTGGTTGCGCCGGCCGGCTCTCGCCGAGCGCGCGCAGACGCTCGGCGAATATTGCCGCTACGGCTCCTCGCTCGAAACGCGGCTCTCCGAACTCGGCATCCTCGTCACGGCCCGGGCCTGGACCTCGCAATACGAGTGGTTCGTCCATAAGAAGATCGCGCTCGAAGCCGGGCTGGCGCCCGAGATCGTCGAAGCGGTGCGGCGGGGTGAGCGGCCGCGTTTCACGAACGAGGAAGAGGCGATCGTCCACGATTTCGCGCGCGAGCTGCACGTGAAGCGCAGGGTCTCCGACGAGACCTACGCGCGGGCCGAGGCGATACTCGGGGAGGCGCGCCTCGTCGATCTCGTGGCGCTGCTGGGCTATTACTGCCTCGTCTCGATGACGCTCAACGTGTTCGAGATCCCCTTGCCGGAAGGCGTTTCGCCCGAACTCGACGCGCTCCCGGAGGAGGGAACCGGAGCGTAGTCGGAGCGCCCCGCCTCGGGCTCGGGCAGGCGGATCGGATCGAAGAGCAGCCGCAGGCCGTTCGCGACGACGACCAGCGTGCCGCCTTCGTGACCGATCACGGCGAGCGGCAGGCTGAGATCGAAGAACAGCGTCAGGATCACGAGGACGATCATCGCGCCGACCGCGAAGGCGAGGTTCTGGCGGATGATCCTGTTCGTGCGCTTGGCGAGGGCGTGGGCCTTCTCCAGCCGCCGCAGGTCGCCCGAGAGCAGCGCCACGTCGGCGGCCTGGAGCGCGACCTCGCTGCCGGCCGCGCCCATGGCGACGCCGACATCGGCCGTGGCCAGCGCGCCTGCGTCGTTCACCCCGTCGCCGACGAAGGCGACCGGCCCTGCTTTCTGCATCACCCTGATTCGCACGACCTTGTCCTCGGGCAATTGGCTCGCGTGGACATCTGCGGGATCGAGGCCGAAAGCTGGCGCGAGCCGCGCCGCGACTTCCGGGCGGTCGCCCGTGAGCATGGTGATCCGCTCGATCCCGGCCGCGCGCAGGGCGGCGAGCGCGGCGCGGGCCGTCGGTCGCGGCGCGTCGGCGATCAATGCGGCCGCCAGGATCGTCTCGCCGCGTCCGAGGATGACGACGGAATCGCCCGAAGCCGCGAGCGCCGCCACCGCGCGCCCCTCCGGCCCGTCGAGATCGGCGCCCATCCGCTCCGCCATGCGCTCGGCGCCGGCCCAGAGCGGGCCGGCTTCGCCGTTGCGGGCCGTGATGCCCTCGCCGGGCACGTTCTGCGCGTCCTCGACGGCCATGGGCGCGACGCCTCGTTCGCGCGCGAAGCGCCGCAGCGCGTCGGCGACATGGTGCTCCGAATGCGCCTCGATCCCCGAGAACAGCGCCAGCGCCTCCTCCTCGGTGCGCCCGAAGGCGCGGATATCCAGGACTTCCGCGCGCCCGCTCGTCAGCGTGCCGGTCTTGTCGAAGGCGAACTGGCGCACGGCCCCGAAGGTCTCCAACGCCGCGCCGCCCTTGAACAGGACGCCGCCGCGCGCCGAAGCCGAAAGCGCGGAGAGGATCGCGGCGGGCACGCTGATCACGATGGCGCAGGGGCTCGCGGCGACGAGCAGCGTCGCCGCCCGGTAGAGCGCGTCGTCCCATTCCCGGCCAATCGCGACGAGCACGGCGAGCGCCAGCGTCGAGCCGGCGAGCACCGCGATCGTGTAGCGCTGTCCGAACCAGGCGCTGAAGCGTTCGCTCGGCGCCTTCTGCGCCTGGGCCTGCGTGACGAGCGCGATCATGCGCGCCACGGTGCTCTCCGATGAGGGCCGCTGCACCTCGACCTGCAGCACGCCCTGCCCGTTGACGGTGGCCTCGAAGACGGACGCGCCGACGGATTTGAGCGCCGGCGCCGATTCGCCTGTCACGGTGGATTCATCGATGCGGCTGCGCCCCGTCGCGACGAGCCCGTCGACGGGGATGCGCTCGCCGGGCCGCACCATCACCATGTCGCCGGGCGCCAGCGTGGCGACGGGAACGTCCTCGACGCTTCCGTCGGCGGCGAGGCGATGCGCGGTCTCGGGGCGCAGCGCCATCAGCGCCTCGATCTCGCGGCGGGCGCGGCCCATCGCATAGCTCTCGAGGGTCTCCGCGAGGCTGAACAGGAAGAGCAGGATCGCCCCGTCGCGGAACTCGCCGACCGCCGCCGCCGCGAGCGCGGCGAGCGCCATCAGGAGATCGATGTCGATCCGGCGTTCGCGCACGAGATGCACGATCGCGCCGCGCACGGGCGGCCAGCCCCCCGCCGCGTAGGCGAGAGCGAAGCCCGCGAGCGCGGCCGCCGGCGAAAGACCGAGGACCTGCGCGGCGACGCCGTAGACGAGGCCGATCCCCGTGAGCGCGGTGAGCAGGATCTTGAGGCGCATGGAGGCCGGCATTGGCTGGTCCGATCCGGTTCTGTTCTAGATTAGAATGATTCAAAAATAGGAAACGCGCCGACCGCTGTCAACGAGACGCGCGCTTGCGCCTGCGCTTCCCGGGCATGCACGCGTCCGCCCCATGCGATCCACCTTGCAGATTGGCGAGACGGTGTGGGCGCGTCTCGGCATTGCGCGGATCGTCGTCCGCGTTAGGGTTGCGGCCAACCTCGCACGCCGCCGGTTTGTCCGGCGCACGCCCCTGATCCCAAGGACGACGTCCGTGAAGCACAGCTTTGTTCCGGTCTACCCCTCCCGCCGTTCGCCCGTCATGGCGCGCAACATGGTGGCCACCTCGCAGCCGCTCGCCGCGCAGGCGGGCCTTGCGACGCTCCAGCGCGGCGGCAACGCGGTCGACGCGGCGCTCGCCGCCGCGATCTCGCTCGTCGTCGTCGAGCCGACCGGCAACGGGCTGGGCAGCGACGCCTTCTGCATCCTCTGGGACGGGAGCGAGCTGCACGGGCTCAACGCTTCGGGCCGCTCGCCCGCCGCCTGGAATCGCGAGCGATTCCCCAACGGCATGTCCGAGCGCGGCTGGGAGAGCGTGACGGTTCCCGGCGCCGTGAGCGCCTGGGTCGATCTCTCGACGCGCTTCGGCAAGTTGCCTTTCGAAGCGCTGTTCGAGCCCGCGATCCGCTACGCCTCCGAGGGTTTTCTCGTCAGCCCGGTGATCGCCGAGGGCTGGGCGCGGGGCGCGCAGGTGCTCGGTGGCCAGCCCGGATTCGCGCAGGCCTTCATGCCGGGCGGCCGGACGCCGCGGGCGGGCGAGCTCTTCCGTTTCCCCGATCTCGCCGAGACCCTGACGCAGATCGCGCAGACGAAGGGCGAGGCTTTCTATCGCGGCGCGCTGGCGGAGAAGATCGCGGCCTTCGCCCGCGAGCACGGGGCGGCGCTGAGCGAGCAGGATCTCGCCGAACACCGCAACGACTGGTGCGGCACGGTGTTCTCGTCCCATGGCGATTTCGAGCTGCACGAGATCCCGCCGAACGGTCAGGGGATCGCCGCCTGCATGGCGCTCGGCATGATGCGCCATCTCGGGATCGCCGATCACGAGCCCGACAGCGCCGAGGCGCTGCATCTCCAGATCGAGGCGATGAAGCTCGCGATGCGCGACGTCGAGGCCTATGTCGCCGATCCCGACGCGATGACGCGCGTGCGGCCGCAGGATCTTCTCGACGACGCATATCTGGCGCAGCGCGCCAAGCTGATCGATCGAAAGAAGGCGACCGATTTCGGCGCGGGCGCCCCGCGCGCCGGGGGCACGGTCTATCTCACGACCGCCGACGAGAGCGGGATGATGGTCTCCTTCATCCAGTCGAACTACGCGGGCTTCGGCTCGGGCGTCGTTGTGCCGGGCACGGGGATATCCCTCCAGAACCGGGGCTGGGGTTTCGTCACGACGGAGGGCCATCCCAATTGCGTCGCACCACGCAAGCGCCCGTTCCACACCATCATTCCGGGCTTCCTCATGAAGAACGGCCAGCCGCTCATGAGCTTCGGCGTGATGGGCGGGCCGATGCAGGCCCAGGGCCATCTCCAGATGGCTCTGCGCACGCAGGTCTGGGGGCAGGACCCGCAGACCGCCGCGGACGCGCCGCGCTGGCGCGTTACGAAGGGGCTCGGCGTCGCGATCGAATCCTCGGCCGGCGGCAGCACGCTTTCCGCGCTCGCCGCGATGGGCCACGCGATCACGAGCGAGGCGCCCGAGGCGAGCTTCGGCTTCGGCGGCGCGCAGCTGATCCAGCGCGTCGAGGGCGGCTATGTGGGCGGCTCTGACCCGCGCAAGGACGGCTGCGCGGTCGGCTACTGACCGCAGAGCGGTCGGCGCCTCGGCGCGCCGACCTGGCGAATGATCAGCGCCGGCGCGAATCGCCAACTCGAGGCAAGGCGCCGGACAGTCGAAGGCCATTGCGCGACCTTGGGTCGAGAACCTCGCGCATCCTCCAACCGTCTGTCCCGGGAAGAATTCGAAATCAGATACAACTGATTAACCATAAGTTGACGATTCAATGGTGAAGTCCGGTCGTTGTCGAATGCGATGCGCGGATTTAGAACGCCATGAAAAGAGCCCAGATCGTCGTCCTTGGAATCGCCGTCGCGGCAGGCGTCGGCGCCATGTATCTGGCGAGCGGCTCGCCGCCTCCGCCTCCGCCTGAACAGCCGCAGGCCACGGTTGCGCCAGCCCC
Organism: Salinarimonadaceae bacterium; assembly: GCA_007693435.1. Taxonomy (GTDB): domain Bacteria; phylum Pseudomonadota; class Alphaproteobacteria; order Rhizobiales; family Beijerinckiaceae; genus Saliniramus. Next base: position 21,462 of record REDO01000104.1, on the reverse strand, counting down.
GACGATACGCACCACGGAGGTGCTCGTCGCCAGCGTCGACGTGCCCATGGGCCGAACGTTGTCCGAGCGTGAACTTCGCTGGCAGGAATGGCCCGCCGACTCGGTGCCGGCCGGTCTGATCACGCGCCGGGACAGGCCACAGGCCCTGGGCGAGACCGCCGGCTCGATCGCCCGCGCGCAAATCCTCGCCGGAGAGCCCGTCCGCCGCGAACGACTCATCAGGAGCGACGGCGGCGGCTTCATGTCGGCGATTCTTCCCGCCGGCAAACGGGCCGTGGCGATCTCGATCGATACGCGTGGCGCGAGCTCCGCCGGCGGCTTCATTCTGCCCAACGACCGCGTCGACGTGCTGCGCACCTACCGCGACGAGAGCTCCGGCTCGCAACAGGGCTCCGAGGTCCAGGTCACCGAGACGATCCTGAAGAACGTGCGCGTGCTCGCCATCGGCAAGAACGTGCAGACTGATTCCCAGGGCAATTCCTTCGTCGACGGCGAAACCGCGACGCTCGAGCTGACGCCGGCCCAGGCCGAGACCGTGACCCTCGCGCAGCGTGTCGGACATGTCTCTCTCGCCCTGCGCAGCCTCGCCGACGCCGAGACCTCCGAAGACGAAAAGCGCAGCTCCAATCGCGCAGGGCTAACGGTCGTGCGCTACGGCGTTTCGCGCCAGACACCCGTGCAATGAGGGCGCGTCGGCCATGAGAACCACGATGAGAGCGACGATGAGAGCGATCTCCGAAACAGGGGCCGGGAGCAGGGTCATGCACGAAGCAGGCATCGCGCCAAGGACGCTTTCCTCCGCATTGCGCCGGTCGCCCGGCTGGACGCGGCTGGCGAGCGCGGCCCTGCTTCTCGCGGGAACCCACATGATGGCGACGGGTGTCGCGGTCGCGGCCGATTACGGCATGCGCGGCGGACTCGCCGCTCCCGCCCACGGGGGCGGAGGCTTCGGGGGCGGAGGCGGCTCGGTCGTCGCCATCGGCGATCACGAGGGACAATCGACGCGGCGCCTCGACCTGTCGATCGGTAAATCCGTGATCATCGAGCTGCCCCGCGACGCCAAGGAAGTCTTCGTCGCCAATCCGGAAGTGGCCAATGCGGTCGTCCGCTCGACCCGCAAGATCTTCCTCATCGGTCAGGCCAACGGCGCCACTTCGGTCTTCGTCTTCGACGCCGCAGGTCGCCAGATGGCGATGCTGGAGGTCACCGTCGGGCGTGATCTGGGAGCGCTGCGCGATACCCTGCGGCGCTCCTTCCCGCGCGCCGAGATCGACGTCAGGCCGGCGGGGGATTCGATCATTCTCACAGGCCGGGTCAACAGCGCCTCCGAAGCCCAGCAGGCCGTCGACGTGGCGAGCGCCTTCGTCGGCAACGCCGCGTCGACGCTCGGCGCGCAGACGGGCGGCGTCATCAACTCGCTCTCCATCGAGGGCAAGGATCAGGTGATGCTGCGCGTCACGGTCGTCGAGGTCGCGCGCTCCGTGCTCAAGCAGTTCGGCGTCAACACATCGGGCGGCTGGTCGACGCCCAATCCCGGCAGTTTCGCGACGACGGCGGCCTTTCCCTTCTCGCCGACCGTCCAGGCGACGGGCAACAGCCTCACCGCCGGACTCTCCGGCAGCGGCTTCAACGCCAACCTGACGCTACAGGCCTTCGAGCGCGCGGGCATCTCGCGCACCCTCGCCGAGCCCACCCTGGTCGCGGTCTCCGGCGAATCGGCGACCTTCACCGCAGGCGGCGAGATTCCCATTCCGCGCTCGCAGGACTGCACCGGCGGAACCTGCACGATCTCAACCGAATTCAAGCCCTTCGGCGTCAACCTGACCTTCACTCCGGTCGTGCTGTCGGAGAACCGCATCTCCCTGCGCGTCGCCACCGAGGTCACCGAACTCGACTACGAGAACTCGATCAGTTTCGCCCAGATCAACGTGCCCGGAATGAAGGTGCGCAAGTCCACGACGAGCGTCGAGCTGCCGTCCGGCGCCTCGATCATGACGGCGGGCCTGATCAGCAGCAGCATGGGACAGGCCGTCTCCGGCACGCCCGGGCTGATGAACCTGCCGATCCTCGGCGCGCTGTTCCGCTCGCGCGACTATCAGCGCCGCGAAACGGAGCTGATGATCGTCGTCACGCCCTACATCGCCCAGCCGATGGAGCCCTCGCAGGTCGCACGGCCTGACGACGGCTTCGTCGAATCCTTCGATCCGCAGGCCATCCTGCTCGGCCGCCTGAACCGCCTTTACGGCGTCGCCGGCGCTTCCGATCCAGGACCCGGCGTCGCGGGTCGCTTCGGCTTCATCGCCGACTGACCGTCCGGAGACAAGCCATGCGCGCCAACCGCCCATCAAGGACCGCCAAAATGCCGCGTCGCCTTTCGACTGCTCCCCGTCTCCGGACCGCCGGAAGGCTCGCCGGCGCCGCCGCGCTCGCCATGCTCCTCGCCGCCTGCGCCGATCGCGTCGTCCAGACGGGCTCGATCTACCCGGCGGATCACCGCGATCGGCATCCGATCACGCTTTCCGACAAGCCGGTCAGTCTCGACATATTCGTGCGCGGCGCGGCGCTGGACGGGCGCCAGCGCGACGACGTGAAGACTTTCGCGGCCGATTACCGCGCCAATGGCAGGGGCGGGATCGCCGTTCAGACGCCGAGCACAGAGCCCGGCGCGAGCCACACGCTCGCGGCGATCCGCGCGGCGCTGGACGAGGCGGGCATCCCGCGCCGGGCGCTCGCGGTCTCGAACTATACGCCGGCGGACACGACGCTGGCCGCGCCGATCCGTCTCTCCTTCCGCAAGATGCAGGCCGGCGTCGCGGGTCGCTGCGGGCTCTGGCCGCAGGATCTCGGCGTCGGCGACGCGGGCTTCAACGCGCGCAACGAGCCGTACTGGAATCTCGGCTGCGCCACGCAGAACAATTTCGCCGCGCAGATCTCAGATCCGGTCGATCTCGTGCGCGGCCGCACGCCGGGCGCCATCGACCCGATCCGGCGCACGGCCAATATCGAAAAACTGCGCGAAGGCGTCGATCCCTCCACCCAGTACCGGCAGGACGGGCAGAACGCCATCAACCAGGCCGTCGCCCAGTGACGGCGCGAAACGGGGCAGGAACGAACGAGATGTCCGACGTGACCCAGAACCAAGACGACATGATCGCGCCGGTGCCGCGCGTGACGATTCAGGCGTTCTGCGATTCGCCGGACATCGCGGCGACCATCGAGGCCGCAGCTGACGACAGGCGCATGATCAAGGCGCATGTCCGGGTGCAGGCGGGCGGCGCGCCCGCGGCCGTCGCGGCGTTCGCCCAGTCGCCGACGCCCAACGTCGTCATCCTCGAGGCCGATCGGGGAACGCAGGATGAGTTTCTCGAGAATCTCGATCGGCTGTCCGATGTCTGCGACCCGGGAACGCGGGTCATCGTGATCGGTCACGTCAACGACGTCCTCCTCTATCGCGAGCTGATTCGCCGCGGGGTGAGCGATTATCTGATCGCGCCCGTCAGCCCCGTCGATATGGTGCGCGCGGTCTCGAGCCTGTTCAACGAGCCCGGCTCGACGCCCGTCGGCCGCCTCGTCGCCGTCGTCGGCGCCAAGGGCGGCGTCGGCGCCTCCACGCTGGCGCACAACGTCGCCTGGGCCTTCTCCCGCGACCTGCAGACCGCCACGGTCGTCGCCGATCTCGACATCGCCTTCGGAACGGCCGGGCTCGATTTCAACCAGGACCCGCCGCAGGGCATAGCCGAGGCGATCTTCGCGCCCGATCGCCTCGACGCCAACGTCGTCGACCGGCTGCTCTCCAAGTGCAGCGACCGGCTCAGCCTGCTGGCGGCGCCGGCCGTTCTCGACCGGACCTGCGATCTCACCGAAACCGCGTTCGACCAGCTCTTCGATCTCCTCAGGAGCTCTGTGCCATGCGTCGTCCTCGACGTTCCGCACGTCTGGAACGCCTGGACGCGTCGCATTCTGACCGGCGCCGACGATATCGTCATCGTCGCCGCGCCGGACCTCGCCTCGCTGCGCAACGCGAAGAATCTCGCGGATCTCCTGCGCGCCGTGCGGCCGAACGACAAACCCCCGCGCATCGTCCTGAATCAGGTCGGGCTGCCCAAGCGTCCCGAGATCGCCCCCGGCGATTTCGCCAAGGCCGTCGGTCAGGATCTGGAGGCGATCATTTCCTTCGAAGCCCAGCTCTTCGGCACGGCCGCCAATAACGGTCAGATGGTCGCCGAGGTGCAGCCGGGAGCGAGGCCCGCCGAGATATTCACCGAGCTCGCCAATGCGATCGCCGGGCGCGCCGAAGGCAAGCAGAAAAAGGCCGGGCTACTCGATCCTATCCTGGCGAAATTCAAGCGCCGCAAGGCGTCCTGAACCCGGAACGAAGAGGGAGCGAGGCTTCGCGATGTTCGGTAGACGGTCAACTCTCGGAGAACAGCGGCCGGCGGCCCCGCGCCAGCCCGTCGAGGCGCCGACGCCTGCGCAGGGTCCCGCGCCCGCACCTGCGCCCGCACCTGCTCCGGCCGAGACACAGGTGCCTGTGCTTTCCGAAGGCGGATCGTCTCGCTCGTTCGGCTCCGGCATTCCCGCGCCAAAGCCGGCCGCGCAGAAGCCGGTGAGGATCGAGACCAAGCAGCGTCCTGACGAGTACTATCAGACGAAGAGCATGATCTTCGGCGCCCTGATCGAAGCCATCGATCTGGCGCAGCTCTCGCGCCTTGACGCCGAATCGGCGCGCGAGGAGATTCGCGACATCGTCAACGAGATCATCGGTCTCAAGAATATCGTCCTGTCGATTTCCGAACAGGAAGAGCTGCTTGACGACATCTGCAACGACGTTCTCGGCTACGGGCCGCTCGAGCCGCTTCTGGCGCGCGACGATATCGCCGACATCATGGTCAACGGATCCGGGCGGACCTACATCGAAGTCGCCGGCAAGATCCAGCTGACGAATATCCGTTTCCGCGACAATCAGCAATTGATGAACATCTGCCAGCGGATCGTCAGCCAGGTGGGACGCCGGGTCGATGAAGCCAGCCCGATCTGCGACGCGCGCCTGCCCGACGGTTCGCGCGTCAACGTCATCGCCCCGCCGCTCGCGATCGACGGACCCGCGCTGACCATCCGCAAGTTCAAGAAGGACAAGCTGACCCTCGACCAGATCACCGCCTTGGGCGCGATCTCCCAACCGGGCGCCGAGGTTCTCAAGATCATCGGCAAGGTCCGCTGCAACGTGGTGATATCCGGCGGCACAGGTTCCGGCAAGACGACGCTGCTCAACTGCATCACCAACTATATCGAGCACGACGAGCGCATCATCACCTGCGAGGACGCCGCGGAGCTCCAGCTCCAGCAGCCGCACGTCGTGCGCCTGGAGACGCGACCGCCGAACCTCGAGGGGCAGGGGCAGGTCAGCATGCGCGACCTCGTCCGCAACTGCCTGCGCATGCGTCCCGAACGGATCATCGTCGGCGAGGTGCGCGGCCCCGAGGCGTTCGACCTGCTGCAGGCCATGAACACCGGTCACGACGGCTCGATGGGCACGCTCCACGCCAACTCGCCGCGCGAGTGCCTTTCGCGTATCGAATCGATGATCACGATGGGCGGCTTCACGCTGCCCTCGCGCACCATCCGCGAGATGATCACCGCCTCCGTCGACGTCGTCATCCAGGCCCAGCGCCTGCGCGACGGCTCGCGCCGCATCACCCACATCACCGAGGTTCTGGGGATGGAGGGCGACGTGATCGTCACCCAGGACATCGTGAATTACGAGATCGAGGGCGAGGACGCCAATGGGCGGCTGATCGGGCGACACCGCTCGACCGGCGTCGGCCGCCCGGCCTTCTGGGAGCGGGCCCGCTATTACGGCGTCGAGAACGCGCTCGCCGAGGCCCTTGACGCAATGGAGGCCGCATCGCCGTCCGTGTGAGGTCGCGGATGGTCGCCGGGAGCATGCAATGGATCTGAGCACGATCGCCTTCGTCGTACTCGCCTCGGTCGCGGCCGGGGGGCTTGCTTACGTCTTCCTGTATCCCTCGCTTTCCGGCGAGAGGCGGGCGGAAAAGCGCCAGGCGGCGGTCGCGGCCCGCGCGCCGTCCCAGCGCATCGAACGCGCGGTGCGCGACGCCTCCGGCCGCCGCGATCAGGTGGCGCAGACACTGAAGGAGATCGAGGAGCGCCGCAACTCCAGCAAGGCGAGCCTCGAGGACCGCCTGTCCCAGGCCGGACTGGGCTGGACGCGCTCGCGTTTCTTTATCTTCAGCGCCCTGTTCGGGCTGGCGGCGGGCTTGGTCGTCTTCGTGACGACGACGAACGCCATCGTCGCGGCGCTCGTCCTCTTCACCGGCGCGCTCGGGGTTCCCAGCTGGTTCGTGAACTACCTGATCCGGCGACGGATCGAACGTTTCATCACCGAGCTGCCCAACGCCATGGACGTGATCGTGCGCGGCATTCGCGCCGGCCTTCCGCTCGGCGACTGCTTTCGCGAAATCGCCTCGTCGGCGCAGGAGCCGCTGCGCACGGAATTCCGGATGGTCAGCGAGTCCCAAGCGATGGGCGTGACCCTGTCCGAGGCGCTTGAGAAGCTCGCCAAGCGCGTGCCGGTGCCGGAAGCCTCGTTCCTCGCCACCGTCATCACCATTCAGACCAAATCGGGCGGCAACCTCTCCGAGGCGCTCTCGAACCTGTCGCGCGTCCTGCGCGAGCGAAAGAAGATGAAGGGCAAGATCCAGGCGATGAGCATGGAGGCGAAAGCCTCGGCCGCGATCATCGCTTCGCTGCCCTTCATCGTGGCGTTCATGACCTACGTCTCTAGCCCCAATTACATCGAGCTCCTCTGGCTGACCTTCACCGGCAAGCTCGTCCTCGCAGCCTCGGCCGTCTGGATGATGATCGGCGTCCTTGTCATGAAGAAGATGATCAATTTCGACATCTGAGCCATATGAATTCGAGCCCTCGCGGAGGCGCAGACGATGATCATGCAAGCCCTGTCCGATCCGCAGACCATCGCGATGCTGCTCGCCGCCGTCGCCGCGGCCGCGACGGTCTTCACGATCGCCATGCCGCTTCTGGCCGGCGACAATCTCGACAAACGATTGAAGGCCGTCGCCGTCGAGCGCGAGCGCATCCGCCAGCGCGAGCGCGAACGCCTCGTCGCCGAAGGTCAAGGTCGCGGATCGCTGCGTCAGAAACCGGCCGAGAAGGTCAGGCGTTTCGTCGAGCAGTTCAAGCTGCGCGACTGGCTGGGCACCGAGGACGCGAAGAACAAGCTGATCCAGGCCGGCTTTCGCGGCCAGAAGGCGGAGTACGGATTTCTCGTCTCGCGGTTCTTCGTGCCGGTCGGGTTCACGATCGTCGCGACCTTCTATCTTTTCGTCGTCGATGATTTCGACCTGTCCTTCATCATACGCGTGGCGATCGTGATTTTCGCCACCTATCTCGGGGTGAAAGCGCCGGAGATCTATCTGAAGAACGCCATCGACAAACGCCGCACCGCGATCAAGCGGGCCTGGCCCGATGCGCTCGACCTCCTTCTGATCTGCGCCGAATCGGGCTCTTCGATCGAGCAGGGCTTCAGGAAGGTGAGCACGGAAATGGGGCCTTCCGCCTTCGAACTCGCTGAGGAGATGGCGTTGACCACGGCGGAACTGTCCTATCTACCCGACAGGAAGCTCGCCTATGAGAACCTTGCGAACCGCGTCGGGCTCGACACCGTCAAGTCGGTGGCGACGGCGCTGATCCAGGCCGAACGTTACGGCACGCCGATTGGACAGGCTTTGCGCGTCCTCTCGCAGGAAAGCCGCGACATGCGCATGAACGAGGCGGAGAAAAAGGCTGCGGGCCTGCCGCCCAAGCTCACCGTGCCGATGATTCTCTTCTTCCTGCCGGTGCTGTTCGCGGTCATCATGACGCCAGCGATGATCCAGATCTTCGAATGGCAGTGACAAAAGCGCCTGCACGACCGCATCCGCTCTTGCAGCGAGCCGTCTGACGCGCGATCTCTGCAGGACGCGATTGATCAAGCGGCCCCGGCGCCGCCCTCACCGGACCGTCCCATGGCCTCGCAACGCCCGCAACCGATCCCGCTCACAGTCGTCACCGGCTTTCTCGGCGCGGGAAAGACAACATTGCTCAACCGGCTCCTGCGCGACCCCGGCATGGCCGACACGGTCGTGATCGTGAACGAGTTCGGCGAGATCGGCCTCGACCATCTGCTCGTCGAGACAGTCGACGAGGGCATGATCCTGCTTTCGGCCGGCTGCCTCTGCTGCTCGGTGCGCGGCGACCTCATCGCCACGCTCGAGGATCTGCTGCGCAAGCGCGACAACGAGCGGATCACTCCCTTCCGGCGGGTCGTGATCGAGACCACGGGCCTCGCCGATCCCGCGCCGATCCTGCACGCGGTTCTCTACCATCCCTATCTCGCGATGCGGTTCGCCCTGCAGGGCGTCGTGACGCTCGTCGACGCGGTCAACGGGCAGGCCACGCTCGACGCCCACGAGGAGGCGCGAAAGCAGGCCGCCATGGCTGACCGTCTGCTGCTCTCGAAAACCGATCTCGCCGCGCCGGAGGCGGCCGAGGCGCTTCGCGCGCGGCTGCGCGGGCTCAATCCGGGCGCGCGGATCGTCGATCTCTCGCAAGGCTTCGACGCGGCCGACGTCGTCGCGCCGGGGCTGTTCTCCCCCGACGGAAAAATCGCCGACGTGGCCTCATGGCTCTCCGCCGAAGCGGTCGCCGAGGCCGAGGAGCGCGCCCACGCGCATCAGCATGGACACGATCATGGGCATGGCCACGATCACGATCACGGTCACGGTCACGGTCACGATCATGGCCACGCCCATGCGCATCGCCACGACGTGAACCGGCACGACGCCTCGATCCGCGCATTCTGCCTGACGAGCGACAAACCTGTTCCGCAGGCGCGGCTCGATCTGTTCCTCGATCTCCTGCGCTCGGCGCATGGCGCGAAGCTCCTGCGCGTCAAGGGAATCGTGCGGATGGCCGAGGACGAGAGCCGGCCTGTGATCCTGCACGGGGTGCAGCACGTCGTGCATGTGCCGCTCGTGCTCGACGCCTGGCCCGACGCCGACCGGCGCACGCGGATGGTCTTCATCGTCAAGGATCTCGCGCGCGATTACGTCGAGAAACTCTGGAACGCGTTCCTCGGCGAGGCGACGATCGACGGCCCTGACGCGGCGGCGCTGACCGCGAATCCCCTGGCGATCGCCCGTACATACTGATCGTCGACGCGCGATTTGCGCCGCTGACGTTACGGCAGACGTCCCGTTAACCCTGACAGACCCTTTATGGCGCCCGGCCCGCTCGGTGGAATGGTTATTGAATCGTAAATCCCAGTCTTTCGAGATTCGGCGCGAATCGTGCCGGAACGAGACAGAAGGGGAGTTCGACGATGTGGGCGAGGTCTTCCGAAGGGAACGAAAGGGGTCTTTCCGGGACTGAGGTCGCCCTGGCGGCGATGCGGGCGCGCGCGACCCCGGTCGGCGGCTTTCGCGCCACGCTCCTTCCCGCGCGGGCGGCGACCCAGCTTGCGGAGGCCTATCGTCTGGCCGAGGGGCGCGCGCTCGCGCCGGACCCATGTCTCCATCCCGAGTTTCTCGCGGCCGCCGCGCGTCATGACCCCGCCCTGCGCGACCTCGCGATCCTCGCGCTGTGGAAGGGCGAGGATCTATGCGCCCTCGCGCCGATCCTGCCGGGCGGGTGGGTCTTCTCCCGGCGGGTCCTGCGCGTTCCCCGTATCGACATGGCCTCCGCCGGCGCGCCGTTCGTCGTGCGTGAGCAGGCCGAGGACGTCGTGGCCGCCGCGCTCGCATGGTTTGCGGATCGTGGGGCCGAACCCGCCTTCGAAGACCTCGACGCCGATTCCCCCTTCCGCGGCGTCCTGGAGCGGGTCTGCGCGCGGCGGGCGGCGGCGGCACGCCTGATCGCGGCGGCGCCGGCGCGCCCGGTCGCCGCGACGCCCGCCGGGGCGGGCGCCAATCCGACGGGAGCGGTTTTCGAGCGCGCCGGCGAACCCGCCGCGCTGCGCGCCGCCGTCGAGAACTATCTTCTGCTGGAGGCTCGCGAGGCGGCGCGGGCGGGCCGGACCGCGCTGATCCAGCAGGCCGGCGCCGCCAATTTCGTGCGCGCCGTCACGCGCCAGCTCGGCCGGGCGGAGCGTTGCCGCGTCTTCTGCCTGCGCGACGCCGCCGGCGCCCTCGCCGTGGGGATCGTCCTGACCGACGCGCAGCGCCCTGTCCTGTGGCGGGTTTCGTGCGATCCCGAGCGTGGCGGCGAGGCCGCCAAGGCGCTGCTTGCGAATCGTATCGCCCGCGCCTTCGAGCGCGGCCGCGGCGGCGCGCTCGTCGGGATCGGTCCGGACGCTTCGGGGCGGGTTTCGCTGCGCGTCGAGGGTCGCGCGTCGCACGGGCCGGCCGGTCTCGCGCGTCGGCTGGGAGAGCGCCTGCGCCGCGCCGCCTTCGGAGAATTGCGGGCGGCGTGAACGATGCTCAGTTCTCGTCGCGCAGGAGCCTGCGGATCACCTTGCCGGTCGTCGTCAGCGGCAGGGATTCGCGAAAGGCGATCTCGCGCGGATATTCGTGCGCGGAAAGGCGCGTGCGGACGAATTGCTGGATGTCGGCGGCGAGCTCCGGCGTGGGGGTGACGCCCGTTCGCGGCACGATGAAGGCCTTGACGATTTCGGTGCGCACGGCGTCCGGCTTGCCGACCACGGCGGCGAGCGCGACGGAGGGGTGGCGGATCAGGCAATCTTCGATCTCCGTCGGCCCGATCCGGTAGCCCGACGAGGTGATGACGTCGTCGTCGCGCCCGACGAAGCGGAAATAGCCGTCCGCATCGACGACGCCCTGGTCGCCCGTCGTCATCCAGTCTCCGACGAATTTCGCCTCCGTCGCCTCGGGCCGGTTCCAGTAGGAGAGGAACATCACCGGGTTCGGACGCGCCACGGCGATCTGGCCCAGCTCATCCGGCTCGCAGATCGCGCCGTCCTCGCGGATGACGGCTACGCGATGCCCGGGCGTCGTCTTGCCGATCGATCCGGGCCGCGTGACGCCGATCGCCGCGCAGGAGCCGAGGACGAGGTTGCATTCGGTCTGGCCGTAGAACTCGTTGATCGAAAGCCCCAGCGCCTCGCGCCCCCAGGCGAAGGTCTCGGCGCCGAGCGATTCGCCCCCCGAGGCGAGGGTGCGAAGCGCGAGGTCGAAGCGCCCGCGCGGGTTCTCGACGCCGCGCAGCATCCGCAGCGCCGTGGGCGGGACGAAGGTGTTGCGCACCTGCATGTCGGCCATCAGCCGGAAGGCGGCCTCGGGATCGAACTTTTCGAACCGCCGCGCCACCACCGGAACCCCGAAATGCAGGCCCGGCAGGAGAATGTTGAGGAGCCCGCCCGCCCAGGCCCAGTCGGCCGGCGTCCAGAGCCTGTCGCCCGCCTGCGGCATGAATTCGTGCGGGAACTGAACGCCGGGCAGATGGCCGAGGAGCACGCGATGGGCGTGGAGCGCGCCCTTGGGCATGCCGGTCGTGCCCGACGTGTAGATCATCATCGCCGGATCGTCGGCGAGCGTGTCCACGGCGGAGAAATCCGCGCTCTCGCTCCTGCAGATCTCGGTCAGGCCCTCGGCGCCGCCCTGCGGCCCGCCGATCGAGATCAGGATTTCGGGATTCTCGAAATCCTCCTCCGAATCGGCGATGCGCGACACGCCGGCGGCGTTCGTGATCAGCGCCTTCGCGCCCGAATCCGCGAGCCTGTAAGCGATTGCGTCGACGCCGAACACGTCGGCGAGCGGCAGCGCGATCGCGCCGAGCTTGTAGATCGCCACATGGACGATCGGCACGGTCTCGCCCTGCGGCAGGAGGATCGCCACACGGTCTCCGGGGACGACGCCGCGTCTGCGCAGGGCGTTGGCGAGGCGGTTCGAGGCGTCGCGCATTCGGCCGTAGGTCAGGACGCGAATCGCGCCGTCGGCGCCCACGTCCATTACCGCAGGGCGCTCCGGCTCCGCCGCCGCCCAACGGTCGCAGACGTCGACGCCGATATTGTAGCGCTCCGGCACGTTCCAGCGGAACTGCGCGCAGAGCGCGTCGTAATCGCGGATATCGGGCAGCATCGCGTCGATCCTCTGCGGATGCGGGGCGATTTGCTTAGCAGAGGCCCGGCGGCCGCGCCATGCGCAGGCTTCCCATCCGGAATGGCTATGTAGCGCTGTCCACGAGGGCGAAAATCGCCTCGAGGAGCGCCCCGGCGGCAAGCCCCGCATCTTCGGGGAGGACGTTCTCCGCCGGGTTGTGGCTGATCCCGCGCTCGCAGCGCACGAAGATCATCCCCACGGGGCAGAGACGGCTCATCGCCACTGCGTCATGTCCGGCGCCGGAGGGAAGGAGCAGCGGCTGCGTCCCCACGCGCCGCGCGCCTTCCGCGAGCGCCGCCTGCAACCGCGCGTCCATCGGCGTCGCGGGCGAGCGCACGTAAGGCGTGCATTCGAAATCGAGGCCGCGTTCGCCCGCGATCCGCGGGCAGGCCGCCTCGATTTCCGCGATCATCGCCGCGAGCGTCTCCTCGCGCGGGGCGCGGGCGTCGATGGTGAAGGCGACCTGTCCTGCGATGACGTTGACGGCGCCGGGATCGGCTGAAATCCGCCCGACGGTCGCCACGGCGTCCGGATGCGCGCGCCCGATCTCCTCGATGGCGGCGATCATGCGCGCGGCCCCGGCGAGCGCGTCGCGGCGCATGTCCATCGGGGCCGTGCCCGCATGGCCCGCCTCGCCGACGACGCGGCAATTCGCCCGCCAGGCCGCGTTGATGGCGGTGACGACGCCTAGCGGCGCGCCGCGCGCCTCGAGGACGGGGCCCTGCTCGATATGGATTTCGAGATAGCCGAGGCTTTTCGCCGGATCGCGGGCGAGAGCGGGGATCGCCGCCGCGTCGCCCCCGAACGCCGCGAGCGCTTCGGCCAGCGTCACGCCGTGGTCGTCGCGGACATCCGGATATCCGGCGTCATAGCCGCCGGCTGCCGCCTTGCTCGTCGAGAGGCTCGTGGGAAAGCGCACGTTTTCCTCGTCGCCGAAGGCGAGGACTTCCAGCGCGAAGGGAAGCGCGCGTCCGGTGGCCGCGATCTCGCCCGCCGCGACGATGGCGCAGGCGACGCCGAGCGTTCCGTCGTAGCGGCCCGCATCCACCACCGTGTCGATATGGGAACCCAGATAGAGCGTCGGCGCGCCCTCAGGCCCCAGCCGTCCGACGACGTTGCCGACGGCGTCGATCCGGGCGTCGAGCCCGGCCCCGGTCATGATCGCGCGCGTCTCATGCGCCGCCGCCTTGTGCGCCGGCGAAAGATAAAGCCGGGTCAGGCGTCCCGGCTCGTCGGTGAAGGCGGAAAGCCGCGCGCAGATCTCCATGACGCGGGCGGCGCGTTCGGCGGTGTTGCTCATCGCGCGAGGCTATCCGGCGCGGCCGGCGCGTCAAGCGGCGGTTCGCGCGCTTTCAGATGACGAAATGCGCCGCCTCGTTGGCCAGCGCGTAGGCGAGGCTGTAGGCGGTCGAGGCGGAGGTCTTGGGGTTGGCGCCTGCGAGCCCCGCGTTCTCGACGGTGAGCGTGCCCACTGCGCTCGTCGCCTCGATCCGCCCGGTATTGCCCGTGGCCGAAGGGTCCGCGACCAGCCGCACGCGGGTCTCGTCGAGCCCCATCCCCGCGAGCGCCACGGTCGCCGCGAGATTGGCGTTCTTGGGATAGGCCAAAGCCGCCTCGCGGGCGGAGCCCTCGAAGAAGACGGCCGGTTCGCGCAAGCCCTCGAGATCGACGATCTGCTCTGCCGGCGTGCCGCGCCAGGCCAGCGGCGGCTTGGTCGAGGAATAGACGACGCTGGTCAGGCCCGCCCGCTTGTGCGCCCCCAGCCCGTCCAGTCCGGCGATGGCGCCGGCGGGCGCGATGAGCCGCGCGCCGTTCCTGCGCGCCCGAGCCGTCCAGTCCTCGAGAACGCCCGGCGCCGCGAGCGCGCCCGTCGAGATCGCCATGACGTCGATCCCGGTGTCGAGGAGGCGTCCCGCATGGGCCATGAGCGCCGGCTGGCCCGCGCATTCGACGACGATGTCGGGGATGAGCGCGATCAGCGCGTCGATGTCGGTGACGACGGGGACGCCCGGCCCGAGCGCGGCCTGGACCTCGCCCCGGTTCGAGCGCACCAGCGCGCCGACGAGGCGCGGCCCGTCCGGGTCCTTCATCATTTCGGCGACGAGAACCTTTCCGATCGCCCCGTATCCGATGATCGCCACCCTGCGGGCGCGCTTCGCCGTCATTTTCAGTACTCCCTTGCTTCGATCCCTCGCCGCATGAATCGCGCGCCAGATCCGCGCCGGCGTCAAGGGTCTGTCGAGACGGCGCAGGCCGCAAGATTCACGGCCGGAAAATTGTTGAGCCGGCGCAGCGCCGCCGGAACGCGCCCCGTCTTCCGGATGGATGGCGGGGCGCTTGTCGCTCGGGCATGAGCGCTTCAGTCCGCCGTCACCATCCGGTGGGTCTGTTCGCCCAGCCCTTCGATCCCGAGCTTCACGACCTGGCCCGCGCGCAGGAAGACGGGCTCCGGCTTCTGCCCGAGCCCGACGCCGGGCGGCGTGCCCGTGGCGATGACGTCGCCGGGATACAGGGTGAAACAGAAGCTGACATACTCGATGAGCGTCGCCACGTCGAAGACCATCGTTTGCGTCGAGCCGTCCTGATAGCGCTTGCCGTCCACCTCCGTGAACATGCGCAGGACCTGCGGATCGGGGACCTCGTCGCGCGTGACGAGCCAGGGGCCGATCGGGCCGAAGGTCTCGAAGCCCTTGCCCTTGTCCCATGTTCCGCCGCGATGCGACTGCCATTCGCGTTCGGAGACGTCGTTGATCAGCGTATAGCCGGCTATATGCTCGAAAGCGCGCGCTTTCGGGACGCGTCGCGCGAGCGAGCCGATGACGATTCCGAGCTCGACCTCCCAGTCCGTGCGCGTCGCGCCCGGCGGAATGATCGTGTCGTCGTTCGGGCCGCAGACGGCGCTGAGCGACTTGAGGAACAGGATCGGCTCCTTGGGGATCGGCGATCCGGTCTCCGCCGCGTGGTCGGCGTAGTTGAGGCCGACGCAGATGAAATTGCGCGCGGGGCTGACCGCCGGGCCGATCCGGGGCGAGCCTTCGACCAGCGGCAGCTTGGCCGGGTCGAGCGCGGCGATGCGCGCGAGGCCTTCCGGCGAGAGAGCGTCGCCCGCGATGTCGGGGACGGTCCCGGAGAGGTCGCGGATGGCGCCGGAGGCGTCGAGGAGGCCGGGCTTCTCGCGGCCGGGTTCGCCGTAGCGCAGGAGTTTCATGAGGTTTCCTTCCGTTATTTTTCGTTTGTCGCGCGCGTGCGCGTTCTCAGCTGTAGGAGCCGGCGTCGATCGCCGTCTTGCGATAGGCCGCGCCCATGACGAAGCCGCCGTCGATGACGACGTCCTCGCCGGTGATCATCGCGGCGTCGTCGCTCGCGAGGAAATAAACCAAAGCGGCGACTTCCGATACCTCAACCGCGCGCCCGGCTGGCGTGAGATCCAGCATCGACTTGAGATGCGGCGCGTTGCGGTTGAGATCCGTCACGACGAGGCCGGGGCAGACGCTGTTGACGCGGATACGGGCGCTGGCGAATTCGAGGGCGGCCGAGCGCGTGAGGCCGCGCAGGCCCCATTTGCTCGCGGTGTAGGCCGGATCGGGATGACCCGAAAAGCCGGAATTCGAGGAGATGTTGACGATCGCGCCGCCGCCTCCCGCCGCCATCAGCGGCGCGACAGCCTTGATTCCAAGGAACGCGCCCGTGAGATTCACGCCGATAACGGCGCTCCAGTCCTCGATCGCGCATTGTGCGATGGTCTTGCGGCGAATGATCCCTGCGTTGTTGACGAGCACGTCGATGCGCCCCGCCCAGTCGCGGGCCGTCGCGACGAGCGCCTCCCATTGCGGCATGTCGGTGACGTCGAGGCGCAGGTAACGCGCCTCCAGGCCCTCCGCGCGCATGGCGGCGGCGGCTTCCTCGCCCTCGGCTTCGAGCACGTCGGCGAGAATCACCTTCGCGCCGCAGCGCGCGAAGAGCCGCGCCTCCTCAAGCCCCTGTCCGCGCGCCGCGCCGGTCACCGCTACGAGACGGCCGTTCATGCTCCGGTCGGTGGTCGCGTTTTCATTTCGCATCTGCAAGCGCTCCTCGAGCTGAATTTGCTGTGTCGCACCATTTGATCATCAACGATCGATGCGCCTCGGCTGATCGTTCCAGAAAGTCTATGAAAATCAAGAATTTTTAAGCGGAATCGCGCGCATGACCGAACCAATGAACTATCCCTGGCAATGATCCATGTCAAAAGAAGTTGCACGATGTGAGATTTTTGATATTCGTAACGCAACGGTCGGCCATGAAGTCCGACCGGATCACGGGAGGAAAACATGCGATTTTTGACGAAGGCGGCCTGCGCCGCCGGCGCGCTGCTCGCGCTCGGCGCTTACGGCCCTGCGAGCGCGCAGGTGATCAAGTTCAGCTACCCGGTCTCCAACAGCAACCCGATGGGGCAGACGATCGACCATTTCGGCGAACTCGTCGCGGCCAAGACGAACGGCGCGGTGACCGTTCAGGGCTTTCCGGACGCGCAGCTCGGCAACGAGATCCAGACCGTCTCCTCGACGCAGGGGGGCATCGTGGAGATGGGCGTGACCTCGACCGCCGGTTTCGCCGGAACGGTGCCGGAATTCGACTTGTTCAACCTGCCGTTCATCTTCGCCAACGACCAGGTGCTCGAGCGCATGATGCGCGGCGAGGCCGTCGGCCGGATGCTCGAGAAGACCAACGCGGTCGGACTCGTCGGGCTCTGCCTGTGGGATTACGGTTTCCGCAACTTCACCAACAATCGCGGTCCGATCAACACCGTCGACGACCTGCGCGGCCTGCGCATGCGCACCATCCAGAACCGCGTCTATCTCGATTCGTTGACGGCGCTCGGCGCCAACCCCAGCCCGCTGCCCTTCCCCGAGACCTACAGCGCGCTTGAGACAGGGGCGATCGATTCGAACGAGATCGCCAATTCCGTGACGCGCTCGACCTCGTTCTACGAGGTGCAGAAATACCTGACCGAGAGCCGTCATTTCGCCACCGCCGCAGTGATCTATGTCGGCCAGCGTTTCTGGGACCGGCTCTCAGCCGAACACCAGACGGCCCTGCGCGAGGCCTGTGACGAGGCGGCCGCCTTCAACCGCGAGCTGATCACGACCTCGGAGGCCGAAACGGTCGCCTACCTCGTCGAGAACGGCATGGAGGTCAACGAGATCCCGGCCGAGAACCTCGCCGCGTTCCGTGCGGCCGTCGTTCCTGTCCTCGAGCAGGTCAAGTCCCGCGTCGATCAGGAACTGGTCGAGCTGTTCATGAACGAACTCGCCGAGGCGGAAGCCGCAGCGAACTGATATCACAAAATACCGCCCCGGCCTTCCGGTCGGGGCGGAATGCGTGAAGTTCGAGACCCGGCGAGGAGTTCGATACGATGCTGGAACGCCTTCTTGAAGGCCGGCGCGCACTCGTGACGGGCGCCGGCGATCCGCGCAGCATCGGCTACGGCGTGGCGGAGGCCTTCATACGCGCCGGCGCCGAAGTCGCGATCGTCGATCGCGACGCCCGCAGGGCGGCGGAATGCGCGAGCGCTCTCGGCGAGCGCGCGCTGCCCTTCACCGCCGACATCTCCGACGAGCACGCCGTCAAGGCGCTCTTCGAAGGGCTGGGGCGGCGCTGGGACCGGCTGGACGTCCTCGTCAACAACGCGGGCGTCGCCCAGCCAGGCAAGATCGACGCGATTGCGACGGACGATTTCGACCGGATGATCGCGGTGAACCTGCGCGGGACATTCCTCGTCAGCCGCGCGGCCGTCGGTCTGATGCAGGCGGGGGGATCGATCGTCTGCATCGCCTCGATCGCGGCCCAGCGTGGGGGCGGACTGATGGGCGGCGCCCATTACGCCGCCTCGAAGGGCGGCGTCGTGAGCCTCGTGCGCGGCATGGCGCGCGATCTCGGACCGCGCGGCATTCGGGTGAACGCGATCAATCCGGGCGTCATCTGGACCGGAATGACCATCGGCTTCTACGACGACGCCCTGAAGAAGAAGGTGCTCGAACAGATACCGCTCAACGATTTCGGGATGCCGGAAGACGTCGCGATGGCGTGCCTCTATCTAGGCTCTGACATGGCGCGATACGTCACGGGGGCCTGCCTCGACGTCAATGGCGGGATGCACATGAGCTGATGAACCCCGAAGGGCGACAGGAACGACAGCAAGGAAGCACGACAATGAGCAAGGCGGAAATCAGACCGGTCGTCACGCGCGCCGGCGCGCTCGACGACAACACCGGACAATCCGGCGATTGCGTGCGCCGCTCGGGCGTGAGCCCGCAGCACACGCCGGCGACGAAGCTCTGGTTCGGGCAGGTGAGCAACGAGCCCGGCTTCCGCTCGCCGCCCCATCATCACGGCGAGGCCGAGACGGGGGGCTACGTCCTTCGCGGCCACGGCCGGATCTATTTCGGCGAGGACTTCAAGGAATTCGTCGATCTCTACGAGGGCGACTTCGTCTTCGTGCCCCCGCACATGGTCCATGTCGAGGTCAACATGAGCGTCGCCGAGCCGCTCTTCTGGCTGACCTGCCGGACGCCCGACAACATCGTCGTCAACCTCGAGGATGTGCCGGATTCCGCGCTCGAGGGCTATCGACGGGCCTGAACGGCTGCACACAGGACGCGCAATCGGAGGAATCCATGCTGGCCAAGCTCGCGGGACTGTATTTCAAGGCGCTCGAATCGATCGTCGCGATCTGCCTCGCGGGCATGGTCGTCATGGTCTTCGGCAACGTGGTGCTGCGCTACGGCTTCAACGCCGGCATCACACAGTCGGAGGAGCTTTCGCGCTGGCTTTTCGTCTGGATGGTCTTCTGCGGGGCGATCGTCGTCCTGCGCGAGGGCGGCCACATCGCGGTCGATCTATTCGTCTCGCAGTTGCCCGACGCGCTGCGCCGCCCGCTCGGGCTCGTGGTGACCGGCCTCATGCTCTGGCTGACCTGGCTCGTGATCGAGGGGGCGTGGGTCCAGGTCTCGGTCAACCGCACCTCGTTCGCGCCGGCTTCGGGGCTTTCCCTGAGCTGGTTCTTCGCGGCGGGTCTCGTCTTCGGCGTCTCGGCCTTCGTCATTCTCATCGTGCAGGCCTGGCGCCAGATCCGCGCGCTTGCGGGCTTTCCCGAGCGTCCTGACGGGGAGGGCGGCGCGCCATGACCGCTTTCGTCTTCATCGGGGCCCTGCTCGGCAGTATCGCCATCGGCCTGCCTATCGCCTACGCGCTGCTGCTGACGGGCGTCGCGCTGATGCTCCATATCGGCTTCTTCGACGCGCAGATCGTGGCGCAAAACCTCATGAACGGCGCCGACAGCTTCCCGCTGATGGCGATTCCGTTCTTCATGCTCACCGGCGCGGTGATGAATCGCGGCGGCCTTTCGCGCCGCATCGTCGAACTGGCGCTGGCCGGTCTCGGCCACGTGCGCGGAGGCCTGGGCTACGTCACGATCCTCGCCGGCCTCGTGATGGCGGCTTTCTCCGGATCGGCCGCGGCCGACGCCGCCGCGCTCGCGACGATCCTCATCCCGATGATGCTGGCCGCCGGCCACGATCCGCGCTCCTCGACCGGCCTCGTGGCCTCCACCGCGATCATCGCGCTCGTGATCCCGCCTTCCATCGGCTTCATCATCATCGGCGTCGTCGGCAACATCTCTATCACGCGCCTGTTTCTGGCCGGCATCGTGCCGGGCATCATGATGGCGCTCGCGCTGACGGCGACGTGGTATTACCTCAATCGCGGCAATCTCCAACTGAAGGTCCGCGAGAAGGCCGGGCCCGGCGAAGTCCGCCGCCGGTTCCTCGAAAGCTTCTGGGCCCTGATGCTCCCGATCATCATCGTCGTCGGCCTGCGCTTCGGCGTCTTCACGCCGACCGAGGCCGGCGTCGTGGCGAGCGTCTACGCCATGTTCATCGCCATGTTCGTCTATCGCGAGCTCGATTTCGCGGCCCTGCGCCTGTGCCTGGTCGAGGCGGGCAAGCTCACCGCCACGGTGATGTTCCTCGTCGCGGCGGCCTCCGTGTCCGGCTGGATGGTGACGGTTGCGGGCCTACAGGCGCAGATCGGAGGCCTCGTCGCGCCGCTCGCCGCCGATCCGCGCCTCTTCATGCTGGTGGTCGTTCTGCTCGTCATGATCATCGGCATGGCGATGGACATGGTGCCGATCGTCCTGATCATGGTCCCCGTCCTGCTTCCCGTGGCCGTCGGCGCCGGAATCGACCCCGTGTATTTCGGGGTGATTTTCCTGATCGCCTGCTCGATCGGGCTCATCACCCCGCCGGTCGGGACGGTGCTCAACGTCGTCAGCGGCGTCTCGCGCATCCCCTTCGTGCAGGTCGTCATGGGCGTCTGGCCTTATCTGGTCACGCTTCTCCTCACGCTCGGCTTGATGATCGTCTTTCCCCAGATCGTAATTGCGCCAGCCCGATTCCTGGCGGGCTGAAGGGGGTAGCGATGACCAGCCTGACCAAGATGCTGAGCCTGCTGGAGCACTTCGACGACCGCAACATGACGCTCGACGTCGCGCGCGCGGCCGAGATCGCCAGGGCTTCCCGCGCGACCGCCTACCGATATCTCAAGGAATTGACCGACGCGGGCCTGCTCGCCGCGTCGGTCGACGGCACCTACGTTCTCGGGCCCGCCGTCATGGAGCTCGAGGCGCTGATGCGCCAGAACGATCCGCTGCTCAACGCCGCGCGCGGCATCATCCGGCGCCGGGCGGAGGAGCTCGGCGTCAACATCATGCTGTGCAGCTATTACGGCAGCCGCGTGCTCTGCGCCGACCTCGCCTGGCCAGACCGCAGCGTGCCCGAAATCTACCAGCGCGGCCGCTCGATGCCGATCTTCCGGGGCGCGATGGCCAAGGCGATCCTGGCCAATCTTTCCGACTATCAACGCCGCCAGCTCTACAAGCTCAACGCCGACGCGATTCGCGAGGCCGGGCTCGCAGACAGCTGGAAGGGCTTCGCCAAAGCGATGTCGGACATCCGCTCGGCGGGCGTGGTGATCACGCATGGGGAGGTGTTCGACGCGCTCGTGGGCGTGGCCGCGCCCGTCTGCGACGTCGAAAGGCGGGTGCTCGGGAGCGTCGTGTTCGTGATCGGGCAGGCTCGCTTCGAGACGATGAACGCCGACGAGCTGAGCAACGTGCTCATGCAGATCGCCCAGGAGATCGAACGCTCGCTGGCGCTCAAGCTGTCGCTGGCCGCGACGGCGCATTATCCCCCGGTGCGCGCCCGCTGAGAGGCGGGCGGCGTTTCGGGTCGCGACGTCGCAGCCGCCGCCCGCTTCTCCGCGATCGTTCCGGCTCGCGCCGAAGCAGGCCGCG
>REDO01000140.1 GCA_007693435.1 Salinarimonadaceae bacterium | reverse complement strand
GCGCAGGAATTGCCGTCGAGCCAGACGAGGCCGGGGGGCAGATGGGGCGCCGCGGCGCGCGCGGCCGCGAGCGCCTGGTCCGCCGTCACGAGACAGAACGCGACATTCGCCCCGGCGAGCGCCGGTTCGGGCGTCGCGTGGCAGGCGACGCCCCGTTCGGCCGCCGCTGTGGCGAAGCCCGGCGCGAGAGCGGGGTCGGCGGCTTTGATATCGTAGGCGGCGACGCGGCTCTGCGCGCTCGCGCCCCATCCCGAAACGAAGGCGCGGCCGGCTTCCCCGAAGCCGAGCATGGCGATGCGAGGCGTGTTGCTTGTTGTCATTGAATCCTCCTCTCCCTGCCCGGCACCTTGATCAAGGGCGTTCGCCTTCGCCAGATGCTATAGCCTGAACTTATCACATCGGCCTCCCTTTCGAATTGGCTTTCGGAGTCCGGGGGGGTGACAAAGGGTCAAGAAAAAACGGAGGAAACCATGTCTTCGGGCAAAACCGCGCTCGTGATCAGCGCGCACGCCGCCGATTTCGTCTGGCGCTGCGGCGGCGCGATCGCGCTGCATGCGGAGCGTGGTTATAAGGTGAGCGTCGTGTGCCTCTCTTTCGGGGAACGCGGCGAATCGGCCAAGCTCTGGAAACAGCCCGGCATGACCCTCGACCGGGTCAAGGCGTCGCGCCGCGCGGAGGCCGAAAAGGCCGCGCAGACGCTCGGCGTCCACGACCTGATCTGCTTCGATCTCGGCGATTATCCCCTGCGCCTGAACGACGGCGACAAGGAGCGTCTCGTCGACGTGATCCGCGACGTGCAGCCCGCCTTCATGCTCTCGCATTCGCAATACGATCCCTACAACACCGACCACATGTACGCGACGCAGGTCGCGCTCGAATGCCGGATGATCGCGCAGGCCTGGGGCCACAAGCCCGGCCGCACGGTGCTCGGCGCCCCCCAGCTCTACCTGTTCGAGCCGCACCAGACCGAGCAGATGGGCTGGAAGCCCGACACTTTCCTCGACATCACCGCTGTGTGGGAGAAGAAGCGCGCCGCCATCGAGTGCATGGAGGGGCAGGAGCATCTCTGGGAGTTCTACACCCGCGTCGCCCAAAACCGCGCCAACCATTTCCAGCGCAATTCCGGCGGCCAGTCGGGCGGCCGGGCAACGCAATACGCCGAGGCTTTCCAGTCCGTGTTCCCGCGCACGGTCGACGAGCTCTGAGCTCTGGCGCGGATACCAGGAGAAGGCCGATGGGCGTCGTGGTCCAGAACGTTCCCCGGGTCGACAAGGCCATCGTCGACGGTCTCGCCGAGGCGGGCGTAGCGACCGTGCACGAGGCGCAGGGGAGGCGGGGATGCCTGGCCGCGTACATGCGCCCGATCTACGCAGGCGTCCGCGTCGCCGGCTGCGCCGTGACAATCAGCGTTCCGCCGGGCGACAACTGGATGCTGCATGTCGCGATCGAGCAGATCAAACCCGGCGACATTCTGGTCGTCGTCCCGACCTCGCCCTGCGACGACGGCTATTTCGGCGACCTTCTCGCAACTTCCGCGCAGGCGCGCGGCTGCCGGGGCCTCGTCATCGACGCAGGCGTGCGCGACGTGGCCGACCTGACCGAGATGGGTTTTCCCGTCTGGTCGAAATGCGTCTCGGCGCAGGGGACCGTCAAGGAGACGCTGGGCTCGGTGAACGTTCCCGTCCTGTGCGCGCGCGCCATCGTCGAGGCCGGCGACGTGATCGTCGCCGACGATGACGGCGTGGTGGTCGTGCGCCGCGAGGAGGCGGAGGCGACGCTTTCCGCCGCCCGCCGCCGCATCGCCGCCGAAGAGGAGAAGCGGCGGCGTCTGGCTACCGGAGAGCTCGGTCTCGACATGTACGAGATGCGCGCGCGCCTCGCGGAAAAGGGTCTGACGTATGTCTGAGGGCGTCGCCTGCATGTGGATGCGCGGAGGCACCTCGAAAGGGGGCTATTTCCTCGCGTCCGACCTGCCGGCGGACCGCACGGAGCGCGACGCGTTCCTCCTCGGCGTAATGGGCTCGCCCGATCCGCGCCAGATCGACGGCATGGGCGGCGCCAGTCCGCTCACCTCGAAGATCGCGGTCGTCTCGGCTTCCGCGCGCCCCGACGCCGACGTCGACTATCTCTTTCTTCAGGTCTTCGTGGACCGCGCGATCGTCAGCGACGCGCAGAATTGCGGCAACATCCTCGCAGGCGTCGGCCCCTTCGCCGTCGAGCGCGGCCTCGCGCCGGCGCATGACGGCGAGACGATCGTTCGCATCCACATGGCCAATACCGGCCAGATCGCCGTGGCTGCCGTCGCGACGCCCGGAGGCCGGGTCGTCTATTCCGGAGACGCCCGGATCGACGGCGTGCCCGGAACCGCCGCCGCCGTCGCGATCGCCTTTGCGGACGCCGCCGGGGCGAGCTGCGGCGCGCTCCTGCCGACGGGCGCGGCCGTCGATGTGGTGGACGGGCTTTCCGTGACGCTCATCGACGCGGGAATGCCCTGCGTGATCGTCGCGGCGGAGGATCTGGGCCTCGCGGGCGACGAGAGCCCGGCCGCGCTCGACGCCGACGAAGAACTTCGCGCTCGCCTCGAACGTTTGCGGCTCAAAGTCGGGCCGATGATGAATCTCGGCGATGTCTCCGAGGCGACGGTGCCGAAGATGACGATCGTCTCGGCGCCGCGCGCGGGCGGCGCGATCTCGACCCGCAGCTTCATCCCCCATCGCTGCCACGAGGCGATCGGCGTGCTCGGCGCCGTCTCGGTGGCCACGGCCTGCCTGCTGCCCGAGGGGCCGGCGGCGCGTGTCGCGCGCGTGCCGGATGGAGGCCGGCCGGCGCTCTCGATCGAGCATCCGACAGGCGAATTCACCGTCATCGCCACGCTGGAAGACGGCGCCGTCGTCACGACCGCGGTTGTGCGCACGGCGCGCAAGCTGATGGACGGAAAGGTGTTCGCCCGGGCGTAGGCTCAGTCGCCGCGAGCGCGCGCATAGATTTCATGGAATGATGAGAAAGGACAATTTCTTTCCTCATCTGAACCATGGCAGAGTAGTCCGTCTGGCCGTGTGGCCGGCGACTAACGCCCAAAAGAAAATGGGCGGTCCAATGGGAGACGATCGCTCGTCCGGATAGTTCGGACGGGCGGCACAGGGAGAAATCGTATGAAGATCACAAAAGTCGGCCGTTTGGCCGTAGGCGCCGCAGTCGTCGGCCTCTTCCCCCTGGTGAGCCCGGCGTCTGCGCAGGATCTCGCCGGAAGAACCGTTGAATTTGTTATCCCCTTCGCGGAATCGGGCGGTTCCGCCCAATGGGCGAATTTTTTCGCGCCGCTTCTCAGCCAGCATCTTGCAGGCAATCCGACCGTGGTCGTCCGCTACCGGCCGGGCGCGGGCTCGACCGCCGGCGCAAACTGGTTCCAGGAGCAGACGAACGGCGACGGGACCGTGATCTTCGGCACGTCCGGTTCGACGCAGTTCCCGTATCTGCTCGGCGATCCGCGCGTTCGTTATGAGTACAAGGACTGGAAGGTCGTCCTCTCGTCGGGCACCGGCGGCGTGGTCTATCTCCCCCCCGATCTCGGAGAACGCTTCGACGGCAGCTTCAACAACCTCAAGGACGAGGCCTATCTCTACGGCTCGCAGGGCGCGACGACGCTCGATCTCGTGCCGCTTCTGGCCTTCAAGCTCCTCGGCCTGAACGTCGATCCGGTCTTCGGCATCGAGGGTCGCGGCCATGGCCGTTTGATGTTCGAGCGCGGCGAGGCCAATATCGACTACCAGACCACCTCGGCCTATCTCCGCAGCGTCCAGCCGCTGGTCGATCAGGGGCTCGCTGTCCCGGCCTTCACCTACGGCTTCCTCGACGCCAGCGGCGAGATCGTCCGTGACCCGACCTTCCCGGACATCCCGTCCTTCAAGGAAGTCTGCGAAGCGACCGACGGCTGCGAGACGTCGGGCGTGGGCTGGGACGCCTGGAACGCGTTCTTCGTCGCCGGATTCGCGGCGCAGAAGCTCGTCTACCTGCCCGGCACGGCGAGCCAGGAAGTCGTCGACATGTACACCAAGGCCATCGACGACATCATCGCCCGTCCGGACTTCGCCGAGATCTCGGCGGAAGCCCTCGGCGAGTATCCGCAGGGCACCGGCGCGGCGGCGCTCGCCGCCAACGAACAGGCGACCACCGTGACGCCCGAAGCCAAGCAATACGTTCTCGACTGGCTGAGGGACGCCTACAACATCACCCTGCAGTGACGTCGTCCGCGTGACGTGAGACTGCCTGCGCCCCCGCCGCCTCGCGGCGGGGGCTTCCGGCGCCATTCAACAGCATTTTTCAGCAGCGAGGCCTCGGCATGGACCTCATGAACATCGCGCTGCCCGCGTTGACGGAAGCGCTGTCCCTCATCCTGCAGCCCCAGCAATTGATGTATCTCGCGCTGGGCGTGGTGCTGGGGCTTGCGGTCGGCGTCCTGCCCGGCCTCGGCGGCATCGCCGGCCTGTCGCTCGTCCTGCCGTTCATATACGGCATGGAGCCGGTTTCCGGCCTCGCGCTCATGGTCGGGCTCATCGCGGTGATCCCGACGTCGGACACTTTCTCCTCCGTCCTGCTCGGCATTCCGGGCTCCAGTTCGGCGCAGGCGACGGTGCTCGACGGCTTCCCGCTCGCGCGCCAGGGCCAGGCGGCGCGCGCGCTCTCGGCGGCCTTCATGTGCTCGCTCTACGGCGGCCTGATCAGCGCCGTGGTGCTCACCTGTTTCATCTTCATCGCGCGTCCGCTGATCCTCGCCTTCGGCCTGCCCGAAATGCTGATGCTGACGGTGCTCGGCCTGTCGATGGTCGCGATCCTCGCCGGACGCGTTCCGCTCAAGGGCGTCGTGGCGGCCGGGCTCGGCCTGCTGGCCGGAACGATCGGCGCCGCCGGCGCCGGCGGCAGCCTGCGCATGTCGACCTACGACATGCCCTATCTGGTCGACGGCCTTCAACTCATCATCGTCGGACTTGGCATCTACGCCGTTCCCGAGATCGTCGCGCTGCTGCGCGAGGACAAGAGCATCGCCAAGGCGGGCAAGCTCGGAAAGGGCCTGTTCACCGGCGTGGTCGACTGGTTCAAGAACCTCTGGCTTTCGACCGTCGGCGCCCTGATCGGCGTGATCGTGGGCATCATTCCGGGGCTCGGCGGCTCCGTCGTCGACTGGCTCGCCTACGGCTACACGGTGCAATCCTCCAAAGATCGCTCCAAATTCGGCAAGGGCGACATCCGCGGCGTCATCGGGCCGGAATCCTCGGCCAACGCGACGCTCGGCGGGTCGCTCGTGCCGACGCTGATCTTCGGCATTCCCGGTTCCGGGACGATGGCGATCTTCCTCGGCGGCCTCGCGCTTCTGAACCTCTCGCCCGGGCCGCACATGGTCCGCCAGAATCTCGACGTCACCTATACGATCGTCTGGTCGCTGGCGCTCGCCAACGTCATCGGCGCGGGGCTGTGCATCCTGCTGGCGGGTCAGATCGCAAAGGTGACGCGCATCCGCTTCGCGATCCTCGCGCCGATCCTGTTCATGCTCATCGCCTTCGCGGCCTTCCAGTCGCGGCAGTCGATGGGCGACCTGATCGCGCTGATCTGCATCGGCTTTCTCGGCATCCTGCTGCGCCGGTTCGACTATTCGCGGCCCGCCTTCCTGATCGGCTTCGTGCTCTCGTCCCAGGCCGAGGCCTTCGCGAACATGGCGAACCAGATCGCGACCTCGCGGTTCAATCGCGGCTTCTGGATCGGTATGGATTACATCGCCTCGCCGCTCGCGCTGTCGATCCTCGTCCTGACCATCGCATCGGTGATCATCGGCCTGCGCGGAGCCAAGCTCATCCGCCAGAACGACGCGGAGGCGACCGGCAGCAAACGCAGTTCGGTCGTCTTTCTGCTCTGCGTCACGGCCTATGTCGTCGTGTCGGTGATCGACGCCTCGCAGATTTCCCGCGTCGGCGACAAGATCTTCCCGCTGACGGTGGGCAGCGTGACGCTCGTCGCCTGCGCCCTGCTGTTCCTGCGCATGCGCCGCTCGCCCGAGACCGACCCTGTCTTCGTCGATACGGAACAGGGCGGGGCTGACGCCAAACTGCCTTATGGGCTGTGGCGAACGCTCGGCTGGTTCGCCGCGCTTCTCGGCCTCTCGCTCGCCTTCGGCTTCATCATCGCGTTGACGACGTTCTTCCTGACCTTCTTCCGCGTGAGAGCCGAACAGAGCTGGTTCATGACGCTCGTCTACACGGTGGGCGGCGTGGCGGCGATCATCTGCTTCGCCTGGATCCTCGGGCGCGACTTCCCGCCGGGCCTGCTCCAGTCCTATTTCAGACTTCCCTGGCCGCTCAGATGACGCAGACAGCCATTCCCTATCTTTTCCTGCGCGGCGGCACGTCGCGCGGGCCCTATTTCAACCGCGCCGACCTGCCGGAGGACCGGGAGCTTCTCTCGCGCACGCTGCTTGCCGTCGTCGGGGCGGGGCACAGGCTCAACATCGACGGGATCGGCGGCGGCAACGCCGTCACCAACAAGGTCGCCATGCTCTCGCGTTCGCAGTCGCCGGACGCCGACATCGACTACTTCTTCGCTCAGGTCGCGGTCGAGGAGCGGCTCGTCGATTACAAGCCGACCTGCGGCAACATCCTCGTCGGCGTCGGCCCCGCCGCCATCGAGATGGGGCTGATGCCGGCGCAGGACGGAGAGACGCGCGTGCGCATCCGCGCCGTCAATACGAACGCCCTCGTCGAGGCGATCGTCCAGACGCCGGGCGGGCGCGTGCGCTACGACGGGGCGGCCATCGTCGACGGCGTGCCGGGAACGGCCGCGCCTGTGGGCCTCAATTTCCTCGACGTGGTGGGCACGAGCTGCGGGTCGTTCCTGCCGACCGGGGCGCTGCGCGACGTGATCGACGGGATCGAGATCACCTGTATGGACGTCGCCATGCCCATGGCCATCGCCCGCGCCTCCGATTTCGGTCTCACCGGTTACGAGACCGCGCAGGAGCTCGACGCCAACCGCGTTTTCTACGCGCGCATGGAGC
This sequence comes from Salinarimonadaceae bacterium, assembly GCA_007693435.1. Classification (GTDB taxonomy): domain Bacteria; phylum Pseudomonadota; class Alphaproteobacteria; order Rhizobiales; family Beijerinckiaceae; genus Saliniramus. The sequence continues at coordinate 25,196 of REDO01000140.1, read as the reverse complement.
CGATCCGCATCGAGGCCGGCCGGCGGATGGGGCTCGGCGACGTGACGAAATCGGTCACGCCGAAATTCGGCCTGCTCGCTCTGTCGCGCGACGGCGGCGCGATCTGCGCCCGCTACTTCATGCCCTGGGATTGCCATCCCTCGCTCGCCGTCACCGGCTCGCAATGCATCGCCGCCTGCGCCCTGACGCCGGGCACGGTGGCCGACGGGCTGGGGCGCATACCGTCGGGCAAGCCGGCGCTGATGCGCATCGAGCACCCGATGGGGGCGATCGAGGTGACGGTCGATTACGACGACAGCGGCGCGGACGGGTTCACCCTGAAATCCGCCGGGCTCGTGCGCACGGCCCGCCTGATCGCCCGCGGCGAGGTGATGGTCCCGGCTGCGGCTTACGCCTGACGATCGAAGCGTCGCGTCTGTCGCCGCGGCGATGAGCAAATTAAACTGTCCCTGCCATAATCCTTGCGGAGATTTTTCCAGTGGACGCCCTCATGCTGGCGGCCTTCCTGCCGCCGGATCTCTCGCCAGGCGTCGCGCTGGTCCTGCTCGCTGCGAGCCTCGTCGCGTCCTTCATCACCATCGCCTTCGGCATCGGCGGCGGCGTGCTGCTGCTTGCGGTGATGGCGATACTTGTGCCGCCGGCGATGCTCATCCCCGTGCACGGGCTCGTTCAGTTCGGCTCAAATGTCGGGCGGGCGGTCTACATGTTCCGCTATGTGAGCTGGCGCGACACGTGGGTCTTCACCATCGGCTCTTTCGTCGGCGTCGCGGCGGGCGGCGCGCTCGTCGTCAATCTGCCGCCCGCGATGGTGCAGATCGGCGTCGGCCTCTTCGTGATCTGGTCGGTCTTCGTCTCGCCGCCCGCCTGGCTGCGACGCTTCGCGCTGGTGACCGGCGCGATCTCGAGTTTCCTGACGATGTTCTTCGGGGCGACGGGCGTCTTTGTCGCCTCCTTCACGAAATCCCTGAGGCTCGACCGCCATGCGCATGTCGCAACGCACGGCACGTTGATGTCTGTCCAGCATCTTCTCAAGACGCTGATGTTCGGCTTCCTCGGCTTCGCTTTCGGCCCTTGGCTCGCCTTCTGCGTGGCGATGATCGTGGCGGGAGCGGTCGGCACCCTGCTCGGGCGCCTCGTCCTTGACCGTATCACCGACAGCCGCTTCCGGATCGCGCTCGACGTGATCCTCGTTTTGCTTTCGGCGCGCCTGATCTGGCAGGGGGTCTTCGGAAGTTGATCGGGGCGATCAGTCGTCGGCGCCCGGCGGCTTCCTGCTGAATCCCATCAGCCGCGCCGCGATCGGCGCTCCGGATATGACGATCACGATGCGCGCGAGGTGATGCGCGACGACGAAGCCGAGATCGGCTCCCGCGATGATCGCCAGCATCGCCATCTCCGCCTGGCCGCCCGGCGCGAAGGACAGGAACCCCTCGACAGGTTGCGCGAGGCCCGTCAGGGTCACCACTTCCGTGAAGGCGGCCGCGAGCGCCGCGAGCAGGATCACGAATGCGACGCCGGCGGCCACGATGTTGCGAAGATCGCGCAGCGTCACCCCGACATAATGCACGCCGATCCCGATCCCGATGAAGACCTGCGCGGCGAGGATCGCCTCCTCGGGCGGGCGGAAATGGATCAGCCCGCCGAGGCTCAGGCAGGCGGTTACGACCAGCGGGCCGATGATCGGCGCGCCGAAGAGCCCGATTCGCTCGCCGCCCTTCCAGCCGACGATCGCCGCGACGACCATCAGGGCCAGCTCGAAAATCGGGATTTCGGCGGCAGGCAGCCCGAGCGGGTTGGTCAGCGAGACGCCGTAGAACGTCGTCAGGATGATCGGCGCGAGCGTGACGATGATCAGCATCCGCGTGGCGTGGATGAGCGACAGGGCGCGAACGTCGGCCCCGGCCTCCTGCCCGAACACGACCATATCCTGGAGCCCGCCCGGCATCGCGGCGTAATACGAGGTCGCGGGATCGAAGCCGAGGCGGCGAAAGAAGGGGACCCCCACAAGGCCGATCAGGAGGATGTAGAGGGGCATGAGCCCGACGGACAGCGCCATCACCGGCAGCTGGCCGAGAAGCGCCGGCGTGATCGCGGCTCCGACCGCGACGCCCAGCACCGTGCGCGCGCCGATCGAGAACTGCCCCATGCCCTGAAGCTTCGCGCCGGCGAGGGCCGCGATCAGGCAGGCGATCATCGGGCCGAACAGAAAGGGCAGCGGCAAGTCGAGGGCGGCGAAAACCGCGACCCCGACGAGAGCGACGACGAGAGTCGCCGCGCGACGGCGAGTGAAAAAGGACATGGGCGGCGCCTCGGGCCCGGGCCGATCCCGGGTGACGACGTATCCATCTGCATACATTCGGGCCGCGATCGCAAGGGGGCTTTCACGCGCCATGCGAAAGAGCCGCTCTCGCCGGTGGAAAACCGCCAGTCGGACTTCTCCGCGTCACGCCGGGCGGGCGTCGCGCGGGCTCCGCCGGCGGATATCGACATGGGCCCTCGCCGCGCTGCCGGACCAGGCCGGCGCCTCAACATCGCTCTATCGGCTCGTATTCCTTGCAACTGGCGCCGAAGTCTGAGGCGCCCGACATCGCACTATTCAACCGGCAAATAGTTGGGCCTATGAATATCATAAGAAGCACTAGTTCCAAGTTTCAACGTCGGTGTTATCGTCTTGCGACGGCTGGGCTGAAAACGGGCCAACAAAAGAAAATTGCCGACAGGGAACCGGGAAGCAGCGCGCGCGCTTCGTTCTATCGTGGTTCGAACCCGTGGATATATTTCTCGGGGATCGATCGAATTCGATGAGAGCAAGAAAGTCGCGCGAGCCGTCTGTTCCTTTTTAAGGTTGCGTGGCGAGGGGTCATCGACGATGGGCGGGAAAGCACGCGACGATACCAGCGCGTCTTCGCAAGTGGGCGCCGCGACGGCCGATTGGCTGCGTATCCCGAAGGCCGCGCTGACGGTGTTGCGGCGGATCGTCGACGTGATCGCCGTCGGGCTCCTCGCGGCGATCATTTTCCTGATCAGCTTCCAGATCATGGGGCGCTATTTCTTCAACTATTCGATCTCCTGGTCCGAGGAGGCAGCGACCTTCGTGCAGGTCTGGATCGTGATGCTCGGCGCCGGGATCGCCATGCGCAACCGGCATCACGTGGGCGTCGACGTTCTGATCACGCGCTGCCCCAAGATCGTGCAGCAGATCGCCAAGACGGCGTCTTTCCTGCTCGGCGCATGGTTCCTGCTAGTGGTCATCGTCGGCAGCATGAGCCTGATCACGCTGGGTATGATCGTACGCTCTCCGGCGCTCCAGATCCCGATGGCGATCCCCTATTTGGCGCTGCCGATCGGCATGTCCTACTTCCTGCTCGAATTCGCCCTCGCGACCTTGCCGGAGATCCGCAATCCGCGCGGCCCCGCTCAACCCCCGCTGGATGACTGACGATGACCTTCGCGTTCGGCGGGTTCGCCCTTCTCATCTTCTCCGGCGTCCCGATCGTCTTCGCCCTTGGCGTCGCGGCCCTGCTCGCGGTCGTCTTCCTGACGGGCACCCCGCTCGTGATCGTCGCGCAAAGGGTCTATGGCGGGGTCGACTCCTTTTCGCTGATGGCGATCCCGTTCTTCGTCACGGCCGGCGTGATCATGGCCGAAGGCGGCATCGCCAGACGCTTCGTCGATCTCGCGGCGGCGCTTGTCGGCTGGATCACGGGCAGCCTCTATCTCGTCGCCGTGGTGACCAGCACGGGCCTCGCCGCGATCTCGGGCTCGGGCTCGGCCGATACGGCGGCGGTCGGCAGCATCCTTTCCCCGGAACTGCGCCGGCGCGGCTACGACATCGATCTCGGCGCCTCGATCATCGCGGCCGGCGGCGCGCTTGCGCCGATCATCCCGCCGAGCATCATCATGGTGGTCATCGCGATCACCTCGAACCTCTCGATCGGCGCGATGTTCCTCGGCGGCATCCTGCCGGGCCTCCTCATCGCGCTCGCCCTTTGCGTCACCTGCTGGGCCTTCGCCAAGCGCGGCGGCCCGGCCTATCGCGACACCGAGGCATTCTCGTTCGGACGCCTCGTGCGCACCTTCGTCGCGGCCATGCCCGGTCTGCTGCTTCCGATCATCATCGTCGGCGGCATCGTCGGCGGCGTGTTCACCGCGACGGAGGCCGCCTGCGTCGCGGTCGTGGTGACGATCCTCGTCTCGATCCTGATCTACCGCGAGATCGGCGTGCAGGACCTGCCCCGCCTCTTCCTGAAGGCTATCAGCCTGTCGGCCGCCGTGCTCATCATCGTCAGCACCGCAAGCGTCTTCTCCTGGATCATCGCCAGTCTTGGCGCGCCGCGCATGCTCGACGCCTGGTTCCGTAGCGTCACGGAATCGCCCGTTGTCTTCCTCATCCTCGTCAACGTGCTGCTGCTCGTCGTCGGGATGTTCATGGAAAGCATCTCGGCGATCCTGATCATCCTGCCGGTGCTCATGCCGATAGCGATCGGCTACGGCATCGATCCGATCCAGTTCGGCGTGATGGCCGCGCTCAACCTCTCGGTCGGGCTGATCACGCCGCCCTACGGGATATGTCTCTTCGTCGCGGCGATGGTCGCCGGGCGCAAGGTGGAGCAGGTCTCCACCCGAGTCTGGATACCCTTGCTGCCGATGCTCGTCGTCCTCGCGCTGACGGCCTATGTGCCGGCTGTCGCGCTGACCTTGCCGCGCCTGTTCTTCCCGTGAGGCGGCGCGGCGATCGACCCGGGAAACACTGCAAGAACCACCACCAAAGGGGAACCAAAGCCATGAAAACCTTATTTGCGACAGCGGTCTTCTCGCTCGCCGCCTTCGTCGGCGCGCAGGCTGCGGAGATCACGATCCGCGCCGGCCACACCAACGTCACCGGCTCCATCCAGGATATGGGCATCCAGAAGCTGCGCGATCTTCTCGAGGAGAAGACGGGCGGCAGGGCGACCATCGAGATCTTCCCGAACGGCCAGATCGGCAACGAGGCCCAGCTCGTCGAAGGCGTGCTGCTCGGCACGGTCGAGATGGCGATGACCTCGAACTCGCTGCTCAGCAACCACGTCACCGACCTGCGCGTCCTCGACATGCCGTTCCTGTTCCCGGACGTCCAGACGCTGAGCGAAGCGCTCGAGGGGCCGGCCAAGCCGCTGATCCGTCAGGCCGCCGCGGAAAACGGCTTTCGCCTGATCGGCTCCTACTCGTCCGGCATCCGTCATCTGATGACGAAGAAGGACATCGAGACGATCGACGATCTCGCCAACCTCAAGATCCGCACGATGCAGCAGCCCATGCACATCGAGGCGTTCCGGGCCTATGGCGCGAACCCGACCCCGCTCGCCTACAGTGAGCTCTACGGCGCGCTCCAGTCGGGCGTCGTCGACGCCGCCGAAGGCGCGACTTCGGACTACAACGCCCAGCGCTTTTACGAGGTCGCGAGCCATTTCTCGCTCGTCGGCTGGCTGAACCTGACCGCGCACATCTTCATGAGCGAGGCCAAGTTCTCCGCGCTTCCCGCCGACGTGCAGCAGGCGCTGCTCGAGGCCGGCGAGGAATCGGCCGTGTGGCAGCACCAGCACGTCATCGATCAGGAGCAGCCGCTCCTCGAGGAGCTGCGCGCCAAGGGCGTGTCGATCGTCCAGCCCGACACGACCCCGTTCCGCGAGGCTTCCCAGCCGCTCTACGACCGCTTCATCGAAAGGCCGTCGCAGCAGGCGCTCTTCGACGCGTTGACGCAGTAATCCGGCCGCGCCGGGGCGGGCTTTCCGCTCCGGCGCTCCACCCCTGATGCGCCGCCGGGAGACGCCTGATGACCAACCATGAGAACGCTTTCCCCGGCGTCCGACCGCCCGTCTCGGGTATGGAGTTTCTCGCCGGCGCGGTGGACAGCCACGTCCATTGCTGCCCGCATATCAACCGGCGCACGGTGACTCTGTTCGACGCCGTGCGATCCGCCTCCGATCACGGGCTCGTCGGGCTCGGCCTGATGGACGTGTTTTCCAACACTTCGGGCCTCGCGGCTCTCGCCAATCTCGAACTCGGGCATCTGGGCGTAGACGTCTTCGGCGGCGTCATACTGGAGCCCTACGCCGGCGGCCTCTCGCCGCGCGCGGTCGCGACCGCGCTGAAGATGGGCTACGGGACCGGCGGCGGCGCGCGCTTCGTCTCGCTGCCCTGCCACCATACGGCCTTTGTCGCGCGCTCCGAGAAGCGCAGTCCGGCCTATATCGAGACGACGCTCTCGATCCCCGAGGCCGGCCCCTTGCCCGATCCGCTTCCCGAGATCGTCGATCTTTGCGTCGAGGCGGATGTGGTCTTCAATCTCGGCCACCTTTCCGGCCCGGAAGCCGTTCGCGTCGCGCAAGCCGCCGCCGAGCGCGGCTGCACGCGCATGCTCGCGCCGGCGGGTTACCTCACGCCCGACGAGGCGAAGGCGATCGCGGCCGCGGGCTGCATGCTCGAATTCTCCTTCTTCGTCTTCAGCCACGCCACCGACATCCCCCAGACGATGATCGATTCCGAGCGCCACCGCTTCGCGCGCGCCGATTTCTTCAACGCGCTCGAAATCGTCGAGGCGCTGGGGCCGGAGAACATCGTGCTCTCCAGCGACAGCGGCGCGCTCGTGCTGCCGCCGCCCGTCGAGGCGTTCCGCGAATTCATCATGATGTTCGCCTCGTCCGGCGTCGCCCCCGAGGCGCTTCGCCGGATGACGGCGGACAATCCCGCGCAGCTGTTCAAGGTGCGCGGCCGCCCGGGCGAGACGGAGGCCGGGTCATGAACCTGCGCATCGGGATCGCGGCCTGCGTCGTCCGCTCGATCGAGATCCTGCCGATCGCGCGTTACGCCGGCTTCGATTTCCTGCTCGCCGACATGGAGCACGGTCCGCTCTCGCTCGCGGAAGCCGCCGCGCTCTGCGTCGCGGGGCGCGAGGCGGATTTCCTGGTCTTCGTTCGGGCCCCGGGCGCGCGCGCGACCGACATTCCGCGCATCGTCGATTGCGGCGCGCGGGGCATCGTCGTCCCCCATGTCGATAGCGTCGAGGATGCGCAAGCGATCGTCGACCAGACGCGTTTTCCGCCCCTCGGGCGCCGCTCGATCCCCTATCCCGTCGCGGCGACGGGCTTCCGGCCGGTCTCCCCGGCGGAGATCGTCGCGCGCAGCGAGGACGGTTTCGAACTCTTCCTGATGATCGAGAGCCGCGAGGGTCTCGACGCATGCGAGGCGATCGCGGCGCTCGACGGGGTCGACGGGCTGGTGATCGGCGCGAACGACCTCACCCAGGCGCTCGGGCGCGCCGGCGATCTCGACGCGCGGGAAGCGCGCGAGGCGTTTCGCCGCGTCGCGGATGCGGCCTTGGGCTCCGGAAAGATCTTCGGCGTCATGGGCGTGCCGGACGCGTTCATCCATTCGCATGCGGTTGATCTCGGCGCGACATGGACGCTCGCCGCAAACGACGTCAACCTGCTGTTCGAAGCCGCCGAGGCGCGCGCGCAAGCGATTCGCGCGCTCTGCGGGCCTCGATCCGAAATCAGATCTGGAGCTCGATAAGAACATGGAACGTATCCGCGTCACCTTCGCCGGAATCCCCTTCGAGGGGCGTCTCGAAATGGAGAAGGCGCCTGCGACCTGCGCGGCCTTCCTCAAGCACATTCCGTTCCGCAACAAGGCGATCCACGTGCGCTGGAGCGGCGAGGGCGTCTGGGTGCCGCTCGGCGACATGCAGTTCGGCGTCGGCTACGAGAACGCCACGAGCTATCCCTCGCCGGGCGAGGTGATCCTCTATCCCGGCGGCGTCAGCGAGACGGAAATCCTGCTCGCGTACGGGCGCGTGAATTTCGCCAGCATGGCCGGCCAGCTCGCGGGCAACCACTTCATCACGCTCGAGACCAATCTCGACAAGCTCTACGCGTTGGGCCGCAAGACCCTATGGGAAGGCGCCCAGGACATCCTCTTCGAGCGCATCTGACGCGCCGATCCGGCTGAAACGCATTCGAACGCAAGAGAACGATCCATGACCCAAAAGCTCGATCTCGCCATCCGCGGCGGCCTCGTCGTCACCGCCAGCGACATGTTCCGCGCCGATATCGGCGTCAGCGACGGTCGCATCGCCGTCATCGCCGGGAGCGTCGAGGGCGCGGCGCGCGAGATCGACGCGAGCGGGTTGTGGGTCATGCCGGGCGGGATCGACAGCCACGTCCATATCGCGCAGGCCTCGGGGCCGGGCATCGTCATGGCTGACGACTTCGCCTCCGCGACCGCCTCGGCGGCCGCGGGCGGCAACACCTGCGTCATGCCCTTCGCGTTGCAGGAGCGGGGTTCGTCGCTGCGCGCCTGCGTCGAGGCCTATCGCGCCAAGGCTGAGGGCGAATGCCTGATCGACACGGCGTTTCACCTCATCATCTCCGACCCGAGCCCCGCAGTGCTGGGTCAGGAGCTGCCGGCTCTCGTGAAGGACGGCTACACCTCGTTCAAGGTCTTCATGACCTATGACGACCTCGTCCTCAACGATCGCCAGCTTCTGGAGGTGTTCGAGGTCGCGCGCGAGGAGCGCGCGCTCGTGATGGTGCATTGCGAGGGCTACGACACGATCAAGTTCCTCGCCGAGCGGCTGGAGCGCGCGGGCAAGACCGAGCCCTATTATCACGCCGTGTCGCGGCCCGAGATCGTCGAGCGGGAGGCGGCGCATCGCGCGATCTCCCACGCCCAGCTCGTCGACGTGCCGATGATGATCGTCCACGTCTCCGGGCGCGAGACCATGGAGCAGATCCGCTGGGCGCAGCAGCGCGGCCTGAAGATCTACGCCGAGACCTGTCCGCAATACATCACGCTGACGGCCGACGATCTGAAAGGGCTCAACATGGAGGGGGCGAAATACGTCTGCTCCCCGCCCCCGCGCGACCATGACAGCCAGCAGGCCATCTGGGAGGGGATCACCCAGGGCGTGTTCCACACCTTCTCGTCGGACCATTGCCCGTTCCGCTACGACAGCCCCGACGGCAAGCTCAACCCGAAGGCGCGGACCTCCTTCCGCTGGGTGCCCAACGGCATTCCCGGCGTCGAGACGCGGCTGCCGATCCTCTTCTCGGAAGGCGTCTCCAAGGGGCGCATCACCCCGCAGAAATTCGTCGAGCTCTCCGCGACCAACCACGCGAAGATGTATGGCCTGTATCCCCGCAAGGGCTCGATCGGCGTCGGCTTCGATGCGGATATCGCGCTGTGGGACCCCAATCGCCGCGAGACGATCCGTCAGGAGATTCTCCATCACGGCGCCGATTACACGCCGTGGGAGGGCTTCGAGGTCGTCGGCTGGCCGGTGATGACGATCGCGCGCGGCCGCGTCGTCGCCGAGAACGGCAAGATCGTCGGCGAAAAGGGGCGCGGCGAGATCTTGCGTCGGGACATCAGCTCATACGCGTCCTGAAGAGATTTTGGGCTGACTATTCAAAAGTTAAATTGTCTAGGTCTGAAATATCATAATCATCGATACTATGCCGGGCATGCGGGCGTTGCTAGGGTCTGGATCGGAAAATACGGAAGTTTGACATGGACGCCCTGCGCGGTATCAGGATATTGAGCTTCAATCACTTTCTCGCAGGCCCCGCGGCGGCCCAGTTGCTGGGCGATCTCGGGGCCGACGTGATCGCGATCGAACCGATCGACGGCGCCTTCCAGCGCAACTGGGGCGTCGCCGGGCATTTCGTCGACGGGCAGAGCGTCAACCACATCGCGACGGGCCGCAACAAGCGCAGCCTCGCGGTCGATCTCAAGAACTCCGAGGGCAAGGCGCTCGTCCATCGCCTGATCGAAGGCGCGGACGTGGTGATGGAGAATTTCCGCCCCGGCGCCATGGCGCGGCTCGGCTTCGGTCCGGACGAGCTTCTCGCCGCCCATCCCCGCCTCATCTACGCCGCCGCGACGGGTTTCGGCGCGACGGGGCCTTACGCGCAGCGGCCGGGACAGGATCTCCTGCTTCAGGCGATGTCAGGTCTCGCCGCCCATACGGGCCGCGCCGACGGGCCGCCGGTTCCGGTCGGCTCGGTCGTGATCGACCAGCACGCGGCCGCGCTCTATGCGATGGGGATCGTTACAGCGCTGTTTCGCCGCGAACGGAGCGGCAAGGGCGGGCGCGTCGACGTGAGCCTTTTGCAGGCGGCGGTTGATCTTCAGGGCGAATCCGTCACGGCGTGGCTCAACGGCGCGCCGCGCACCTCCCCGCGCGGCCCCGGCGGCGTCGCCTCCTGGTTCAGCGCCGGCGGCTATGGCATCCACGCCACGAGCGACGGCCACCTCGCCGTCTCGATGAGCACGCCCGCCCAGCTTGGCGAGGCGCTCGGCGTCGAGGCCCTGTCCGCCATCCCCGACGACGCGTCGTTCTCGCGGCGCGAGGAGATCACCGCGCTCGTCTCGCAGAAGATCGCGACGCTGACGCTTGAGGAGGCGATCGCGCTCCTAGACGCCAAGGGCGTGTGGAACGCGAAGGTGGAGAGCTACGACGACCTGCAAGTCAATCCGCAACTTCAGCATCTCGAAGCGTTTCCGACCGTCGAGGGCGCGACCGGCGCGCCGGTCACGCTGGTCGGCCATCCGGTGCGCTATGACGGCGAGGCCACGCCCGTGCGGTTGCCGCCGCAGGCGCTTGGCGCGCAGACGCGCGAAATTCTGGCTGAAGCCGGGTTCGACGCAGCCGAGATCGACGACCTCGTCGCGCGCGGAATCGTGCGCTGCGCGGAGAGCGCATCATGAAGCTGGCGATGCGCGTCATCAGCTTCTGCCACTATCTGCAAGGCCCCGCGGCCACGCAGTATCTGGCGGATATGGGCGCGGACGTCGTGAAGATCGAACCTTTGGGCGGCGCCTTCGAGCGGCGCTGGTCGGGCGGGGATTCCTATGTCGAGGGCGTGAGCGCCTTCATGCTCTCGGCCAACCGCAACAAGCGCAGCCTCGCGATCGACCTCAAGAACCCCGAGGCGCGCGAGGTGATGCTCAGGCTCATCGACGGCGCCGACGTGATCGTCGAGAATTTTCGCCCCGGCGTGCTCGACCGGCTCGGCTTCGGCTACGAGGCGATCCGCGCGCGCAGGCCCGACATCATCTACGCCTCCGCCACGGGGCTTGGCGCCGACGGGCCAGACGCAGGCCGGCCTGGCCAAGACCTCCTGATGCAGGCGCGCTCGGGGCTCGTGGCGGCGACGGGTTCGCGTGAGGCGGGGCCGACCATCGTCGGCGCGGCGGTGGTCGACCAGCACGGCGCGGCGCTTCTGGCTATGGGCGTGCTTGCGGCTTTCGTGCGCAAGCTCCAGACGGGAGAGGGGACGCGGGTCGAGGCAAGCCTGTTCCAGGCCGGCGTCGATCTCCAGAGCGAGGCGATCACCAAGTATTTCGCCCGCCGCGCCGAGGGCGACGTCATGAGCCGGGGGCCGAATGTCGGCAGCTGGTATCACGACGCCCCCTACGGCGCATACGCCATCGCCGACGGCCATGTCGTGCTCTCGATGAACGATCCGGGAAAGCTGGCGCAAGCGCTCGACAGCGAGGCGCTGCGCGCGCTCGTCGAGATCGACCGCTACGCTGAGCGCGAGCGCTACGCCGCCGCCGTCGCGCGCGAACTCGCCGGCCGGACCTTCGCCGACCTGTCCGCGCGCTTCGACGCGCACGGGATCTGGCACGAGCGCGTGCAAAGCTACGACGACCTCGTCCAGGACCGGCAGGCGCAGCATCTGGGCGTGTTCACGCATTGCCGTGTCGGCGATTCCGAGGCGCGCCTCGTCGCCCATCCGCTGCGCTACGACGGCGCCGTTCCGGGCTTGCGGACCATGCCGCTCGAACCCGGCTGCGACAGCCGCGAGATCCTCGCCGAGGCGGGTTTCCGCGCGGACGAGATCGAGCGCCTCGCGGCGCAGGGCGTGATCCGCGCGCCTGTTTCAGGCGAGGCCGGCCAGATGAGCGCAAACCAAGAAGAAAAGGCGTCCTCCCGATGAGCAGCACACTGGTTTCCGACGAGATCCGGATGGTGGTCGACACCATTGGCCGATTCATCCGGGAAAAGGTCCAGCCGCTCGAGATGGAGGTCGAGGAGAGCGCCGCCATTCCGCAGGAAAAGCTCGCGATCCTCAAGCGTGAGGCGATCGATCTCGGTCTCTACGCGCTGAACATGCCGGAAGAAGTCGGCGGCGGGGGGCTCACGACCTTCGACATGTGCCTCGTCGAGGAGCAGCTTGGCCAGACCTCCGATGCGCTTATCCGCCGCATCTTCGGCCAAGCCTATCCGATGCTGATGGCCTGCACGCCGGCCCAGCGCGAGCACTACCTTTATCCGGTCGTCAAGGGCGACAAGATCTGCGCCATGGCGATCACCGAGCCGGGCGCTGGTTCCGACGCCGCCGCGATCTCGACCACGGCGCGGCTCGAGAACGGCGAGTGGGTGCTGAACGGCACGAAGCACTTCATCAGCGACGGCGACATCGCCGACTTCACCATCGTGATGGCGCTCACCGATCCCGGGAAGCGCGCGCGCGGCGGGATCACGCTCTTCCTCGTCGACAGGGACACGCCCGGTTTCTCCGTCGCGCGCAAGCAGGCGATGATGGGCCATCGCGGCTACGGCCACGCGGAACTCGTCTTCTCCGATTGCCGCATCCCCGAGGGCGCCGTGCTTGGCGAGGTCGGCGGCGGCTTCAAGCTCATCATGCAGAGCGTGTCCTCGATCCGTCTCTGCCATATCGGAGCCCGCTGTACGGGCATGGCGCAACGCGTGCTCGAGCTGATGCGCCAGCACGCGGCGTCGCGCAAGCAGTTCGGCCAGCCCATCGGCGATTTCCAGATGGTGCAAAAGATGATCGCCGATTCCGCGATCGAGATCTACGCGACGCGCAGCATGGTGCTCGACTGCGCCCGCGACATCGATCTCGGCCTCGACCCGCGCGACAAGGTCTCGATGATCAAGGTCTACGCCTCCGAGATGCTGGGGCAGGTGGCGGATCGCGGCATCCAGGTCTTCGGCGGCTACGGCTTCAGCAAGGACCTGCCGCTCGAGCGAATCTACCGCGACGCGCGCGTGACGCGCATCTACGACGGCACGTCGGAGATCCACCGCATGCTCATCGCCCGCAGCGTCATCAAGAACGGCCTCGCGATCTGATCGCGGGCGAGGAGAAGAAAAATGACGCTCAAGAACAGCTTCACGCCCCCGAAAATCGGCGATGCGGTGACCTTCCGCAAGACGATGACGGTCGCCGAGCAGGCGATGTTCACCGGCATCAGCGGCAATCTCGGCGGGCTCTACGTCGACCGCGTCAAGGCGCGCGAGGCGGGGCTTGCCGACATGGCGGTGTTCGAGCTCGCCGCCGCCTCGCTGCTCTCGACCTGCCTGTCGCGGCTCGCGGGCCCGGGCCATCGCATCGAGCGCTGGTCGATCGCGTTCGAGCGCGCGGTTCCGGTCGGCGCCTCCGTCGAGGCGAGCGCGACGCTGACGTCGAGCGAGGCGGGCCGGCTCGTCTTCGCGCTCTCGCTCAGGAGCGACGGGACCTCACTCTCCACCGGCGAGGCGGTTCTCGTTCCCGTCTCGCCCGCTTGAGGGGGCGGCCATGTATGACGTCATTCCCTTCGCCGACCTCTCCGTGGGCGACCGCGTATCCGTCTCGAAGACGGTGACCGAGGCCGACGGCGCGCTCTACATCGCCGCGACCGGCGATTTCGGCCCCGTGCATATCGACGAGAGCTACGCCGCCGGCACCCGCTTCGGCAAACGCCTCGCGCCCGGCGTCATGGTCGCCGCGCTGTGCACGAGCGTCCTGTCGGCCGAGCTCGCGGGCGTGCTCGGCGTCTCCATCGAGGATCGGTTCTGGTTCACCGGGCCGGTCTTCTACGGCGACACCATCACCATCGACGTCTGGATCGCCGAGAAGCACGAGGACACGCGCACGCTCGTCTGGGAGGCCTCCGCCGTCAACGAGGAGGGCCGCGAAGTGCTGAAGGCCCGCGCCACACTCAAATATCCCCGCCCGAAGGTAGCGTGACGATCATGGACCATACCCATCTGCGCGGCGTCACCGTCGCGACAATCCTGCCCTTCGAGGCGTCCGGCGCCATCGACTGGAGAGGCTTCCGCCGCGTGCTCGAATATTGCGCGCTGACCGACCGCGTCGCGGCCGTGTTCGTCAACGGCCATGCGGGCGAAGCGACTTCGCTCTCGCAGGATGAGCGTTCGCAGGTGATCCGCTTCACGCGCGAGGTGATCGGGCGCGACAAGCCGCTGCTCGCCGGCGTCGTGCCCCACGGCGTCGACGACGCGATCGCGCAGGCCCGCGCGGCGGAAGCGGCGGGCGCCGATTGCTACGTGATGTTTCCGCCCGCCGCGCTCGGCGGCGGGGCGGCGGCGACGCCCGATGCGCCCGTCGCCTATTACGGCGCGGTCACTTCCGCCGTCGATCTGCCGGCCTCCATCTTCCAGTACGCGCTCGCCTCCGGTTTCGGCTACTCGACGCAGGCCCTCGTCGCGATCGCCTCGTTGCCGAAGGTGATCGCGGTCAAGGAGGGCAGCGCGACCATGCTCGCCTACGAGGAGAATTATCGCGCGCTGAAGGCCAATTGCCCGGATGTCGCGATGCTGCCCTCGAATTTCGACTGGTTCCTGCCGCAGCTCGCGGTCGGCGCCGACGGGCTGCTCTCGGGGCTCGCGAGTCTCACGCCGCACTGGCTCTCCGATCTGTGGAACGCATCCGAGGCCCTCGACCTTGCGGCCATGCGCGCGGCGAGCGACCGCCTCCATCCGATCGTGCGCAGCGTCTACGGCGCCGCGCCGATCATCGACATGCATACCCGCATCAAGGTGGGGCTGCGCGCGCTCGGGATCATCGAGAACGCGCGTCCGCGCCTGCCGCTCGTGCCTGTGCGCCCCGAGATCGAGGCGGCGGTCGAAGCGGTCGTTGCGCGAAGCGGGCTGAAAGCCTGAGCAACGGCTGAGAACAACATCGCAGGGGGAAGAAAGACAATGAGCGAAATCCGCCAGACGCACCCTTGGGGCGGCGTCTACGCCTCGACCATCTGTCCGATGCGGGCAGACGGCGCGATCGACGAGGAGGCGCTCGCGCGCCATCTCGACGGCGTCGTCAACACGGAGGGCATGACGGGGCTTCTCGTCAACGGGCATGCGGGCGAGAACTACGCGCTCGACCGTGACGAGCTCGCCCTCGTCGTGCGCACGGCGCGCAGCGTCTCCGGCGAGCGCAAGGTCGTCGCCGGGATCAACGCGGAGCGCACGGACATCGCCGCCCGCCTCGCCGAGGACGCGGCGGAGGCGGGCGCAGATTCGGTCATGGTGTTTCCGCCCTATTCCTGGGCGCTGGGCGCCGACGAGCGCGTGATCCAGGAGCATCACCGCGCGGTGGCGAATGCCTCGGGCCTGCCGCTCTTCCTCTTCCAGGGCTCGGTCGGTTCCGGCCGCACGGCGTTCTCCGCGAAGACGCTTGCGGGCCTGCTCGAAATCGAGAGCGTCGTCGGCATCAAGGAGGGCAGCTGGGAGACGGCCGCCTACGACGCGACGCGACGCCTGACGAAGCGCCTGCGCCCCGATGTCGGCGTCATGGCGTCGGGCGACGAGCATCTGTTCACCTGCTTCGTGATCGGCAGCGACGGCAGCCTCGTCAGCCTTGCGGCCGTCGCCCCCGAGATGATCGTCGCGCTGGAGCGCGCAGTGCTCGCCGGCGACATGGCGGCGGGCCGGGCGCTGCACGAGCGGCTCTACGAACTCGCCCGCATCGTATACGGCGCGCCCGGCCACCTCGCGACGATCCGCCTCAAGACCTGCCTCGTACTGCTCGGCCGCCTCGCCGCGCCGACCTCGCGCTCGCCGATCGAGGCGCTTTCGGGCGAGGAGGTGAGCGCCTTGCGCGGGGCGCTCGTCGCGGCAGAGCTTATGTGATGGCGCAGCTCCACATCGTCATGGTGGACGTCGCGGCTGAGGACGAGGAGGCGTTCCACCGCTGGTACGACGAAACGCATCTGCCCGACATCCTCGCCTGTCCCGGCTGGCTGTCGGCGCGGCGCTTCATCAATCTGGAGGGCGGTCCGCGCTTCGTCGCCGTCTACGAGATCACCGGTCCCGATGCCTATGAGACGCCGGAATTTCATGCGATCAAGGGCTTCGGGCCTTTCGAGGGCCGCGTCTCGAACTTTACGCGCCTGCGTCTTTCGCCATTCGGGGGGCAGGGCGTTCCGGGATGACGGCGCCGCAGGGCCAGCGTCAGCCATGGAGCCGGCATGAATCTGAGGCAGCTCGAAATCTTCAGCGCGGTGATGCGATTCCGCACGACCATCGCCGCCGCCGAAGAATTGTCGATGTCGCAATCGGCCGTCAGCAACGCCATCAAGCATATGGAGTCGCAGCTCGGCTTCAGGCTGTTCGAACGGGTGAGCAACCGGCTCGTGCCGACGCAGGAGGCCAAGATCCTCCTCGACGAGGCCGAACCGCTCTTCATGCACCAGCAGGCGCTCAACCAGCGCGCCGCCGACCTGCGCGCGGGGCGTATCGGGCGGGTGCGGGTCGTGGCGACGGCGGAGCTGTCGGAATCGATCCTGCCCGGCGTGATGATGAAGTTCCTCACAGCCCATCCGTCCGTCTATCTCTCCCTCGACACCCGCCCTCTGGAGAGCGTGCTCGACGCGGTCGAGACGGGCCTCGCCGATATCGGCTTCGGCATGGAGGCGCATGACCGTCATGGGCTGACGCTGGTTCCGATGGCCGACCTGACGACCGTCTGCGTCTGCGAGGCGAACGGGCCGCTCGCGTCGCTCCCCTTCGTCACTCCCGCCGACCTGCGCGATTTCCGGCTGGTCGCGCCGCAGACGTCGAACAGCATCGGCCTTCTCATCGCCGACGCCTTCGAAAAGGCGGGGACGCCCTATTCGCCGACGGTGGAGACGCGCTTCCTCAACGTCGCGGCCCGCCTCGTGCAGGAGGGCTGGGGCACCGCGCTCCTCGACGAATTGACGGTCTCATCCGGACGCTACGCTGATCTCGCGATCCGCCCTTTCCAGCCGACGGTTCGGCTTCACCTTGCGGCGATCCTGCCGAAGCAGCGCCTGCCGTCTCGTCTGACGAACGATTTCCTGACCGTGTTCAAGGGCGAGGCCGAGCGCCGCCTGTCCGAGGTCCAGAATCGCGATTTCACACCCTCTTGAGCCGTCGCTCCCGCCGGCGTTCCGGGAATGCGCCCGTCCGGGGATCGTCGTTCTCCCATAGCCAGCGCCGCCGTTCGGCTCCTAAATGACCTTCACGCAAGCAAGCGAGGAGGGTCTGAATATGGACGACGCGATGTACGAGAAGGGGCTGAAGATCCGGCGCGAGACGCTGGGCGCGGCCCATGTCGACAAGGCGCTCGCAAGCGCGGACGATTTCACGCAGGAGCTCCAACAGATCGTCACCACCTATTGCTGGGGCGAAATCTGGGGCCGTGAAGGAATTGACCGGCGCACGCGCTCGATCGTCAACCTCGCCCTGCTCAGCGCCCTGAACCGCCCCCACGAACTCGGCCTGCACGTGCGCGGCGCGATCAACAACGGGCTGACGAAGGACGAGATCAAGGAGGTCCTGCTCCAGGTCGGCATCTATTGCGGCGTGCCCGCGATGATCGAATCCTTCCGCGTCGCCAAGGCGACGCTCGCCGAGATCGAGGCGGAAAAGGGTGAGGGCGCCGGCTGAACGCCGCTCATAATCCCGTCGCGCGCGGCAGCCAGGTGACGATGCCCGGCACGAAGGTCAGCAGCAGGAGAATGCCGATATAGGCGAAGAAGAACAGCGGCATCTCGCGCACGAGATCCGACACCCTGAGCTTCACCGCCGACGAGACGACGAAGAGCAGGCTGCCGACCGGCGGGGTTATCAGCCCTACCGTCAGGTTGACGATCACGACGATGGCGAAATGCGTCGGGTCGATGCCGAGCGAGAAGGCGATCGGCGCGAGGATCGGGACGAGGATCATCACCCCCGGAAGGGGGTCCATGAACAGGCCGAAAATCAGCAGCAGCACGTTGATCGCGAGCAGGAACACGATCGGCGACAGGTCCCACGCCACGATGACCTGCGCCAGCGTCTGCGGCACGCCCTCGATGATCAGGATCCAGGCGAAGGCGCGCGCCGCCGCGAGGATCAGGAGGATCGCGGCGGTGACGATCCCGGCGCGCAGGATGATCGTCGGCAGGTCGCGCAGCCGCAGCGAACGGTAGACGAACATGCCGCAGACCAGCGCGTAGAACACCGCGACGACGGAGGCCTCCGTCGGCGTGAAGATTCCGCTGCGAATGCCGCCGATGATCAGCACGATCAGAAACAGCGCCGGCAGGGCGAAGAAAGTGGTCTTCACCATCTCCCGCCAGCCCGGACGCGGCACGTCGCTGCGGTAGTTCCTCTGACGCGACACCCGCCAGTTCACGACGCAGAGCGTGGTGGCGATGAGCAGGCCGGGCAGGATGCCCGCCATGAACAGCCCGATCACGGAGACCCGCTGATCCTGCATGGCGTAGATGATCATGATGATCGAGGGCGGAATGATCGGGCCGATCACGGAAGCGGAGGCCGTGAGCGCGCCGGCATAGGCGCGGCTGTAGCCGCCCCTCTCCATCATGCGCACCATCATCGCGCCCGGGCCTGCGGCGTCGGCCAGCGCTGAACCCGAGATCCCTGCGAACATCGTCGAGGAGAGGACGTTGGCGTAGCCCAGCCCGCCGCGCAGATGGCCGACGAATTGCGAGGCGAAGCGCAGCAGCACCTGCGTCATGGCGCTACCCGTCATCAGCTCCGCCGCCAGGATGAAGAACGGCACGGCCATCAGCGGGAAGCTGTCTAGGCCGGAGAACATCTCCTTGATCACGACGATGGCGGGATAGTTGCTGCCGAAGATGACGGCCGCGAAGGACCCGATGGCGAGCGCGAACGCCACCGGCGTGCCGAGAATCAGCAGCGAGAAGAAGGATATGAAGAGGATCAACGACACCCGGAGGTCTCCCGTCTTTCGCCGTTCAGTCGATGGGAGCCGCCTTCGTCCCGTCGGCTTCGAGCTCGCGGAAACTCAGGGTCTCGATATAGGTCCGGGCGATCAGCAGGAGATGCACGATCAGGAGGCCGAAGCCGATCGGCATCGCCGCGTAGACGTAGCGGAACGGGATGCGCGTGGCGGGCGTCAGCTGGAACCGCGTGCGGTTCATATAGTCCAGACCGAACCAGATCATCGCGCAGAAGAAGCCGAGCAGCATCAGGACGAGGAGGCTGCGCAAAATCTTCTGGCCGAGATTCGGCAGCACCTCCTGCAGGTTGGAGATCGCAACATGCCCGCCGACGCGCAGGGCGAGGCCGGCGCCGATGAAAGTCATCCAGATCATCAGGTACCGGGCCACTTCCTCGGCCCAGATGATGGAGCCGGTCGTCAGATAGCGCAGCGAGACATTGGCGAAGACGATCACGGCCATCGCCGTGAAGAGCAGCACGAGCGCCCACTTGTTCGCCTCGACGAAGACCTTCTCAAAGGTTCTCAGCATCGCCTCCCCGCATCCGCCCGAAGGCGGTTCCCCGCATGAACGAACCGCCACGATGCGCATCGTGGCGGTCCGCCGCTCGCGTCGTCAAGCGCGACCTTCCGTTTCGCGCCCGCTGCGCCGTTGCGGCGGGCGGGCGCGAGCGAGGGGAACGGTCACTCGGCCGCGATGATCTGCTCGATCAGCGCGCGGTCATAGCTGGCGTAGTACTGCTCGTAAGCCGCTGCGAGCGCCTCCTGGAAGGCGGTGCGGGCTTCCGCCGACAATTCGCCGATTTCCATGCCCTGCGCGCGCAGGCGCTCGATGCCCGAGCTCTCGACTTCGTCGATGAAGCCGCGCATGGCCGTGACCGCTTCCGCCGCGCCCTCGCGGAAAGCGTCCTTATCGGCGTCCGACATCCCGTCCCAGAGCTGGCGCGAGACGAGCAGCACGGCCGGCGAATAGACGTGGCCGGAGAGGGTCAGGTACTTCTGCACTTCCGCGAGATTGGCGGAGGTGATGACCGAGAGCGGGTTCTCCTGACCGTCGATGACGCCCTGCTGCAGGGCGCCGATGACTTCCGGCCAGGCCATCGGCGTCGGCGCGGCGCCGAGCGTCTGGAAGGCCGTGATGTGGACGGGGTTCTCCATCGTGCGCAGCTTCAGGCCCGCCATGTCGCCGGGCTCGTCGATCACGCCGCGGTTATTCGTGATGTGGCGGAAGCCCTGCTCGCCCCAGGCGAGCGCCACGAGGCCCACGTCGTCGAACTTTTCGAGGATCTCCTGACCGATCGGGCCATCGAGCACGCCGCGCGCATGGGCGAGGTCGCGGAACAGGAACGGGATGTCGAAAACGCCGGTGTCGGGCACGAAGTTGCTGAGCGTGCCCGAGGAGACGATGGTCGCCTCGATCGTGCCGATCTGGACGCCTTCGACCACTTCACGCTCGCCGCCGAGGCCGGACGAGGGGAAGTGGCGGAACATGTAGCGGCCCTCGGTCGCGGCCTCGACGGCTTCCTGCCACTTCTCGGCCGCCACGCCGTAATGCGAGGCCGGCGCGAGCGCATAGCCGATCTTGACCTCGGTCTGGGCCAGAGCCCCGCCGGCGAAGCCGATCGTGATCGCGGCGACAGCCGCCGAACGCATGAGAATGTTCATATTTTCCATCCCTCTCCAGTTGTTGGGTTTTCGTTGCGGGGCGGCTGGGCCGCGCCCGTCGGCGTCGCCGGCGAGCGGCTTGGCGGGCTCGTCCGGTCTTCGCGTCCGCCTAGATATGCCGCCCCGGCGCGCGGGTTGCTACTAGCCAAACGTGTAACGCTCGCCCGCGGCGGCGTACGGACGGCCTCGCCACGGCGTTCGTTCCTCGAGATGTCGAAACGGATCGTCCCGGACAATCTTCCTCCCACGCTCTTCGGCGCATTCTGGTTCTGATTGGCGTTGCTTGTAGACTTTCCTCCGCGCAATGAGAAATATATGTTTCATTGATTTTATGGTTCTCTTTCGAATGAGAGGGCGACCGGATGAACCTTCGTCAACTTCGTTTTTTCGTCGCTGTCGCCGAGGAATTGCATTTCGGACGCGCCGCAGACCGGCTCGGCATGACGCAGCCGCCATTGAGCCAGGCCATCATCGCGCTGGAAGAGGAGCTGGGCGTCCGGCTGTTCGCGCGCACCAAGCGCAGCGTCGCGCTCACCTCCGTCGGCGAGCACTGGCTGCCGCGCGTGCGTGCGCTCATCGCCGAAGCCGACGACCTGCCCGGCTACGCGCGCCAGATCGCCCGAGGCGAGGTGGGCTCGCTGAAGCTCGGCTTCGTCACGACGGCGGATTACAACGTCCTGCCCCAGCTCATCAGCCGCTACGGCGCGGCCTATCCCGACGTGAAGGTCTCCCTGCGCGAGATGACGAGCGATCTTCAGATCGAGGCGCTTCTGAGCGGCGAAATCAATGTGGGGCTCATCATTCCTTCCGCCGAGACGGCGCACGGGTCCCTCGCCTACCGGCCCCTGACGCGCGAGCCGCTGGTGGCGGTGATTCCCGAAAGCTGGGTGGAGAGCGGGGAACTCGACTGCGCGCCCGGCGGGTTGCGGCTGGCGGATCTCGCGGACAAGCCGCTCGTTATCTTTCCCCGCCGCAGCGCGCCGGCCTTCCACGATCTCGTGACGGATTACTACGCCCGCAACGGCGTCGCGCTCCGGATCGGGCAGGAGGCGATCCAGATGCAGACCATCATCAGCCTCGTCTCCGCGGGGATGGGCGTCTCCTTCGCGCCGCTCTCCCTCACGAATCTCGGCCGCGCGGGCGTGCGCTACGTGCCGCTCGCCGACGCGGCGCCCGAGCTCGAGACCGGGCTGACCTGGCGTCTCGACGATTCCTCGCCGACCCTGCGCCGGCTCGTCGAAATCGCCTCCGTCAAGCACTGAACGACCCCGCGCTTCAGCCGCGCAATGACGCGGATAGCGGGAATCTCGACTCTGATACAATCTATGATAGAATATGGCCGCATCCACCTCCGGCCGCCCGATCGGCCGTCGGCGGCGTCCCGGGAGGAGCGGCGATGACCAGCATGGCGAAAACCTTTCCCGCGATCACGCAGGATCTCGACGCACGCGGCCTGTACGACCTCGCGGCGCAGAAGATCGACCTGATCCACGTTCCAGGCTTTTGCCCGCAAGACTTCTGCGCCGATCTCGCCGACGCCGTCGCCGCCCATCAGGCGCTCGAGGCTTATCGTACGCAGAGCGCGCTCAAGCGTCTGGGCATGGGCTTCGTCGATGTCGACGGGGATCCGCAGGCGCTGGGCCGGTATCAGGCGCAGGCGTTGGCGGCGACCCGCGCGGTGCGCGCGCTGGCGCAATCCCGCCTGACGCCGATAGACCATCTACGGTTGATTCTCGATGAAGTCTGGCCGGCTGGCGCGATGATCGAGCGCATCCGGGGAGCGCCCGCCTTCGTCGGGGCCTACCGGGTCATCGAGCCCGGCGCGGCGATGCTGCCGCACAACGACCGGCTCGCGCGCATGCTCGCGGCGCTACCCGCCGGCGCGCCCGACGTCGCGCCGGAGGGGCCTGAGACGCCGCCCGATTCCTGCGGCATGACGGGGCAGCTCGCCGTCAACATCTATCTCGACATGCCGGAGCAGGGCGGCGAGATCGAATTGTGGCTGCGCCATCCGACCCCGGAGGAGGACGCGAGGATCGGCGCCGATGACGGCCTGTCGCGCGAGACGTTGGAGCCGCCGAAGCTCGTCTTTCGCCCCGCGATCGGCGATCTCCTGATCTTCAACGCGCGCCTCATCCACAACGTCGCCCCGGGCGTCGGCGGCAGGCGCGTGTCGGCCTCGTGCTTCATCGGTTGTCGCGGGACGGCGAGGCCGTTGACGGTGTGGAGCTGATCGGGGCGGCGGGGGCATTTGTTCGAACGCCAAAACCAAGTAGCCCGTCTCTTCCCTCAAAGCGGAACTATCAGCCGATTGCCCCGTTCCGTCCACGAGTGCAGCCAATCGGCTAGTTAGAAGACGCGAATCGCATCACCTCGTTGCATAGTTTCTCAAGGCTCTGCGGTATCTTACCTTTATCCTGCAGTTTCCCGATGTGGTCACCAATGTGGACGGGATTCTTGGCAAAACTTCCTTCTGGGTTGCCTAGTCCCTTTGTCGCTTCGCTGAATGACTGATTCCAGTCATGCTCCCCCACTTCGGCCCTGAGAACGTCCCCCAAATTGGTCGGCCATTGAACGAATCTATCCGCCCAGACAGTAGCTGCTGGGAAGGGGTGGGTGGACTCGCCGCCCAACAGGGCAAGTATGACCTTGTTGTCCTTCTCATGCTTTGGGCGCGTGGTAGCGTTATTGATGTTGCCATCCGCGTCGAATATTGCAAATGCTGGAATACTCAAGCATTCAGCAACGACTAGAGGCTCAATTAGATAATTCTTCCCATTGACCGGCACCAAGTGCGCGCCGTGCCGTCGAAATTCATCCCAAGCGCCTGATAGAATAAGCCAAGATGTTATGTACGCCGTATCCTCTAGACCCTCTACGAAGACAATTTTGGGCGCAAAGAACATTTCATTTAGATGTGGCTGTAACGCTTGCTGCAAGCGTGCCTGTTGCGCGGCAGGTTTAATCGGCTTGTCGTCTGAAATGGCGGCAATACGATCTGCAATCGTATCAAAATTGACAGATGAGATTCTTGATTGTTTGGTGGTGAAGTCGCGGCGCACCATCCGAAGGCTTTCAAAATGCCGTCCAGAAACGAAATAGGGGCTGTGAGTGGAGACAATTATTTGTGCGTTCCCTTCGCTTAGCTTGTGTAAAACGCCCGCAAGGTGCCTTGCCTGTGGCGGGTGTTGATAAAGCTCGGGCTCCTCGCAGCCAAGAACCAGCGTGGGTGCGTTTACGTCATCGGCTCCCGCAAGCTCTTGTAGGAGTGCTAATAAATAGGATCGTTGCAATCCGTGGCCGAACCTAGCCAACTCGCCTTCAAAGTTGCCGTCACCTGCAAGAAGTCGCGCAATGGGATCATCAACCTGAACAGATTTTTTAGGGTCTTCCGTCCAAGCAAGGCGGGCCCTCGCCTCAGGGTGCGCCCATTGAGTTAAGCGGCTCGTCAATGATACTGAGATTTCGTCTAAAGCACTCTGTTGTGACTGAAGAATCTCGCGATATTTTTCAAGCGTGACGTCTTTCAGTTTTTTTATTTCTTCGTCAAATTTTACTTTAGATCGAACAGTTCGTGCCAGAATTTTGCCTAATGCTGTATTTTTTCCTTCCACGTTTTCTTTGGTTGCGTCTTTTACGGCTGGGACATAAATCCATTGAACGTATCGCGCGAGTCTATTGCTACCTTTGCTGAAACCATAGAATTGATCTTCGCTTGGTATCAGTGCGCACTTTTCTGAATTTGATTCTTCGTATGCTCGCAGCGCGTCC
Source organism: Salinarimonadaceae bacterium (assembly GCA_007693435.1). Lineage (GTDB taxonomy): Bacteria > Pseudomonadota > Alphaproteobacteria > Rhizobiales > Beijerinckiaceae > Saliniramus. Next base: position 759 of record REDO01000140.1, on the reverse strand, counting down.
CGCATGCCGTCTTTCGTGTTGATCATCGGAAGCGTAGGAATTTGTTCCCTAAGCGCGGTATATTCTGCCCGGAGGTCAGCAACCGGCCTACTTTCACCGAGGAGTTGAAAGAACGGTTTGAACAACTCCATAGCTCGCCGCTGACCGTATTGCTTTACGCTTGCAATGCCGGTGGACGGGTCGAAAGTTGCCTTGGCGGTAACAATTAATTCGTTCTGCCGGAATTATTCTGCAAAATCGGTTTGTGCATCCGTGTTAAGATCACAGAATGTTACTGTAATTTCTATAGGTTCATGCACATCGCGAGCATGAAAATCTTCAATGTCGAGATCGCTCAGGTTCGTGGGTGAACCTTCAGTCTCTCGAAAAAATACGTTCAAAGCATAAAGAATATTGGATTTTCCAGCGCCGTTTGGGCCAACAAGCGATGTGTATCTGTCAAAATCTATCGTGCAATCCTTAAGTGAACGGAAATTCTTTATTGAAATTGACTTAATCCGCATGACAAGCCCCGATTTTGCCAAAGTACACAATTTGATCGCACAAATATCATACTGCTACCCCAGAATGCGAAAATCGATAGTGGGCGTCAACGGCCCATGGAACGGAAAATAAGGGCCACTGTGGCTGGTTTGATTGGCGCGTAATCGCGCGGGCCGTCGGCTATGGCCCTTATCCGTTGACGGTCTGGAACCGAGGGGCGCTCAGGCGCAGCGCACGCATTTGGGCGCTGCGGGATCGATCTCCAGCCGGCGGCGG
>REDO01000057.1 GCA_007693435.1 Salinarimonadaceae bacterium | reverse complement strand
GGCGATCAGGACGGCGACGATGGCGAATACGATCCGCATGAGGGAATGAAACGCCGGGATTACGGCGGAATTGGGCAACTGAGCTTGTGGAAGCAGGTCACCACGTGGCATAGCGATCAAAAATTGTATTTTTGACGTGAAAAAATTGTTAGATGTATCTCGTTTATACCGACGAGGCGGGCAATACCGGCCTTCGCAAGGATCCCGATCAGCCTATTCATATGATTGGCGCGCTCATCGTCGAGGCTTCTCAGGTTCAACGAATCAACGAGGATGTGGTGGCCGCCATGCGCGAAGTTGCGCCGGAGCAGGAGGTGCATGACTGGGAAATTCATGGCGCTGAGATTTTTTCGGGGAAGGGCAGGTTCAGGGAGGTTCCTCCCGGCCGACGGATCGCCCCCGTAAAGGCGCTGTTGGGGCTGCTGACCAAGCATGAAGCGGTGGTCGGATATGCAGCCGTCGACAAGTTCGCCAGCAAGGCGAAGCTTCACCCGCATGAACTGGCTTTCGGCCTACTCGCAGAGCGTCTGCAGGACTGGCTCGATGAACGCCAGTCGCTAGGACTGATCATCGCGGACGAGAATCGCGAGGTGCAGAAATTCGTGATCGCAGCGATGCGGCGTTATCAGCTGGCAGGATGGAATTTTGGCGGACGGGGAGCCCCGATGAGCCGCATCATTGATACGGTTCACTTCATCCAGTCGGTCGATAATCGCGTGCTTCAGCTCGCAGATCTGGCCACGTATTTTCTTTGCAAGGCGCAACGGCTGCGTGACGATCGCGCATTGCGACATCGCGCGCCGAGGCGGGTCGATGACGTGATCTTCGCTCTCGACGAAACGATCCGAGAGCGGCTGGTGTTCAGCCGCCTATTCCCAAGGTAAATAAAGAAAAACCAACCGACGCTCTAAGAGCAAGGAGCTCGCTGACGCAAACCCGCTATCGGCTGGTAGCTTTAAAATAGGCTTGATCAGCGCGAAAGGCAACGTATTCCGCATTCTCGAAAAGAAAACCCGGCCGCGAGGCCGGGCTTTCGCAGGGCGGCGCGTGCGAGCGATCAGCCCGCCATCGCCTTCTTCAAGTTCTCGTCGATCTTGTCGAGGAAGCCGGTCGTGGAGAGCCACTTCTGGTCCGGGCCGACGAGGAGGGCGAGATCCTTCGTCATGAAGCCGGATTCGACGGTGTCGACGCAAACGCGCTCGAGCGTCTCGGCGAAGCGCAGGAGCTCGGCGTTGTCGTCGAGCTTGGCGCGGTGCTTGAGGCCGCCGGTCCAGGCGTAGATCGAGGCGATGGAGTTGGTCGAGGTCTCCTTGCCCTTCTGGTGCTCGCGGTAATGGCGCGTCACGGTGCCGTGGGCCGCTTCCGCCTCGACGGTCTTGCCGTCCGGCGTCATCAGCACCGAGGTCATCAGGCCGAGCGAGCCGAAGCCCTGCGCCACGGTGTCGGACTGCACGTCGCCGTCGTAGTTCTTGCAGGCCCAGACATAGCCGCCCGACCACTTCAGCGAGGCCGCGACCATGTCGTCGATCAGGCGATGCTCGTAGGTGAGGCCCGCCGCCGCGAACTGGCTGGCGAACTCGGCCTGGAACACCTCCTCGAAGAGATCCTTGAAGCGCCCGTCATAGGCCTTGAGGATGGTGTTCTTCGTCGAGAGATAGACCGGGAACTTGCGCGAGAGGCCGTAATTGAAAGAGGCGCGGGCGAAGTCGCGGATCGAATCGTCGAGGTTGTACATCGCTAGCGCGATGCCGGCGCTTGGGAACTTGAAGACCTCCTTCTCGATCACCGCGCCGTCGTCGCCCTCGAACTTCACCGTCATGCGGCCGGGGCCGGGGACCTTGAAGTCGGTGGCGCGGTACTGATCGCCGAAGGCGTGGCGGCCGACGATGATCGGCTGCGTCCAGCCGGGCACGAGGCGGGGCACGTTCTTGCAGATGATCGGTTCACGGAAGATCACGCCGCCGAGGATGTTGCGGATCGTGCCGTTGGGCGACTTCCACATCTCCTTGAGGCCGAATTCGTCCACGCGCGCCTCGTCGGGCGTGATCGTGGCGCATTTCACGCCGACGCCGTACTTCTTGATGGCGTTCGCCGCATCGACCGTGACCTGATCGTTCGTCGCGTCGCGATGCTCGACCCCGAGATCGTAATATTTCAGGTCGATGTCGAGATAGGGGTGGATCAGCTTCTGCTTGATGAAGTCCCAGATGATGCGGGTCATCTCGTCGCCGTCGAGCTCGACGACCGGGTTCGCCACTTTGATCTTCGCCATCTCTATCCCTCGCTTGTGCGCAAACGGTTGTTGCGGGGCGACGTCGCCACCCCGAGCGTGGAGGCGTCATAGCGCGTGGCCGCCCGATGGGAAAGAGCGGCCGGGCCGGAAGGCGCGCAATCGCGGTATCGCGCCTGCGCCCGACGCTTCCCGCCAGCCGCTCATGGACGAAGACGGATCGCCGCAATAGTTTGCCGGCATAATCCGCGGGCCCGCCTCGAACATATAACGTCCGAACGCCGCCGTTTCTCCCGGAGCGCCGATGAACGAAAACGCGATCAACGCCCTCAAAATAGGCCTCGTCCTCCTCGCGATCTGGATGGCGATGAGTCTTCTCGTGGGGCTGCCGCCCTTCGTCGATGCGTTGTTCGGCGTATTCCACTGGTCGTTGTCGCTCGAGGTCGGCGCGGCGATGGCGCTCGTTTGCGTTCTCGCCGTGTGGCGCCGGCGCGTGGGCGGCTTCGCGGTCCACGCCGTCGCGGGGGTCCTGACGCTGCTCGTCGCTTTGCGTATCGCCGATCTGACCGCGCGATCAGTCGTCGACAGGCCGCTGAACCTTTTTCTCGACGTGTCGCTGCTTCCGGCTCTCTGGGACGTAACCGTGACATTGCTCGGGACCGCGCTGGCGCTGCTCGCCGTCGCGGCGGCGCTGATCGGTCTCGTGGTCACGCATTACCTGTTCGTGGCGCTGCTGCGGTTCGTCGGGCGCGGCTTCACGCAGCCGGCGACGGCGCGCGCGTTCGCCTTGCTCGCCTGCGCCGCGCTCGCCGTCTTCGTCGTGCAGCGCACCGTCTTCGCCGAGACGCCGGGCTGGCGGCCCGTCGGCGCTTCGGCGAGCCAGATCGTGTATGAGCAGACGCAGCGCGTCGCGTGGTCGCTCGCAAGCCGCGCCGCCTTCCGCGCCTCCCTCGCCGATGATCCAGCCGACGCGATCCCGCAGGGCGCGGCGCTGTCGCGGCTCGCGGGGCGCGACGTGTTGATCATCTATATCGAGAGCTACGGCGTCACGGCGCTCGACGAGCCGGAATACGCGGCCGTCGTCGCGCCGCGCGTCGAGGCTTTCGGCGAGAGGGTCGCGCAAGCGGGTTTTTCGAGCCGCTCGGGCCGGCTCGTCGCAGTCACGGTCGGCGGCCAGTCCTGGCTCAACCACGCCACGCTCTCCTCGGGGCGCCATATCGGCGACCAGACCCTCTATTCGCTCTTTCTCGCCGAACAGCCGCGCACCCTCGTCCACGATTTTTCCGACGCCGGCTGGCGCAGCGTGCAGATCAAGCCGGCGATCACCATGCCCTGGCCCGAGGGCCAGCGGCTTGGCTACGAGGCCACCTGGGAGGCGGCCGACATGGGCTATCGCGGCCCGCAATTCTACTGGGGCATCGTGCCGGACCAGTTCGCGCTCGATTTCTTCGCGCGAACGGAATTGGAGACGGCCCCGCGCGCGCCGGTCTTCGCCTCGGTCGCCCTCATCTCGAGCCACGCGCCCTGGCTGCCGGTTCCCGACGTGGTTGCGTGGGAGGAGCTCGGCGACGGGTCGGTCTACGAGCGCTGGACGGAAGGCGCGCCGGCGCCGCGCGAGGTCTGGCGCGATCAGCTGGCGGTGCGCCGGCAGTACGCGCTCTCCGTCGCTCATTCACTCGATGCGGTGGCGAAATTCATCGCCGACCGCGTTGATCCGAGCGCGCTCGTCGTCGTTCTGGGCGACCACCAGCCCGCCCCACTGGTCACCGGACCGGACGCCTCGCGCGCCGTGCCCGTCCACGTGCTCTCAGGCGACGAGGCGCTGCTGGAGGCGTTTGCGGATCTTGGTTTCGTCGATGGAATGAAGCCTCCGCCCGCGCCGCTCGGCGGCGACGCGACTCTGCCCGGAATGGAGGCGTTCCGGCCGTTCCTGCTGGAGGCGTTCAGCGGGCTCGGCTTCGCGAGCCGAGCCCATTGAATGAAACGGCGCTCAGAGGCGAGGCAGCAGGCCGCCCACGCCTCGGAAAAGATTCGCGAGGAAGCTCTGCTCCGCTCCGCCCGTCGGCGTGGTGCGGGAGATGAAGTCGAAAATACGACCGTCTTCGATCCCGTAGAGCGCCGTGCGCTGGACGCGCAACTGGGGCGTGAAATAGATCGCCGTGACGCGCTGCTCGATGACTTCCGGCTTCTGGAAGGCGAAGCGCTGGCGGCTCTTCTGGCTGACGTAGTACCAGCTCTGGTTCCCGACGGTCGATACGGTCGAGGGCGTGCCCATCGTCTCGAGCACCTGCTCGGCCGTCATGCCGGGGCGCACTTTGGCCAGCGCTTCCTCGTCGAGGATGTAGCCGCGCTGGAATTCTTCGCCCTGGAGGCAGGCCGAAACCAGCCCGGCTAGGAAGAAAACGGCGAGGAGACGGGTCAGGGTCTTCATGGAACGTGGCATCCGGCGCTGGTCCGATGGAGCTGCGGCGACGGGAAACTTGCGCCCGGCCGGGTGAATGGCGTAACCCGACGAGCACTCTTTGACAAGGCGGGAAGCCCGGGAAACAGATCCATGATCTTTGGTTTATTCCGCAAGAACAAGCGCCCGTCGGCGGTCGAGGCCACTTTGACGCGTATCGTCGCGGCCGGGCGAGAGCCCGTTCTCTACCTCGAAATGAGCGTTCCAGACACGCTCGAGGGCCGCTTCGAGGCTGTTTCGGCGCATATGATCCTGCTTATGCGCCGTCTGCGGGAACTGCCTCCGCCGGCCGAGGATTTCGCGCAGGAACTCGTCGACGCCTATTTCAAGTGGCTCGACTATACCCTGCGCGATACGGGCGTCGGCGATGTCGCGGTGCCCAAGCGGATGAAGACCCTGGTCTCCAACTTCTACGGTCGTGTGCGCGCTTATGGCGACGCGCTCGACTCGCAGGACATGGAGGCTTTCGCTGAAGCGCTCGCGCGCAACGTCACCGGCGAAGGCGACGACGCGAAGGCTCTCGCGGCGTATCTGGCCGCCGCAGAATTGCGTTTGCGCGATCAGGATTTCGACGCGCTGGTCGCGGATGGTCCCGCCTTCGCGGCGCCGGGACGAGGAGAAACGTCATGACGGGCGACAAAACCGACAACCCCTCCGGCAAGGCTCCTGATCCGCAGGAGAATCCGCTCAAGCGGCTCGTCGCCGTCGATCGCCTGCCGCAGAAGGGCGCTTTCCACCGCGTCGAGGTGAACGACGCGGAGCGCGCGGCGCTCGCCGCGTTTCTCGATCTTCCGTCGATCGAAGCGCTGCTGGCGGAATTCACCGTTGTCGGCGCCGGGCGGAACGTGAAGCTGACTGGCAAGGTGACCGCGCGGGTCGCGCAGATCTGCGGCGTGACGCTCGAGCCCTTCGAGACGAAGGTGTCGGAGGAGGTCGAACTGACCTTCGTGCCGCAGGACAGACGCCCGTTGAGTGAGGAGGAAATCGAGCGCCGCCGCATCGACCCGCCCGACGAGATCGTCAACGGGAAGATCGATCTCGGGCAGGTGACGAGCGAATTCCTCGCTCTCGGCCTCGACCCTTTCCCGCGCAAGCCCGGGGTCGTCTTCGAGTCGCCGGCGGCCGATGAGGACGAACCGTCCCCCTTCGCGGCGCTCGGGAAATTGCGTCCGAAAACGTGAGCGCGAGAGGCCGGCGTGACAGATTCCGGTTGCGGACTCCGCTACCGGCGTTATGGTCCCGCCCCTGCGGGTCTTGCGGTTGCGAGCGCCCGACCGGCGACGAATTCGACCCGATTGCGAGCGCGACCCTGAATCGATGACGAAATCCGTGCGCATCTCGATCGACGCCATGGGCGGCGACCACGGACCCGGCGTCCTGATCCCCGGCGCCGCTCTGGCGCTGGAGCGCCATCCGGAAATGCGTTTCCTGATCTTCGGCGAGGAGAAGCACGTCGTCCCCGTCCTCGACGCCCATCCGGCGCTCAAGGCGGCGAGCGAGTTCCGCCACGCGGACGTCTCGGTCAAGATGGACGAGAAGCCGAGCCAGGCGCTGCGGATCGGGCGCTACAAGTCTTCGATGTGGCGGGCGATCCAGGCGGTTCGCGAGGGCGAGGCCGACGCCTGCGTCTCCGCCGGCAACACCGGCGCGCTGATGGCCATGTCCATGTTTTGCCTCAAGACGATGTCGCAGGTGGAGCGCCCCGCGATCGCGGCGATCTGGCCGACCGTGCGTGGCGAGAGCATCGTGCTCGACGTCGGCGCGAGCATCGGCGCGGACGCCAGCCATTACGTCAATCTCTCGGTGCTCGGCGCCGCCATGGCGCGGATCGTCTTCGATATGGAGCGCCCCACTGTCGGTCTGCTCAATGTCGGCCGCGAAGAGATCAAGGGCATCGAGGCGGTCAAGGAAGCCGGGCGCACCTTGCGCGAGGCGGACCTGCCCAATCTCGACTATCGCGGTTTCGTCGAGGGGGACGACATCGGGCGAGGGACCGTGGACGTCGTGGTGACGGAAGGCTTCACCGGCAACATCGCCCTCAAGACCGCCGAAGGCACGGCCAAGCAGATCGGCGAATATCTGCGCGGCGCCATGAGCCGCACCTGGCGGGCCAAGCTCGGCTACCTGCTCGCCAAGCCCGCCTTCGACGCCCTGCGCGCCAAGATGGACCCCAGCCGAGCCAATGGCGGCGTGTTCCTCGGGCTGGAGGGCGTCGTCATCAAGAGCCACGGCGGCGCGGACGCCAAGGGTTTCGCCGCCGCCGTCGATATCGGATACGATATGGCGCATCACAACCTGATGCGCACCATCCGGGACATGCTCGACGAGACTCCCATCGCCACCTCGGCCTGAGGAATTGCAATCGTGACCGTGATCCGTTCCGTCGTCGTGGGCTGCGGCTCCGCTCTCCCACGCAAGGCCGTGACCAACGCCGAACTCGAAGCGCTCGTCGAGACCTCGGACGCCTGGATCGTGCAGCGCACCGGCATCCGCCAGCGCTACGTCGCGGCCGAAGACGAGAGCACCTTGACGCTCGGCCTCGCGGCGGCGAAAGCCGCTCTCGCCGATGCCGGGCTCACCGCGGATGACATCGATCTGATCATCTGCGCGACCTCGACGCCGGACAACACCTTTCCCTCGACTGCGACGCAGATCCAGGCCGGGCTCGGCATGCATCACGGCGCCGCCTTCGACCTGCAGGCGGTGTGCAGCGGCTTCGTCTATGCGGTGGCGACGGCCGACAACTTCCTGCGTTCAGGCGCCCACAAGCGCGCCATCGTCATCGGCGCCGAGACCTTCTCGCGCATCCTCGACTGGTCGGACCGCACGACCTGCGTTCTCTTCGGCGACGGGGCCGGCGCGATCGTGCTCGAAGCCGCCGAAGGGGAGGGGACGAGCGCCGACCGCGGCGTGCTCACGAGCCAGCTCCGATCCGACGGCCGCCATCGCGACAAGCTCTACGTGGATGGCGGCCCCGGGACGACCAAGACCACCGGCCATCTGCGGATGGAGGGACGGGAAGTGTACCGCTTCGCCGTCGGCATGGTCGCCGACGTCGTGGAGGCCGCCTTCGCCGCCACGGGCACGACGCCCGAGGATTTGAAGTGGTTCGTGCCGCACCAGGCCAACAAGCGCATCATCGACGCCTCAGCCGACAAGCTGGGCATCGCGCCGGAGAAAGTCGTGATCACGGTCGACCGGCACGGCAACACGTCGGCGGCCTCGATTCCGCTCGCGCTCGACGCGGCGGTGAAGGACGGCCGCATCAAGCCCGGCGATCTCGTTATGATCGAGGCGATCGGCGGCGGTTTCACTTGGGCGAGTGCGCTGATCCGGTGGTGACGCTCAGGAGTTGATTCGCCGTCCCCTTGGGACTAGCGTGCAGCATCAGACCCGCATGAGGCATCGGGTCATATGTAAACGGGGGCACCGATGGCGGGAAAGACCGTTACGCGAGCGGATCTTTGCGAAGCGGTTTATCAGCGCGTCGGCCTTTCCCGGACGGAATCGGCGCAACTTGTTGAATCCGTTCTCGGCGAGATCTGCGACACGCTCGCTAAAGGCGAGACGGTCAAGCTCTCCTCTTTCGGCTCCTTCGTGGTGCGCGAGAAGGGCGAGCGAATCGGCCGCAACCCGAAGACCGGCGTCGAGGTTCCGATAGAGCCGCGCCGGGTGATGGTGTTCAAGCCCTCCAATGTCATGAAGGCCCGGATCAACGGCCTCGACGCGGCGGCCGAGGATTGAGCGCGGGACCCGCAACGGGCGCGCGAGAGAGGCCGGCGATGGACAAGAGCCCCGACGCCTTCCGCACCATCAGCGAGGTCGCCGAGGAGCTGGACCTCCCCCAGCACGTGCTGCGATTCTGGGAAACCAAGTTTCCCCAGATCAAGCCGCTCAAGCGCGGCGGCGGCAGACGCTACTACCGCCCCAGGGACATCGATCTCCTGAAGGGCATCCGTACGCTCCTCTATGCCGAAGGCTATACGATCAAAGGCGTCCAGCGCATCCTGAAGAGCGAGGGCGTGCGCGCCGTCGAGGCGATGGGGCGCGGCGACATGGCGATGGCCCGGCGTATCGGCGAGACGCAGGACGAGAGCCCAGCGCCGGAGATCGACGACGAGCCTTTCGATGAAGGCGAAGACGTCGACGCCCCGGAGCCTCGCCCGGCAGGTTCTGGCAGAACCGGAGAGCGTCGGGCCGGAGGGGCGAGCGATCTCGACATCGGCCAGCTGCGCGCCGCGCTGGCGGAGCTGCGCGAGTGCAAGCGCCTTCTGGACAACCTGCGCCCCGCCGCCGATTCCGAGAACTGATTCGCCCTTTCGGGGCGATGCGCGGGCCTTGGCCGCCGGAGATTCGCGCACACGTTGCGCGAAATGTGGCCTCTTCGCCACAATTGCCTTCTTTCGGGCCTGCAACGCTGTTTAGCCTTTTCTCTCTCTCCATTCCAGCAGCTATGCATAACCGTCCGTTAACCGTGATTCGCGCAATCAGGGAGAACGGCTAAACGGGGCTATTTCAGACATGCGCGTTCTTCGCCTATTCGCCATTTGCGCCGTGTCGCTCGGCCTCGCCGGGTGCTATCAATCGGTGCCCGATCCCGAAGTCACCGCGCGCGACGCGCGCTGGATGGCGTTGACGCCGAACCACCAGCTCGATCCCCGTTTCGAGCGCTACATCGTCGATTATCACACGACCGAGGCTCCCGGCACCATCATCGTCGAGACGGGCCAGAGGCTGCTCTACTTCGTGATGGAGGACGGCAAGGCCGTGCGTTACGGCGTCGCCGTGGGCGACGAGGCATATGGCTGGACCGGCGCGGCGACCATCGCGCGTCGGGCCGAATGGCCGAGCTGGAACCCGACCGCCGACATGCGCCAGCGCTGGCCGCACGTCTATTCCATGGATGGCGGCCCCAACAATCCGATGGGCGCGCGCGCGCTCTATCTTTACGAGAACGGCCGCGACACCCTCTACCGCATCCACGGCACCAACGAGCCGGAGAAAATCGGGCTGGCCGTGTCGTCCGGCTGCATCCGCATGCGCAACATCGACGTAATCGACCTCTACCAGCGCGTCGCCGTCGGCGCGAAGGTCATCGTGCGCTGAGCGGCAGCTAGAACTATTCGCCTTGTTCGATGAACTGTCCGGATGAGCCTGACGCCCTGCGGCGCTCACCCTGACTGTTGCGGAGCCATGGGCGCTATTGCAAGAACCGTTCGATTTCTTCTGTCATCCGGCTCCATGCAGGTTCGTCCTGCAGCACGACGTGATTTTCGCTCGCCAACGAAACGAACTTCGCGTTCGGGATCGCCGCCGCAAGCATCCGCCCCTGTTCGTATGGAACGACGCTATCGTGACGGCTGTGCAGGACGAGCGTTGGAGTGGTCAGGCGAGAAAGAAGATCGCTGACATCGATATTGTCGAAGATCGTCCGAAGTCGCACAGCGTTATCCGCCGAAGCCGCCTTTCTTTGCAGCTGTGTGAACCACTCGATTTGCTCGGGCGTCCCCTTCGGCACGTAGATCGAACTGAAGGCCTGCATGAAAGCCGAATGCTCGTCACCCCAGCCCAGGCGCATCATCGTCATCAACGCCTCAGCCTCACGAGCATCGCTTTCGCTTCCGCGCATGTTGCGCCCCTGCGAATAGCCGCCGACGATGACCAGTTTCCTGACGCGTTGAGGATGTCGGGCGGCGTAGGCGATGGCGATTGCGGCCCCCTGCGACATTCCAAAGAGCGAAAACTCCCTCAACTCCATGGCGTCGACCACTGTTTCCAGGTCGCTTACCATTTCATCGAAGGAGGGTGCTTCGCCGATATTCCAGTCGGAAAGGCCGGTGCCACGCGCATCGAAACGCACGAGACTCGAGTGTTGCGCGAGCTTGCGCAGTAAGGGAAAGAACACCGGGCTCTCCCAATCGAATTCGAGGTGGTTGAGCCAGCTGCCCGTCTTGACCAAAATCGGCCCGCTGCCGACTGCGGCCATGGCCAGCCGCGTGCCGTCTGGTGCGATGCAGAAAGTGACCTCCTGACGCAAATCAGGCTCACCAATGTCCGTCGTCGACGCTCCAGCGGGAAGGGGGGCGTCTTCACGCGAGAAAGCTCCGACGAATCGGAAGCCGCGGCGCGGTACTGTTCGAATTTGCTCCTGCCTCTCGCCGCTGTCGCCGATAGCGGCTCGGGCGGCGTTGATGCGGCTGGCGAGCGTTGCGTCGGACACAATTCGTCCGCGCCAAACGGTTGCGAATAACTCGTCCTTGCTCACGACGTGTTCGCTGTTCCCGATCAGGTAGACGAGCAGATCGAACACCTGCGGTTCGACGTGAACGGGCTGTCCGTGGCGCCTGATTTCGCGTCGGTCGGTGTCGATGATGTGTTCCGACAGGCGAATGAGCATCCGAATCTCCCGAAAACGAAGCGCTTCTCACGAGTAAATAAACAGCTCCTGAAAGTCTTTCGCGGCGGCTTCGCCCACAATCATTGTCAGCCGGCTTCCGGCTGCGCAAGCCCGATAGGGAGGAAGTCATGCCATACGAAAATCATCCCGTTGAGCGACGTGAGGACGGTTCAATCGATCATGATCACTATGGTCGCAAGGCGTCACAACTTCGCTCGCAGGCGATGTTCGATATTTTCCGGCGAGGTTGGCGAGCGCTTCACGTATTGAGCCGAATGACGTCTATCCGAGGCGAATCAGGACGCGCAAGGACGGCGATGTAAGTCTGCCATTCGCTTGCATTGGGAGCGCGGTGACCGCCGCATGGGCCGCCTCAGATGCGCCACCCTGAAAGTGGAGTGCGCAAAGGCGTCGAAGTACTCATCGCCGCCAAGATCGCGCGAGCAGATCGCGATTCGGGCCCATTCGTTTTTTCAGGCCTCGTCCCGGGAGCCGGTCGGCGCGATGGATATGGCCTCTTCGGCTTTCGCCTTCGCCTCCGGCTCGACGTGGATCGTGATGATGGCGCCGGGGACGGCGTCGCGGATCGCGCGCTCGATCCGGTCGCAGATCGCGTGCGACGATTCGACGGTCATCTGACGGGGCACGACGAGATGGAATTCGATGAAGGTCGCGCGGCCCGCATGGCGCGTCTTGAGGTCATGCGCCTCAATGGCGCCGGCCCCATTCAAGCGCACGATCGCCTCGATCTGGGCGAGTTCGTCGTCAGGCACGGCCCGGTCCATCAAGCCGTCCGCCGATTGCTGCAACATCCGCCAGCCGGTCCAGAGGATATTGAGCGCCACGGCGATCGCCACGAGTGGGTCCAGAACGAGCCAGCCGGTCACCGCGACGAGGCTGAAACCGGCGATGACGCCGACCGAGGTCATGACGTCGGTGAACAGGTGCCGGCTTTCCGCGACCAGCGCCGGCGAGCGGTTCGCCCGGCCATAGCGTCCGAGGAAGACGGCCCAGCACACGTTGATCAGCGTGGCGAGCACGCTGAAGCCGATGCCGAGCAACGGCGATTCCGGCGGGCGCGGATCGAGGAGCCCGTAATAGGCCTGCCGCATGATGAGCAGCGCCGCGACGATGATCATGGTCGCTGTGAGGATCGCCGAGAAATACTCGGCCTTGTGGTGGCCGTAGGGGTGTTCGGGATCGGGCGGTTTGGCCGCGAGCCGCACGGCGACGAGCGCCGCGATCGCGGCGGCGACGTTCACGGTGCTCTCCAGCGCCTCGGAGAACAAAGCCACGCTGCCCGTGACCCACCAGGCCGCGAGCTTGATGCCGAAGACGACGACGCCGACGCCGATCGTGATCCACGCGATCCGGACGCTGCTCCCCATTCCCGCTTTCCGTCTGTCCGCCCGCAGAGGGCGACCGCCACATGGAGGGCGGGTAGCATCGTTTCGAACGCGACGCCACCGGGTTGCGCCCCTCTTCAGATCGCCCGCGCGCCCCAGCCGCGCATGTCGGCGAGCCAGCCGGCCCGCGCGCCGGCGCGGGATTCGCCCTCGACCATACCCATCAGCGCCGTGCGCACGGGCCGTACGCCTGCGAACCTGAGTATGTTGCGCTCGAGGCTCTTCAGCGAGTGCGAGAAATAGAACAGGCGGTAGGCGAGCGCGGGCATGCCCATCGTCACCACGATGCGCGCCGACTTGCCCTTGAGATTGCGCCGCCAGCCGCCGTCTTCGTCGAACGCCATGACGAAGCCGCCGCAGCTCAGATGTTCGAGGAAAGATTTCAGCACCGCCGGCATGTCGCCGAGCCAGAGGGGGTAGACGATAACGAGATGATCGGCCTCGCCGACGATCGCCTGCGCGCCCAGCACGGCGGGATCCTCCGGCGGCGCGCGCCATTGCGCCTGATTGCGGATATAGGGCAGCGCCATAGTCGCCGGATCGAGGATCGTCGCCTGATGCCCGGCCGATTGCGCGCCTTCGGCGTAAGCCTGCGCCAGCGCATGGCAGAAATGCCCGCCCTCCGGGTCCGGATGTCCTTGGATGATTGCAATCCGATGCATGCTTTCGCTCCGTGAGGCCCGGAGGAGGGTCGGCGAAAACCGGGGCGCCGTATAGTCGGGAAAACCCGGGGATGCAGACATCAAGCATGCAGACCGCCCGTTGCGAGATGGATAGACTCTGGATAACGAAACTGCTGGATTTTCGCCTGGTGGCGAACGCGCCGTCTGTCGGGGGGCTTACCTTTTGTCGAGCATGTCGATTCGAATCGGGGGCGCGGCGGCCGCGCTCCTGGCCGCCACTGCGTTCGCGCAGGCGCAGACGCCATCGGCGCCGCAGTTCCTGCTCAGCAAGCGTTCGTTCCCGGCATTTTTCGAGACGCCTGAGTACCGCGCCAATATCGGCCTTTCGCTGATCAACGCGTCGTCGGCCTACGCGGCGGGCTGGACCGGCGCCGGATCGCTCATCGCGGTCATCGACGACGGCTTTCAGGTGGCGCATCCGGAACTCGGGCCGAAAGTCGTCGAGGCGTTCAACCCGACGACCGGCGGGCTGGTCCCCGTGGAATCACACGGCACCCACGTGGCCGGCATCGCCGGCGGGGCGCGGGACGGCGCCGGAATGCACGGCGTCGCCTACGGCGCGCGTCTCGCATTGTACTCCTTCGGCCAAGACTTGAAGATGTCGCGCTCGCCTTCGACGCCGCCGCGCGGCTGCGTCCCACGGTCATCAGCAACAGCTTTGGCTTTGATATCCCAGTCGGCGTCGTGCTGAGCGATCCGGGCTTCCCGACCGATCCCTTTCAGGTGCTGGCCGCACGCACGGGCGACACGGCGGCGAACTGGCGCGCCGCCTTCACGTCCATGCTCAGAGCGCAGGAGCACAGCGTCGTCATCTTCGCCGCCTCCAACGACCCGGGGCTCGTTGATATCGATTTGTCGGCCGGCCTGCCGCTCATCCTTCCCGAACTGCGCGGCCCTTGGCTTGCGGTGGTCAATGTCGATGGGAACGGCGTCCTGCAGAGCGTCCATTGCGGATCGGCGGCTCAGTTCTGCCTCGCCGGGCCAGGGACGGGTATCTTTTCGAGCGATCTAGGCTCGAGCTATTCGGTCAAGTCCGGCACCTCGATGGCGACGCCGCATGTCGCGGGCGCGGTCGCCATCGCGCGCGAGATGTTTCCCCGCGCGACGCCGACCCAACTCGCCGCGCTGATCCTCCAGACCGCGACCGACATCGGCGAGCCCGGCGTCGACGAAGAGTTCGGCTGGGGCATGCTCAACCTCGGCAACATCGCCGCGACCCTCGATCCGCGGGCGGCCGGCGCCTTCGCCTTCGCGTCGGCGGCGCAGTTCGAAGCGCTCGGGCAGTTCGGCTCGGCGCTAGCGGCGCAACTGGGCTCCGGCGGCTCCGGCGGCTCCGGCGTCGGCTTCGCCGGTCAGCCCGAGGCGCGCTACGCATCGCTTCGCCTCGACGAGCGCGCCGCTCGCGTCGGCTTTGCCGCGAATCGGGCCGGAGCGTTATGGGTCACCGCCTTCCACGGTCGCGCGCGCCTCGGCGCCGGCCCCGCTTCGCCCGGCATGCGCACTCGTGCTGACGGCGTCATCGCCGGGCTCGACGTCTTGGCGACCGAAGACTGGCGTCTGGGCGCCGCGGCCGGTTACAGCCGCTCGACCACGCACTCGCGCGGCGGAGCGGATACGAGCGAAGCGAGAGGCTTTCATCTCGCCGCCTACGCCGACTGGACAGGCGAGGCCATTTTCGCGCGCGCCGTCGGGCAGGTCGGCATGTTCGATCAAACCTTCCTGCGCCGTGCGATCCCCGGGGCGGTCGGGACGTCCGCCACGCCCGTCGGCCGCAGTCAGGCGTCGAGTCTCGCCGGCGAGATCGACGGGCGGCTCGGCGTCACTCTTCCGCTCGCCGGTCACACGATCCAGCCATATGTATCGTTCGTCGGGCGCTTTCGGCGCACCGAAGCCTTTCAGGAGACGGGCGCGGGAATCTTCTCGTTGTTCGTGCCGGGCTCCTCGCAGATGCAGGCCGAGGCCGGCCCCGGGATCCGCTGGGCCTCGCCGGCTGTTGATTTTGGCGGAGCGTCCGCGCGCCTTGCCCTGGATTTGGGCTATGCCCGCGTCATGGGAAGCCGCGTCGCGGGCTTCGACGCCCAGCTACTCGGCACGCGCATCGCGCAACGCGGCGTCGATCCTGGTCCGGATGTGCTGCGGGTGGGCTCGGAGCTTGTCTTGCAGGACGCGAACGAGCGCCTCTCGGCGACGCTCGCCTGGAATGGGCGGTTCCAGAGAAGGGCCGAGAGCCACACGCTCTCCGCGCGTCTCCGGCTGGCGTTCTAGGGCTCCGCGCATGCGCTGACAGCGGCCGCCGGACGGGGCATAGTCCGGCCTTTCGCTTCAATCGCGCACTAAGGGAGCTTTGCGGCCATGCGCTTGTTCACGAGAGCGGTACTGATCGCCGTCGTCGCTTATCTCGGCGTGGTCGGCGCTTTGTTCGCCATGCAGCGCTCGCTGCAATATCCCGCCGTGCATCGGATCACCGACGTCGTCGAGGCGCAATTGCCCGGATTCGAGGACGTCGTGATCGAGACGGAGGACGGCGAGCGGCTGCGCGGCTTCTGGAAAGCGCCGGAGCAGGGCAGGGTGCTCACCCTCTATTTCCACGGCAATGGCGGCAGTCTCTGGAACCGCCGCAACCGCGCGCGCGCGCTCGGCGAGGAGGGGCGCGGCGTGCTCATCGTCAGCTATCGCGGCTATTCGGGCTCGACCGGCTCGCCGACCGAGGCGGGGCTGCATCGCGACGCGCGCGCCGCCTTCCATTTCGCAACGGAACGGGTCGAGCCGCAGCGCATCCTCGTCTACGGCGAATCCCTCGGCACCGGCGTCGCAACGCGTCTGGCGGCCGAGAACGAAATCGGGGCCCTCGTCCTCGACGCGCCGTTCACCTCTGCGGTGGACATCGCCGCCGTGCTCCACCCCTTCGCGCCCCTGCGGTACCTGATGCTCGACCAGTTCCGCTCGATCGACGTGATCGGGGACGTGCGCGCGCCGATCCTGATCATGCACGGCGACGCGGATTTGGTCGTGCCCTTTTCGCAGGGCGAGGCGCTTTTCGCCGCGGCGCCGGAGCCCAAGCGCTTCGTGCGGTTCGCCGGAGCGGGGCACGTCTCGCTGCTCGAGGATAGCGGCCTCCTGCTCGTTCGCGCGATGCAGGATGCGCTGGAGCGCGGCGAGGCGGAGGACGTTTTCGCCGCCTTCCCGCCGGAGGGCTGACGCCATGGCCGTCGTCATCCGCGACGTGATTCCCGCCGACGAAGAGGCGATCATCGCTCTGATCGACGCCCTCAATCGCTACGAGGCGGGGCTCGTAGACGATCGCCGCACGGATATCACGGCCGCGCGCGAATGCCTCGATCGCGATCGCGAGCGGATTGCCGAAAGCGGCGGCGCCCTTCTCGCCGCCTGCGAGGGCGAGCGCGTCGTCGGCTTCCTCGCCCTCGTCTTCGGGCGCGACGAGCCTTACGTCCTCCCGCGGTTCCGTGACTACGCCATGATCGCGGAACTCGTCGTCGACGCCGAGGCCCGTGGCGCCGGCATTGGACGCGCGCTGATCGCGGAGGCGGAGCGCCGCGCACGCGAGCGCGGGCTCGAACGCATCACGGTCGCCGCTCTCGCCGTCAACAAGGGCGCGCTCGCCGCATACAGCGCGGCAGGCTACGGGGACTACATGGTCACGCTGGAGCGCCGGCTGGGCTGAGCGATAGAAGGGGCGTGCTCACGTCCGCCGAAACCGCCAGTCGGGCCGCATCTGGCGCACCATCACCATCTCGCCGATATTCTCGCGCGTCAGGAGCCCGACGAGGCGTTCACGGGCGTCCAGCGCGAAGAGGGCGGGCGCGCCCGAGCGCATGAGGAGGTCCATGCCCTCCGAAAGCGGCGCGGTGGCCTTGATGCGAGGGATATCGGACAGCATCATCTCCGAGACGTCGGGCGGCGGCCCTTCGCGCTTGCCGAGCGCGGCGATCAGGCCCTCGCGGGTCACGAGGCCGAGCGGATGGCCCTGCCCGTCGAGGACGGGGAACTCCTTCTGCGAGGTGCGCACCAGCGCATCGACCGCATCGGCGAGGCTCGCCTGCGCGGGCAGGGTCTCGACGACGACGACCATCGCGTCGGCGACCATGATTCCGGCGGCGAGATCCTTGGCGGCGCCGGCTTCGATCTCAGCGGAGGCGGCGAAGTAGACAAAGACGGCGATGAGAATCAGGATCGGGTTCCAGAACAGCCCGAGCACCGCGAAACCGATGGCCGCCGCCTGTCCGATCCGGCCGGCGATGCGGGTCGCCTTGGCGTATTCCATCCGCATCGCGAGCAGCGCGCGCAACACGCGCCCGCCGTCCATCGGAAAGGCCGGCAGCATATTGAACAGGACGAGGATCACGTTGATCCCGGCGACCTGGGCGAGCAGGCCGATGGCGGGGTTCTCGATGCGCGTCAGGTCCGTGGCGCTGAAATTCGCGCCCAGAACGAGGAACAGCACGGCCGCGATCACGACGTTCACCGCCGGACCCGCGAGCGCCACGATCAGTTCCTGCCGTGGATCTTCGGGAATGCGCTCCATATTGGCGATGCCGCCGATGGGGGAGAGGATCACTTCCGGCGTCTTGATGCCGTAACGGCGCGCCGCGAAAATGTGCCCGAATTCATGGGCGAGGACGCAGGCGAAGATCAGCATGATCAGGATGATCGTCTGAACCGCCGCGCCGGCGCCGGCCACGCTCCACTGCATCCCCCCGATCCAGACGAGGAACAGAAAGAAAGTCATGTGGATCTTGATCACTGTTCCGGCGATCACGCCCACGGGAAACGACCACAACATCACACACTCCGGAATTCGCCGCGCCGATGCGCGAGATTACGCCGCCGGGCGCTTCGCGTATAATCCGCAATGACGCGCATTGCCGACCGCGCTTCCGCGTTTGGGTTTGGCAGATCGCGCGCATTGCTCTATTGAAGCGCCCCTGACCTACTCGATCGGGAAGATTTCAGTATGAACTGGATTTCGGACGTCGTCCGCCCGCGCATCAAGACCCTGTTCAAGCGCGAGACGCCGGAAAACCTCTGGATCAAGTGCCCGGACACCGGCCAGATGGTGTTCCACAAGGAGGTCGAGGCCAATCTGTGGGTCATTCCCGGCTCGAACCACCACCTGCGCGTGGATGCGGTCGACCGTCTCAAGATCACCTTCGACGCCGCTTACGAGGAGATCGTTCTGCCCTCCGTGGCCGCCGATCCGCTGAAGTTTCGCGACGAGAAGCGCTACGCCGATCGCCTGCGCGACGCGCGCGCGAAGACGGGCATGCAGGATGCGGTGAAGGTCGCCGTCGGCGCCGTCGGCGGGACGCAGATGACCGTCGCCGTGCAGGATTTCTCCTTCATGGGCGGCTCGCTGGGGATGGCCGCGGGCGAGGCGATCGTCACGGCGGCGATGACGGCGATCGAGCGCCGCACGCCCTTCGTGCTCTTCGTCGCCTCCGGCGGCGCGCGCATGCAGGAGGGCATCCTCTCGCTGATGCAGATGCCGCGCACCACCGTGGCGCTCCAGCGCCTGAAGGATGCGGGCCTGCCCTATATCGTCGTGCTCACCAACCCGACGACGGGCGGCGTCACGGCCTCCTACGCGATGCTGGGCGACGTCCATATCTCGGAGCCCGGCGCGCTGATCGGCTTCGCCGGCCCGCGCGTGATCGAGCAGACCATCCGCGAGAAGCTGCCCGAGGGGTTCCAGCGCGCGGAATATCTGAAGGATCACGGCATGGTCGACATCGTCGTGAACCGGCAGGATTTGAAAGCGACGATCGTCAATCTGGCGAAGATCTTCATGAAAGAGCCCGCCGAGGAGCCCGAGGAAGTCCCGCTCGATGCTCCGGCGGAGGACTGAGCGCGCTCTCGCGGCGTTCTCAAATCGCGGACCAATGATGGAATCCACCGACGCGATCATCGCGCGCTTTCTCGCGCTGCATCCCAAGACGATCGATCTTTCGCTCGGCCGGGTCGAGCGCCTGCTCGCCGATCTCGGCCATCCCGAGGAGCGCCTGCCGCCCGTGATCCACGTCGCGGGAACGAACGGCAAGGGGTCGACCGTCGCCTTCATGCGCGCGATTCTGGAGGCGGCCGGGCTCGCCGTCCACATCTACACCTCGCCGCATCTCGTGCGCTTCCACGAACGCATCCGCATCGGCCGCCCCGGCGGCGGGCTGTTCGTGGACGAGGAAAAGCTCGTCTCGGCCTTGCGCTCCTGCGAGGCGGCGAACGGCGGCGAACCGATCACCGTGTTCGAGATCACCACCGCCGCGGCGATCCTGCTCTTCGCGCAGGAGCCGGCCGACGTGCTGCTCCTCGAGGTCGGTCTGGGCGGGCGCTTCGACGCGACGAACGTGGTGGCGGAGCCGGCGGCGGCGGTCGTCACCTCGATCGGGCTCGATCACGCGGAATATCTCGGCGACACGCTGGCGAAGGTCGCTTTCGAGAAAGCGGGGATATTCAAGCGCGGGCGCCCCGCGATCATCGCGCGCCAGGATTACGTCGAGGCCGACGACGTGCTGCGCGCCCGCGCCGAAGCGGTCAGGGCCTCGCCGATCCTCGTCGGCGGCCAGGACTTCTCGGCCCATATCGAAAACGGCCGGCTCGTCTACCAGGACGAGGACGCGCTGATGGATCTGCCCATGCCGCGCCTCGTGGGCGCGCATCAGGCGATCAACGCCGGCGCGGCGATCACGGCGTTGCGCGCGGCGGGCTTCCTGCGGCTGCCCAACGCCTCCTACGAGGAGGGGATCGCCAGCGCCGAATGGCCGGGGCGCCTCCAGCGGCTGACGCGCGGCGTCCTGCCGGGGATCGCGCCCGAAGGCTCGGAGATCTGGATCGACGGCGGCCACAACCCGGATGGCGGGCGCGTGCTCGCCGCCGCAATGGCCGACCTCGCCGAGCGCTCGGACGCGCCGCTGGTGCTGGTCGCGGGCATGCTTGGCACCAAGGATGGCGAAGGCTTCCTGCGCAATTTCGCGGGGCTGGCGCGCGAACTCGTCGGGGTGCCGGTTCCGGGCCAGGTCGCCGGCCGCCCGGCGTTGGAGGTGGCGCAGATCGCGACCCGCGCGGGCCTCGTCGCCTCGACGGCGGCCGGGTTCGAGGCGGCGATTGCGGGACTGCGCGAGCGCGAATGGGAGCGCGCGCCGCGCATCCTGATCTGCGGCTCGCTCTATCTCGCCGGCGCGGCGCTCGGCGCAAACGGCACGCCTCCGACGTGAAGCGCCTTGAGCGTGGCGCGTTATCGGGTATTCACTAACCAGCCGTCCGCTTGGCGGACGAGAATCAGGAAGAAACGATGTCTCTGGCAGATTCCGTCCGCAAGGTCTTCGTGCCGATCCACAAGGAGGGTTATCCCTTCATTGCGATCGCCGCCGTCGCCACGCTGATCCTGAGCCTCATCTGGTCGCCGCTCGGCTGGATCGCCGGCATTCTCACGGTTTGGGTCTGCTACTTCTTCCGCGATCCCGAGCGCGTGACGCCGCTGCGGGACGGGCTGATCGTCTCGCCGGCGGATGGGGTCGTCAATCTCATCGTCACGGCCGCGCCGCCGCCGGAACTCGACATGGGTTCCGAGCCGATGCTGCGCGTCTCGGTTTTCATGAACGTCTTCAACTGCCACGTGAACCGCTCGCCGGTCACGGGGCGGATCGTGAAGCAGGTTTACACGCCGGGACTGTTCCTCAACGCCGAACTCGACAAGGCGAGCGAAGACAACGAGCGCAACGGCCTCGTCATCGAGGCGCCGGGCGCGCGCATCGCGGTGGTGCAGATCGCAGGGCTCGTGGCGCGCAGGATCGTGAGCTTCGTGCGCGAGAGCGACACGATCGGCGTCGGCGAACGTTTCGGGCTGATCCGGTTCGGTTCGCGCGTCGATGTCTATCTGCCGCCCGACGCCAAGCCGCTCGTGGCTCTCGGCCAGACGGCGGTGGCGGGCGAGACGGTTCTCGCCGATCTGCGCTCCGCCGAAGCGCAGCGCGCCTTTCGCACGTCCTGATTCCGCGCGTCCGACCGGTCTCGCTTGCTCCGGGCCCCCGCGCTTCATACAGTTCCGGCCCATGACCGATCTTTTCCGGCCTTTCGCGCCCGATCCCGACGAGCCTCGTCCACGGCGGTTTCGCCCGGTGCCGTTCCGTGTGATCGCGCCTAATCTCATCACGTTGCTCGCCCTGTGTCTCGGCCTGACGGCGATCAGGCTCGCCTTCGAGGGGCGGCTCGAACTCGCGGTCTACGCGATCATCGTCGCGGCGGTGCTCGACGGGATCGACGGACGCATCGCGCGTCTGCTCAAGGGAACGTCGCGCTTCGGCGCGGAACTCGATTCGCTCGCCGACTTCGTGAATTTCGGCGTGGCGCCGGCGCTCATCGTCTACAGCTTCGCGCTCGACAGGCTCGGCGGGATCGGCTGGGTCGTCGCGCTCGTCTACGCCATCGCCTCCTGTCTGCGCCTGGCGCGGTTCAACGTCGCGCTGGAAGATCCGCACCGACCCGAATGGAAGAAGAACTACTTCGTCGGCGTGCCGGCGCCCGCCGGCGCGGTGGTCGGCTTCCTGCCAATCTACCTCCATTTTCTCGGCGTCTCCTTCGATGGCGTCGCGACCGTCGCCGCCGCGATCTTCATGCTGGGCATCGCGTTCCTCATGGTGTCGACCATCCCGACCTATTCTGGGAAGCTGCTGAGCGCCCGCGTCCCGCGCTCGGCGGTCCTTCCGCTCTTCGTGCTGGTCGTCGCCTTCGCGGCGCTACTCGTCTCCTTCACCTTCGAGATGCTGGCCCTGTGCACCCTTGTCTATCTCGCCGTCATCCCGGTCAGCGCGGCGCGCTACCGGAAGCTGGAGCGCGAGAACGTCACGGGCGCGCCGGCCCCGGCCCCCGAGGGCTGATCCACGCACGTTCACATCGGCCCCCGCTTCGGTTACCGTCCGCGACCGTCCGGGGGCGTTGGGAGTAGGCATTGCTGTTCACGTCGGAAGAGAAAAACCTGAGGTACAAGCTCGTGCTGGCTTCCGCCTCGCCGCGAAGGCTCGCGCTGATGCAGCAGATCGGGCTTGAGCCGGACGCCCTGCTACCCGCCGACATCGACGAGACGCCCGAAAAGTCGGAGAGCCCGCGCGATCTCGCGCGGCGCCTCGCCCGCCTCAAGGCGCGCGCGGCGCGCAAGGTGGCGGAGAGGGACGAAGCGATCGGCCCTTCCTACGTGATCGCCGCCGATACGGTCGTCGCGCTCGGGCGGCGCATCCTGCCCAAGACCGAGATGATCGAAGAGGCGGCCGAGTGCCTTCGCATGCTGTCCGGCCGCGCGCATCGGGTCTACACGGCCGTGGCGCTGCTGACCCCGATGGGCGCGTTGCGTGAACGCCTCGTCGAGACCCGCGTGCGTTTCAAGCGGCTCTCGCAGGACGAGATCGAGAGCTATGTCGCCTCCGAAGAGTGGCGCGGGAAAGCCGGAGGCTACGCCATTCAGGGGCTCGCGGGGAGCTTCGTCGTCAAGCTCGTCGGCTCTTATCCGAACGTCGTCGGCATGCCGCTCCACGAGGTGATGACGCTTCTGGAAGGAGAGGGCTATCCGGTGCGGCTCGGCTGGCTCAACGTCGCATGAGAACGAGATGAAGCGATGAGCGGCAAGAAAACGGACGACAGCAACGCATCCGACGGCTCCGGCGCGTTCGTTCCGCGCCCGTGCCCGATCTGCGGAAAGATGTCCCTGGCGCGCTATCGCCCCTTCTGTTCGAAGCGCTGCGCGGACGTCGACCTCCAGCGCTGGTTCACGGGCAGCTACGCGGTGCCCGTGGTCGAGGAGGACCGTTCCGCCTTCAGCGACGACGACGACGAGCGATAGTTCCGCCTGATATCAACCGCGCTTGTCTTCGGCGCCCTCTGCGATGAACGTCTTCAGTTCTTCGAGCGAGGCGAAGCGGAATTCGCCGTCAGGCGTCTGCGCGTTGATCGAACCGTCGGCATACATCGTGTAGAGATTGCCGTCGGATTCGTAGGTGCCGATCACTGCCGGCGGGGGGACTGATCCGGGCTCGGGATCCTCCGGCTCCTCGGCGGCATGCTCCACGACCTCCCGCTCCACCGTCGCCGGCTCGACTGAATCGGGCTCGGCGAGCTGCTCTTCGGCGAGCTGCCCTTCGGCGAGCTGCCCTTCGGCAAGCGGCTCTTCAATGAGCGGCTCTTCAGTGAGCGGCTCTTCGGCAAGTTGCTCCTCTGCGAGCGGCTCCTTGGCGAGCTGCTCTTCGGCCAGCGGCTCCTCGGCCAGCTGTTCCTCGATAAGCTGTTCCTCGGCGGCGGGCATTGTTTCGCGGGTTTCAGCCTCCGCTTCGGCCATCTCGGCGGCCTGTTCCGCAAACGACCGCTCATCCGCCGGCCCGTTCTCGAAGACCTCCTGCTCGGAGACCTTCTCCTCCAAGACTTCCTCCTCCAAGACTTCCTGCTCGAAGACTTCCTGCTCGAAGACGTCTTCGTCGGGCGCCTTTTCGTCAGTGGCATCCGTCTCGGGAAATTCAAACTGGGGCGATTCCTGACTGCGCGGGTTCGGCTCCTGCGGCTCGCGCCAAGCGATGCGATCGTCCTCGACGGCGTCATCCTCGACGGCGGTTTCGTCGGTGACGTGTGGCTCCGTCTCGTCTGCCGAGAGAAGTTCGGTCGACTCCGCCTTCGTCAGTTCGTCCAGCTCCGCCGGCGGCTGCGGTTCCTGCGCATGTTCGTCGTCGGCCTCCGAGCGTTCGTCGTCGAAGAGAGGCGTGGCCGGGGCGGGCTCCTGCGGCCGTGTGGCCGAAATCTCCAGCTCCTCAACCTCTTCGTCGAGACGCTCGTCATCGGGCGACGGCCACTCGGCCGCATCGGCGTCCTGAGTTTCGTCGAAGATCGTCTCGCGCTCCGTGGGCGTCGTGTCAGCCGCCGGTTCGACGGCCAGAGCCTTGATCGCGCGGAAGTCCAACTCCGGCTCTAGGGCGTCTTGGGAGGCGTTCTCCGGATTGGCGTGGCGATGCATGGAGGCGACAGCCGCGCCTGCGAGGGCTGCGCCGGCCGCAGACGCTTCGGGAGCGGACGGGCGGGCCGGAGGCCTCGGCATAGCGGGCGCGGCCGGCTGAACCGGGGAAAGGGGCGCAGCGGGTTCCGGCGGATCGGACGCGAGACGGCTTGACGGCGGCGCAGCGGCGAGGCGCCGTTCGAGACTACGCACGGAATCCGTGAGGACCCCCAGCCCGGCCAGCAGCACGCCGCCCGTAGCGGCCATCGCGCCGACGAGCACCTGCGTCCAGCCGCGCTCGAGAATCACGTATTCCCAGCCGATCAAGGCCGCGTATACGCCCCCGAAGATCATCGCAGCGGCGACGCAGTACAACGCGACGATCATGGCTCCTCACACGCTACGGTTATTTTTCCCGGACGTTAGAGGTGTTTCGTCGATCTGCCAATCGCCGATGCGCCCGCCGATGGCCTGAGACGCCGGTGAAATGCGGTTTTCGAGCCGGAATCCCGGCGCAACCGTGAACGAAACGCCGCTTCGCCCGTTGCCCTTCGAACGGTTGCGGCTTACCTAAGCGTGACCATCAGCGGATCCGTCTCATCGGCGCCCGAAATGACAACGAAGGAGAAAACCCGATGGCTTTCACGCTTCCCCCCCTTCCTTACGCCTATGACGCTCTCCAGCCCTACATGTCGGCTGAGACCCTCGAATTCCATCACGACAAGCATCATCAGGCCTATGTGACCGCCGGCAACAAGCTGCTGGAAGGCTCGGAATTCGAAGGCAAGAGCCTCGAGGAGGTCGTCAAGGGCTCCCACGGGGTCAATCAGGCGCTGTTCAACAACGCCGGCCAGCACTTCAACCATCTCCATTTCTGGAACTGGATGAAGCCGAACGGCGGCGGCGCGATCCCGGGCGCGCTGGAGAAGAAGATCGTCGAGGACCTCGGCGGCGTCGACAAGATGAAGGAGGACTTCATTCAGGCCGGCGTGACGCAGTTCGGCTCCGGCTGGGCCTGGATCGCGGTCAAGGACGGCAAGCTCGCCATCATGAAGACGCCGAACGGCGAAAGCCCGCTCGTCCATGGCGCGATTCCCATTCTTGGATGTGACGTATGGGAGCATTCCTATTACATCGACTACCGCAACCGCCGCCCCGACTACCTCAAGGCTTTCCTTGAGAACCTCGTGAACTGGGAATACGTGGAAAAGCTCTACGGCGAAGCCTCCTGACCTTCCGAAAAACCTGCTGTCGAGCGGCCCGTCCGGGAAACCGGGCGGGCTGTTTTTCGTTGGGGGACAATACTTGCGACTTCTAAGCGTAGGTTCATTCGAGACATGGACTCTCGGTTGTTGCGTGCATATAGTGCGCCGTCGTGACAACCGGAGGCGCCAGTGTTTCTTGACACCTTCTCCGCGGCGATGGAGCAGGTCGAGCTGGCCGAATCGACCGAGGAACTGCAACGCGCCGTCGTCGGGCTTCTCGAACCCTACGGGCTCAAGCATGCGGTCTATCACGCCATTCGCCTGCCCGGCGCGGCGGAGGAAAATCCCGTCGTCATTTTCACCTATCCCGAGGACTGGATCAGCTACTATCGGCTGCAGCGCTATTATCGCATCGATCCGGTCGTTCTGCGCGCCGTCAACGGCGTGCTGCCCGTGGATTGGGGTACGATCGAAATCACGACGCCGCTCGTACGCAAGCTGTTCGCGGAGGCCAACGACGCGGGCGTGGGCACGCGGGGCCTGACCTTTCCGATCCGAGGGGCGCATGGCGACGTCGCGATCTTCACCGTCACCACGACGTTGCCCGATGCGGACTGGTCGCATCTGAAGTCCGTCTACATGCGCGACATGCAGCTTCTGGGGAATTTCATACACAATCGCATCGCCACGTTGCGCGGCTGGTCGAACGCGCCGTCGTCGCCTCTTTCGCATCGTGAACGCGAGTGCCTGCAATGGGCCGCCGCCGGCGAGACCATCGCCGGCACCGCCGACAAGCTGAGGCTTTCGGAGCGCGTCGTGCGTGGATATCTCGACTCCGCCCGGCACAAACTGGCCTGTCTCACCAAGACGCAGGCCGTGGCGAAGGGCCTTACGGCGGGAATCATCGCTCCTCCATGAGAGAGCCTTCAAACATGAGGAGAACCGTCAATTTTGACGGATTGCGTTCGAGTCGAAAAATACGATCCTTGATGGCGTGATCGAAGGGGAGACACGCCACGATGATCAAGCTCATCAGCAACGACAGTCGCCAGGCGAACGCCGACTTGCTGACCGCCATGCACCGTGGGCGGGCGGCCGTATTCGGCGAAAAGCTCGGATGGGACGTCCGGATCGAGGACGGCTGCGAGATCGATGTCTTCGACCAGGAAAACCCGCTTTACCTCGTCGCGATCGACGACGAGACCGGGCGGGCCAGTGGTTCGCTCCGCCTCATGCCGACGACGGGCCGCACCCTGCTTCGGGACGTCTTCGTCGATGTCTTCGACGAGCCCGTCGACATCATGAGCGCCAATATCTGGGAGGCCACGCGCTTCTGCGTGCATCCGGACGCGCCAGTCCGGCGCACGCCGACCAACCTGCACCGCGCCACCTGCGAATTGTCGCTCGCCATGTGCGAGGTGGGTTTGCGCGCCGGCCTGACGCAGGTCATCGGCGTGTTCGACACCCGCATGATCCGCGTCTATCGGCGCATCGGCTGGGAGCCCGAGGTGATCGCGACCACCGACAAGATGGCGCATGGCCGGATCTACGTCGGATTGTGGGACGTGACCGAGGAGGCGCTTGCGAACATGCGCGCCTGCTCCGGTATTGAAGGGTCGGTGATCGAGACGAGCGACGCGGGCTCCGTCGTTCCCGTGCTCGCGGCGTAACGGGGGTTAGCAATGAACATGATGCTCACCAGCCCCGAAAGCAGGCTCGACGAGGTCGCCGTCTCGATCCGCAACCTCGCCGAGGTCGTGCGCGATGAAGACGAGCATACGATCGCGCAATTGCTCGACGAACTCTACGTCCTCATCTACCGCGCCGCCGCCCTGCGCGCAGCGACGCGCCGCCGCGAGGAACTGATCAACTGACGGCGGTCCGCGAAATTCACTGACCTAGCATTTTTCAAGAGTGTCCCTTCTTACAAGCGTGCGGCGGGGGGCCTTTCCGGAGGCTCTCCGCCGTTTTCTTTCGCTTTCGGTCGGCTTGCGCCGACCAGCCCAATGACGGCGCGGCTTCCCGCGCCTATATCCGGGTGATCGGGTCGGGCGCGCGAAATGGAGAGGCGGCATGCGGCGGATCTATCGCTCTGCCGCCTATGCGAGCCTGGCGCTCGGCGCGATCGGCATTGTCGCGCCGCTTCTGCCGACGACGCCTTTCGTGATCCTCGCCGCCTGGTGTTTCGCGCGCTCCGATCCGCATCTCGCCGAAAAGCTCTACGCGCATCCAAAATTCGGCCCCTATCTCCGCAACTGGCGCGACGAGGGCGCGATCCCGCTGCGGGCCAAGGCTATCGCGATCGTCGCCATGGCGATCTCCTTCGCGATCAGCATCGCCGTGATCCCCTTCACATGGGCTCCTTTCGTGCTGGGCCCGATCATGGCGGCCGTCGCGATATGGATCGCGACGCGGCCCTCGCCGAGGCCCACTTTACCGGACCAGCCGCCGGACTAGGCTGCGTGCAAGCCGGACAGGCGGGAGCGCTGAACGGGTTCGCGGTGATTTAGCGGTGTCCCCAAAAATCCCCGTTGCGGGTTCAGGCGGGGTGACATCGCGGCTTTGCGGCTCCATATCGGGGGTCCGATCCTGTGGACCCCGCCATGACCGACGCTCCCGCCGAAGCGGCTCCCGCGCAGCCGCGCCAGACGAGCTTGTTCGAAACGTTCTTCCGACTGTGGCCCTATCTCTGGCCGCTGGGGCGGCCCGACCTCCAGCGGCGCGTCTTCTTCGCTTTCGGCCTTCTCGTCCTCGCCAAGTTCGCGACGATGGTGACGCCCTTCGCCTACAAATGGGCGACGGACGCTCTCGTCGCGATCACGGACGCCTCCACCGCGACGAGCATGACCCGCGACCAGGCGCTGCACTGGCTCTGGGGCGCGCCGGTTCTCCTGACGGTGCTCTACGGGCTCTCGCGCGTCCTGATGGCGGTGCTCACGCAGATCCGCGACGGCCTCTTCGCGAAAGTCGCGATGCACGCGGTGCGTCAGCTCGCCTCGAAGCTCTTCGCGCATTTGCACGGACTTTCGCTGAGCTTCCATCTGGAGCGCAAGACGGGCGGACTCACGCGCGTTCTGGAACGCGGGCGCTCCGGCATCGAGGACCTGTCGCGGCTTCTCATCCTGACGCTGATCCCGACGATCCTCGAGCTCGCGCTGGTGCTCGGGATTCTCGCCTGGGAGTTCAACTGGCGCTATGCGCTCGTCGTCGCGATCATGGTCGTCGCATATCTGACCTACACATTCTACGCCACGAAATGGCGCATCGGCATCCGCCGGCGGATGAACGAATCGGACACGGACGCCAACACCAAGGCGATCGATTCGCTTCTGAATTTCGAGACCGTGAAATATTTCGGCGCCGAGGAGCGCGAGGCCGAGCGCTACGACGGCTCCATGGCGCGCTACGAGAAGGCCTCGACGCAGACCTACACCTCGCTCGCCGTGCTCAACGCCGGTCAGGCGATCATCTTCACCATCGGCATGACGGTCATCATGATCATGGCCGCGCGCGAAGTCATGGCGGGCACCGCGTCGATCGGCAGTTTCGTGCTCGTCAACGCGATGCTGGTGCAGCTCTACATCCCGCTCAACTTCATGGGCATGGTCTATCGCGAGATCAAACAGGCGCTCATCGACATCGACGACATGTTCGCGATTTTGGGCCGCGACCCGCAGATCAAGGATCGTCCCGGCGCGCCCGATCTGTCCGTCACGGAAGGCGCGGTCGCCTTCGAGGACGTGCATTTCGCCTATCGGCCCGACAGACCCATCCTGAAGGGCGTGAGCTTCGTCGTGCCGGCGGGCAAGACGGTGGCCATCGTCGGCCCCTCCGGCGCGGGCAAGTCGACGATCTCGCGCCTGATCTTCCGCTTCTACGAGCCGCAGGCCGGCCGGGTGACGATCGACGGGATCGACATCACGAGCGTCACGCAAAAAAGCCTGCGCGCGGCGATCGGCATGGTTCCGCAGGACACGGTGCTGTTCAACGACACGATCGGCTACAATATCCGTTACGGGCGCTGGGACGCGAGCGAGGAGGAGGTGCGCGAGGCCGCGCGCCTGGCCCAGATCGATCGCTTCGTCGAGAGCCTGCCGGAAGGCTACGAGACGCCTGTCGGCGAGCGGGGGCTGAAGCTGTCGGGCGGCGAGAAGCAGCGCGTCGCCATCGCCCGCACGATCCTGAAAGGGCCGCCGATCCTGATCCTCGACGAGGCGACCTCCGCGCTCGACACCTTCACCGAGAAGGAGATCCAGGACGCCCTCGACCGCGTGTCGCGCGGGCGCACCACGCTCGTGATCGCGCACCGGCTTTCAACCGTCATCGGCGCAGACGAGATCATCGTGCTCGACAAGGGCGTCATCGTCGAGCGTGGCCGGCATACGGACCTGCTCGACGCCAACGGCGTGTACGCGGCGATGTGGAACCGCCAGCGCGAGGCCGATCAGGCGCGCGAAACGCTCATGCGCGCCCAGAGCGAGGAGGCCGGCTCCTCCTTCCGTCTCTCGATCACCGAGTGACGCGCGTGGCGGGCTCGCGCGAGAGGCCCTTCTCCTGAAGCTCCGCGAGGTAGCTTGCGAAGCGCTCCTCGCGCTCCTCGCCGAGCTTGCGCAGGTAGTCCCAGCCGTAGATTCCGGTCGAGTGCATGTCGTCGAAGACGATCTTCGCCGCGTAATTGCCGAGCGGATCGATCTGCATGATCTCCACGTCGATCTTGCCCGGCACCGTCTTGCGCTGTGCGGGACTGTGGCCCTGCACCTCGGCCGACGGGCTCGCGACGCGCAGATACTCGGCCGAGAGATCGAAGGATACGCCGTCGTCGTAGGTAACGGTCAGCGTGCGGCGATCCTTCGAGACGCGCAGCTCCGTCGGCCAAGGCCTTGCGGCTGCGGGGGGCGCATCGGAGGAAGGCGCGCCTGGGGATGTCTCGCCGCCTGGCGATAAGGCCCCAAAGGCCTTGCCGATTGCGGATCGAATGTCTGACATGCTCATTGAGGCGCTCTCCCGATCCGGCGGCGCGGCAAGCTGCGCAATTGACGCAGGCGGCGCGCCGCACCATCTTTCATATAGCTCCAATATGGCGCTTCCGGACGGATCGCCATACGGCGGGCGTCAGATAAAGTCAGTGGCGCAACTCACGCAAAAGCGCCACGAGGGGAGAAACCAGCCTGATGATCGCCTCCGACATCGCTCCGGGGAAGACCCTCGAACCGTCGCTCGTCGATCCCTTCGGCCGTGGCGTCTCCTATCTGCGCGTGTCGGTCACCGACCGCTGCGACTTCCGCTGCGTCTATTGCATGTCCGAGGACATGACTTTCCTGCCCAAGCGCGACCTCCTGACGCTCGAGGAGCTCGATCGGTTGTGCAGCGCCTTCGTCGGGCTCGGCGTGCGCAAGCTGCGCATCACCGGCGGCGAGCCGCTTGTCCGGCGCAACATCATGAGCCTGTTCGAGGGCATGAAGCGCCATCTCGACAGCGGCGCGCTGGACGAGCTGACGGTCACCACGAACGGCTCCCAGCTCGCGAAATACGCGACCCAGCTCGCGGCCTGCGGCGTGCGCCGCATCAACGTCTCGATGGACACGCTCGACCCCGACAAGTTCCGCAAGATCACCCGCTGGGGCGATCTTAACCGCGTCATCGAGGGGATCGACGCCGCGCAGGCGGCGGGACTGAGCGTCAAGATAAACGCCGTGGCGCTCAAGGGCGTGAACGAGGACGAGATCATACCCATGATCGAATGGGCTCACGGGCGCGGCATGGATTTCACCCTGATCGAGGTGATGCCGCTCGGCGAGATCGAGCCCGACCGCATCGACCAGTTCCTGTCCCTGTCGCAGGTGCGCGCCTCGCTGATGGACCGCTTCACGCTGACCGACCTTCCCGACCGCACGGGCGGCCCGGCTCGCTACGTGCGGCTTGAGGAGACGGGCGGCAGGCTCGGCTTCATCACGCCGCTCACGCATAATTTCTGCGAAAGCTGCAACCGCGTGCGCCTCACCTGCACGGGCACGCTCTACATGTGCCTCGGCCAGGAGGACGCCGCCGATCTGCGTGCGCCCCTGCGCGCGTCCGAGAGTGACGAGCCCGTGATCGCGGCGATCCGCGAGGCGATCACGCGCAAGCCCAAGGGCCACGACTTCGTCATCGAGCGCGCCCGCTCGCGCCCGGCGGTCGGTCGCCATATGAGCGTCACGGGCGGCTGAGGCGCGTAGCGGCCGGCTTCTTTTTCCTCGCAATCCAGGGCGAATACGATAAAACACGTCGTCTTGCGTGTTAGGGGAAGAAGGACGTTGCCATGGTGAGAAACGGAATCACGGAAGCGATCGGCGACACCCCGATGATCCGGCTGCGCCGCGCCTCCGAGCTCACCGGCTGCGAAATTCTCGGCAAGGCCGAGTTCATGAATCCCGGCCAGTCGGTCAAGGACCGGGCGGCGCTCGCGATCATCCGCGACGCGGAGCAGCGCGGCGCGCTGCGTCCCGGCGGCGTCATCGTCGAGGGCACGGCCGGCAATACCGGCATCGGTCTCGCGCTCGTCGGCAACGCGCTCGGCTACCGCACGGTGATCGTCATCCCGGACACGCAGAGCCAGGAGAAAAAGGACATGCTGCGGCTGGCGGGCGCCGATCTCGTCGAGGTGCCGGCCGTTCCCTACTCCAATCCCAACAATTACGTGAAGGTGTCGGGGCGTCTCGCCGAGCGACTGGCGCAGTCCGAGCCCAACGGCGCGATCTGGGCGAATCAGTTCGACAATGTCGCGAACCGCCAGGGCCATATCGAGACGACCGGCCCCGAGATCTACGCGCAGACCGACGGCAAGGTGGACGGCTTCATCTGCGCGGTCGGCACAGGCGGCACGCTCGCGGGCGTCGGCATGGCTTTGAAGGAGCGCAAGCCCGGCGTCACGATCGGGCTGGCCGATCCGATGGGCGCGGCGCTCTATTCCTATTACACCTCGGGCGAGTTGAAGGCGTCGGGCTCCTCGATCAGCGAGGGCATCGGGCAGGGGCGCATCACGGCCAATCTCGTGGACGCCCCGATCGACGTCGCCTTCCAGATCCCCGACGAAGAGGCGCTGCCGGTCGTCTTCGACCTGCTCGAATACGAGGGCCTGTGCCTCGGCAGTTCGTCTGGCGTGAACGTCGCCGGCGCCATTCGCCTCGCGCGTCAACTCGGCCCGGGCAAGACCATCGTCACGATCCTGTGCGACTATGGCACGCGCTATCAGTCGAAGCTCTTCAACCCGGAATTCCTGCGCGAGAAGGGCCTGCCCGTTCCGGAATGGCTGGAGCGCGGCGCCTCGATTGATCCCGGTCTCGTCTGAGCCCGTTTTCATCTGATCCAGTCTTCATGCGGCAAAAGAAAAAAAGGCGGCGCTCGATGCGCCGCCTTTCGCGTTTTTGGAACTGGTGTGAGGGTCAGGACGCGTTGCGCGCCTCAGCCACCCAGCTCTCGAAGGCTTCAGCGTTGTTCTCGATCCACTCGTTGGCGTGACGAAGAACGTCCGCCTCCGAATCTTCGCCGTCGCGCATCAGCAGGTTCTGCGCCGAGACGTCGTTGATCGGGATCGTCGCGAGCGAGAGGAAGCGCGCGGCGGCCGGGTTCGCTTCGGCCCATTCACGGTTGGCCAGAACGCGGATGTCATCGACCGCGAAGCCGAGATTGCGGCCCTCTGACGATGTGTCTTCAGCAGTGGCGTCCGAACCGCCCGGCAGGGAGGTGTAGGGCACTTCCAGCCATTCGACGTCCTCGCCCGGAACCAGCACGCCCGAGACCCACAACGGCGTCCAGGTGTAGTAGAGGATCGACTCGCCGCGTTCGAAGCGGGCGATGGTGTCGGCCATCAGGGCGAAGTAGCTGCCCTGGTTATGACGCACCGTGTCGCCGAGCCCGTATTCGGGGATATGGTGCTCGATCACGAGTTCGCAGCCCCAGCCGGGATTGCAGCCCGTGAGATCGGCCCGGCCGTCGCCCGAGGCGTCGAAGAGCGCTGCGACCGCGGGATCGGCGAGCTGTTCGAGATTGGTGATCCCGTGTTCATCGGCGGTGCGCTTGTCGATCAGGTAGCCCTGGAGCACGTCGGAGATCAGCGTGCCCATCTTCGTCAGCCGGGCCTCGCCGCCGGAATTCTCGAAGAACTCCTGGTGCAGCAGGTTCCAGTGAACGCCCGTAAAGTCGGCGTCGCCGCTGGACAGCGCGACGTGGAGAACGGCGTATTCGCTCTCCAGCGGATCACGGACCTCGTAGCCGAGGCGACGAAGACCCTCGAAGAGAATCTCGTGCTGGAAATTCTCTTCGGCGATGCCGCTCGTGATGGGCTGTACGCTGACGCCGGCGCCGGGCTCCTGGGCTCCGGCGGCGACAGTCATCGAGAGACCGAGGGCGGTGGCGAGCGATACGGCGCTTGCTGTGCGAAATAACTGATTCATGGTTTCTCCTTGAGTTGTGGAAATACGTCCGCGGCCGCCCGTTAGGACTTTTCACGGAAAGGGCGGGCGCGTGGTGGCGGCGCCCGCTACAAGGGTTCAGGCGGCTGCGTCGCGCGCCGCCGGTTGGGGCGCTGTCGGCGCAGTCGCCGATTCCCCTGACGCCTGGCGCGAGGCCATGAGCCGCCGCGCGAGACCGATCGGCCCGCGCTCCAGAAAAGCGCCGCCGCTGCCGCTCTCGCGCTCGCTGCGGGCGAGCGCCTGCGTCATGCGGTCGAGGATGATCGCGAGAGCCACGATGCCGACGCCGCCGATGACGGCGAGGCCCATATCGAGGCGTCCGATGCCGCGCAGGACCATCTGGCCGAGTCCGCCGACGGAGATCATCGAGGCGATGACCACCATCGAGAGCGCGAGCATGAGCGACTGGTTGACGCCGGCCATGATCGTCTTGGCGGCCAGAGGCAGCTGCACCTTCCAGAGCAGTTGCCCGCGCGACGCGCCGAAGGCGTGGGCCGCCTCGATCACATCCTTGGGCACTTGCCGGATGCCGAGATTGGTCAGCCTGATCAGCGGCGCGACGGCGAAGATGATCGTCACGATCACGCCGGGCACGTTGCCGATGCCGAACAGCACGACGATGGGCACGAGATAGACGAATGCCGGCGTCGTCTGCATCGTGTCGAGAACGGGCCGCAGGCCCTGCTCGAAACGGTCGCTGCGCGCGGCGAGGATGCCGAGCGGGATGCCGATCGCGGCGCAGAAGGCCACTGCCGTGAGCACGAGCGCAAGTGTCGTCATCGTCGCCGGATAGGCCCCGATCATGCCGATGAAGACGAGGCTCAGAAGCGTCCCGATCGCCAGCCTGCCGCCGGCGACCTGCCAGGCGATCAGCGCGATGATCGCGATCGTCACGCTTGGCGGCGCGAAGAGCAAAAGGCTCTCGACGTTGTCCAGCGCCCAGTCGATGGGCTGGCGCACGGCGCGGAAGAAGTCGCGCCCGCCCGATATCCAGGTGAAGGCGTCCTTCACCCAGTCAGAGAAGGGGAGGCGCAGTGTCTCGAAGGGGTAGAGAATGTTGAAACCGCTCATGACGCCGCCCCCGCTACGAGTGTCGGGGCCTCGGCGGGAGCAGGCGGCGCGGCCATACCGGCGGAACCGCCGTCCAGAGCCCGCAGAAGCGCGCTGCGCGAAATGGCGCCGACGTATCGGCCCCCCTCGTCGACCACCGGTACGGGGTGCGATGTCTCCGCCACGACGCCCATGAGATCAAAAAGCGTCGTTTCCGGCGAAACGGTGGGACAGTCACGCACGAGCGCCTTCTCGAGCGGCTCGTCGCGCTTGCGCGCCTCCTCGAGCCCCGTGACGCTGACAACGCCGATGAAGCGGCGCCCGCGTCCGAGCACATAGCCGTATTCGCGGTCGAAATCCTCAAGCAGGCGAAGAGCCGCGCGCGGACCTTGCTCGGGCTTGTCGATCAGTGTGACCTGCGTGCGGCGCGCAATGTCTCGCGCGGTGATGACCTTCGACACGTCGACGCCCCGGAAGAACGAGCGCACATAATCGTTCGCCGGGTTCTTCAGGATTTCGTCGGGAGTGCCGACCTGCACGACGAGCCCGCCCTCCATGATGGCGATTCGGTCGCCGATGCGCATGGCCTCGTCAAGATCGTGGCTGATGAAGATGACGGTGCGCTGCTTTTCCTCCTGGAGCGTCAGGAGTTCGTCCTGCATCTCCGTGCGGATCAGCGGATCGAGCGCCGAAAAGGCCTCGTCCATGAGCAGGATCGGCGGATCGGCGGCGAGCGCGCGGGCGAGGCCGACGCGCTGCTGCATGCCGCCCGACAATTCGTCCGGGTAGCTGTAGGCGTTGGCTGCGAGGCCTACCTGCTCCAGAGCCGCGAGCGCGCGGGCATGACGCTCGTTGCGCGCCATGCCGCCGAGCTCGAGCCCGAACGCGACATTGTCAATTACCGTCATATGGGGCATCAGCGCGAATGACTGAAAGACCATGCTTACGGTCTCCCGGCGCAGGCGGCGCAATTCGGGGCCGTCCAGCTTGGTGATGTCGCGCCCGTCGATCTCGATCACGCCGTCGGTCGGCTCATGCAGGCGGTTGAACATCCGCACCATGGTCGACTTGCCCGATCCGGACAGCCCCATGATCACGAAAATCTCGCCCTCGCGGATCGTGAAACTGGCGTCGTGGACGCCGATCGTCTGGCCGGTGCGGGCGAAGATCTCGTCCTTGCCGAGGCCCTGCCGCACGAGCTCCATGGCCTGGCGGGGGTCGTCGCCGAACACTTTGAAGAGGTTGCGCACGACGATTTTGTCGGGTTTTTGTGGTTCGTTCATAGGTATCCTTGGTTGATCGCCGCAAAACGACACGAGGCCGAAAGGGCAATAAAGCCCCGGCTGTGCTGCGATCTTGAGTGCACGCTTATATATGAGATGCGATGAATTTTGGCAAGGTTGCGTCTAAATTGAGGATCAATCAATACAAGATTTGACACATCACGTCGAATGCGGCGCCGAGTCGATCAGGATATTACGGATTGACGCTGATGGACCCAGTGACGGAAAGGATGATTGTCCGCTGCGCGATTCGGCTCGGAATCGACTGACGGTCGGGCCGAATCTATTGTCGGGCGCATTGGCGCAGTCGCTTGCGCGGAAATCCTTTCGGGGGCGCCTTGGGCGGAGTATCAAGGCGCGATGAACGCCCCCGACCTCGCCGCGAATGCCCCTGTCCTGATCGCCGGCCCGACCGCTTCCGGAAAATCCGCCCTTGCGGCGACGCTCGCCCGCGCGATCGGCGGCGTGGTGATCAACGCCGATTCGATGCAGGTCTACGCCGACCTGCGCGTCATCACCGCGCGCCCGGCGCCGGAGGAGGAGGCGCAGGCGCCGCATAGGCTCTACGGCCATGTCGACGGAGCGGTGAATCATTCGGTCGGTCGCTGGCTCGAGGAAGCCGCACGCGAGATCGCGCAGGCCGCGCGCGCCGGCCTCGTCCCGATCCTCGTCGGCGGCACCGGGCTCTATTTCAAGGCGGCGATCGAGGGGCTCTCCGACATGCCGGCCGTTCCCGAGGCCGTGCGGGCGCAGGTTCGCGCCGAGGCGGAAGGGGTCGAGACGCCGGAACTGCACGCCCGTCTCGCGGCGCGCGATCCGGGGAGCGCCGCGCGCCTTAGGCCGAGCGACCGGCTGCGCGTGCTGCGCGCCCTCGAAATCCACGCGGCGACCGGGCGCTCCATATCGTCATTCCACGCCTCGCGCGAGCCGGGGCCGCTGGCGGGACGCGCCTTGCGCCGGATATTCCTCGCCCCCGACCGCAGCGAGCTGCGCGCGCGCATCGACTCCCGCTTCGACGCGATGATGGCGCAGGGCGCGCTGGACGAGGTCACGGCGCTCGCCGAGCGCGGGCTCGATCCGATGCTGCCCGTGATGCGCGCCCACGGCGTGCCGGGCCTGATCGCGCATCTGCGCGGCGAGACGAGCCTCTCCGAGGCGGTCGCGCGGGGCAAGGCGGACACCCGCGCCTACGCCAAGCGACAGTTCACCTGGTTTCGAAATTCGATGCCCGGCTGGGAGTGGATAGCCCCCGAATCGGCGCTCGCGGCGGCCCGCCGCGACCCTGCGCACTTCACGCGCGCCGATGCGACGCTATCTGAAGGCTGACATTCCTTCCCAAGGAGATCGCCCGCCCATGTCCACCCGCGACCGCGAAGCCAACCGCATGTCCGCCCGCGCCGCCCGCTACGCCCGAGTCGGGGCCAATGTCGGCGCCGTCGCCGCGCGCGTCGCGGGCGCTCGCCTGTTCGGCGGCCAGGGCGCGCGCGGCGACGGCGCGGCCGCCCTGGCGCAGGCTTTGGGCGGCCTGAAGGGGCCGATCATGAAGGTCGCGCAGCTGCTCGCCACGATTCCCGAGGCGCTGCCGCCGGAATACGCCGCCGAGCTCCAGAAGCTGCAATCGGAGGCGCCGCCCATGGGCGCGGCCTTCGTCAAGCGCCGCATGCAGGCGGAGCTCGGTCCCGACTGGCGCAAGCGTTTCGCCGAATTCGACCTGAAGCCCGCCGCCGCCGCCTCGCTCGGGCAGGTTCACCGCGCGACCGGCCTCGATGGCGCGCCACTCGCCTGCAAGCTGCAATATCCCGACATGCAATCGGCCGTGGAGGCCGATCTCAAGCAGCTCGACCTCGTCTTCGCCGTCCATCGCAGGATGGACCCCGCCATCGACACGCGCGAGATCGCGCAGGAGATCGGCGACCGGGTGCGCGAGGAGCTCGATTACGTGCGCGAGGCGCGCCATGCGGCGCTCTACGAGAACGCCCTGCGCGACGTGGACGCGGTGCGTGTGCCGAAGGTCGTCGACGAATTGTCCACCCGCCGCCTGCTGACGCTCTCCTGGCTCGAGGGTCGGCCCATCCTCGATTTCAAGGACTCGTCCGTCGAGATCCGCAACCGCCTCGCCATCGCGATGTTCAAGGCCTGGTGGCACCCGTTCAGCCAGGCGGCGGTCATCCATGGCGATCCGCATCTGGGCAATTACACCGTCTTCGACGAGGGCGGGGAGCCGCAGGGCATCAACCTGCTCGATTACGGCTGCATCCGCATCTTCCCGCCGAAATTCGTGGGCGGCGTCGTCGATCTCTATCACGGCCTGCGCGAGGACGACCGAGCGCGCACGGTCCACGCTTACGAGACCTGGGGGTTCAAGAAGCTCTCGAACGAGTTGATCGACATCCTCAACATCTGGGCGCGATTCATCTACGGGCCGTTGCTGGAAGACCGCGTGCGCACCATCGCCGACGGAATCAAGCCCGGCGAATACGGGCGCAGGCAGGCCTTTCAGGTGCACAAGGCGCTCAAGGAGAAGGGGCCGGTGACCGTGCCGCGCGAATTCGTCTTCATGGACCGCGCCGCGATCGGGCTCGGCGCGGTGTTCCTGCATCTGCGCTCTGAACTGAACTATCACGAGCTTTTCGAGGCGGAGATCGCCCGTTTCGACCTGGAAAGCCTCGCGGAGCGTCAGGCCGCGGCTCTCGCGAAGGCCGGACTGACGCCACCGGTCGCCTGAGCCGCCTGCGCTTTGCGTGGAAAGCATGGCCGGGAGTCATCAGAGCGTTGCGGTGCGCGCCGCGTTGGGCTAAACGCGAACCAATCAACTCTGGGAAACACAGGACACGGCGATCATGGCGCAAAGCGACCGTCAG
Organism: Salinarimonadaceae bacterium; assembly: GCA_007693435.1. Taxonomy (GTDB): domain Bacteria; phylum Pseudomonadota; class Alphaproteobacteria; order Rhizobiales; family Beijerinckiaceae; genus Saliniramus. The sequence goes on along the minus strand of REDO01000057.1, from coordinate 49,000 downwards.
CCCGGCGACGGCTACAGCCCCGAAATGGACAGCGAGACCCACGAGAAGACCTATGACGGGTTCATCGAGTTCACCACGATATCCACGCTCGTGGTCGCCTGCTGGGTGCTCGCGCTGGCCATGGGCGGCGTGAAGGGCGCCTGGCTCACCGCCATATTCTTCGTCGTGCTCTCCGGCGTCGCCGGCGCGGTCGGCGCGGTGTCACGCTCGGTCAGCTGGAAAGCCTCGGCCGCCGTGCTCGGTCTGATGACGCTCAGCTTCATCGTCATGTGAACGGCGCCTCGAGCGCTTTCGCGACGGGCGGCGCCGCCGCTCGCGCCGAACGAACGACCGGGGGGCAAGGCATGCGTATCGCCGTTTTGACGGAAACCGACGCCAACGAGCGCCGCGTGGCCGCGTCGCCGGAGACAGTGAAGAAATTCAAGGCGCTCGGCGCCGAAGTCGCCATTCAATCCGGCGCAGGTCTCGGATCGGGCGTGACCGACGCCGATTTCGAGGCCGCCGGGGCGAGCATCGTCGCCAATGCCGAGAACGCCGCGGGCGACGCCGACATCGTTCTGCTGGTTCGCCGCCCGGAGGCCTCGCGCCTCGGCCTGTTCAAACCAGGCGCGATTCTCGTCGCGATCATGGACCCCTACGGGGCGCGAGACGCCCTTGAGGCCATCGCCGCCAAGGGACTTGCCGCCTTTTCCATGGAGCTGATGCCGCGCATCACGCGCGCGCAGACCATGGACGTGCTCTCGAGCCAGGCCAACCTCGCCGGCTATCGCGCCGTCCTCGACGCCGCCGCCGAATACGGCCGCGCCATGCCGATGATGATGACGGCCGCCGGAACCATTCCCGCCGCCCGCGCCTTCGTGATGGGCGCAGGCGTTGCGGGGCTTCAGGCCATCGCGACCGCGCGTCGCCTCGGGGCCGTCGTCTCCGCGACCGACGTGCGCCCCGCCGTCAAGGAGCAGGTGCAAAGTCTCGGCGCCAAATTCGTCGCCGTCGAGGACGACGAGTTCAGGCAGGCCGAGACGGCGGCCGGATACGCCAAGGAGATGTCGGCGGAATACAAGGCCAAGCAGGCCGAACTCGTCGCCTCCCACATCGCCAAGCAGGACATGGTGATCACCACCGCGCTGATCCCTGGTCGCCCGGCTCCGGTGCTTGTGACCAAGGCCATGGTCGAATCGATGAAGGCCGGCTCCGTCATCGTCGATCTCGCGGTCGAGCGCGGCGGCAATTGCGAGCTCTCCAAGGCCGGTGAAGTGGTCGAGCATCAGGGCGTGAAGATCGTCGGACACCTCAATGTCCCAGGCCGCATCGCGGCGAGCGCCTCGGCGCTCTACGCCAAGAACCTCTACGCCTTCGTCGAGACGCTGGTGAACAAGGACGAGAAGACGCTCGCCGTGAACTGGGACGACGAGCTCGTGAAAGCGACGCTGCTCACGCGCGACGGCTCCGTCGTGCATCCGAATTTCCAGCCCGCCGCCTGACGCCGGCGCAAGCATCGCAACGGGGGACACGATGTCGAACCTCACTCCCGAACAGGCGCTGGAGCGCGCCGAAGCGGCCGCGGAGGCCGCGCGCGAGGCCGCTAGCGCAGCCGAGGCCTACGCCGAATCGATCGCGCTCACCCTCGCTTCCGCGACCGGCGGCGGCGTCGATCCGACGGTCTTCCGCCTCGCGATCTTCGTGCTCGCGATCTTCGTGGGCTATTACGTGGTCTGGGCTGTCACGCCCGCGCTGCACACGCCCCTGATGTCGGTCACGAACGCGATTTCCTCGGTGATCGTGGTCGGCGCGCTGCTCGCGGTCGGAATGCCGGCGGCGAGCGCGCTCACGGACAGCGGCGCGGGGATGGGCGCCCAGGTATTGGGCTTCCTCGCGCTCGTCATGGCCTCGGTGAACATATTCGGCGGCTTCCTCGTCACTCAGCGCATGCTCGCCATGTACAAGAAGAAGGGTTGAGACGATGAGCTCCAACGTCGCCAACCTGCTCTATCTCGTCTCGGGCGTGCTCTTCATCCTGGCGCTGCGCGGCCTTTCCCATCCGACCACGTCCCGTCAGGGCAACATGTTCGGCATGATCGGCATGGGCCTCGCCGTCGCGACGACGCTTGTCTACGCCAATCCCTCGCTGGGAGGCTGGCTGCTCGTGATCGTCGGCATCGCGATAGGCGGCAGCACGGGCGCGGTCATCGCCAGACGCGTGCCGATGACGGCCATGCCGCAGCTCGTCGCCGCCTTTCACTCGCTCGTCGGCATGGCGGCGGTGCTCGTGGCTGCGGCCGCGCTTTACGCGCCGCTCGCCTTCGATCTCGGCCCGCGTGGCGGCATCGGCGGCGTGACCCTGTTCGAGATGGGGATCGGGGCCGCGATCGGCGCGATCACCTACACGGGATCGGTCATCGCCTTCCTGAAGCTGGACGGACGCATGTCCGGCAAGCCGATCATGCTGCCCTCCCGCCATGTCATCAATGCGAGCCTCGCCGGGGCGGTCGTGGTGCTGATGGCGGTCTTCGTCGCCACCGAGAGCGCGATGGCCTTCTGGCTGATCGTGATCATCGCGCTGGCGCTCGGAATCCTGCTCATCATCCCCATCGGCGGCGCGGACATGCCGGTCGTCGTGTCGATGCTGAACTCCTATTCGGGCTGGGCGGCCGCTGGCATCGGCTTCACGCTCGGCAACCTCGCGCTGATCATCACCGGCGCTCTCGTCGGGTCCTCCGGCGCGATCCTGTCCTACATCATGTGCAAGGGGATGAACCGCTCGTTCATCTCCGTGATCCTCGGCGGCTTCGGCGGCGAGACGGACGGCGCGGCCGCCGGCGCGGCCGACACGCGGCCTGTCAAGCAGGGCTCGGCGGACGATGCGGCCTTCATCATGAAGAACGCGGCCAAGGTGATCATCGTGCCGGGATACGGCATGGCCGTCGCGCAGGCGCAGCACACGCTGCGCGAGATGGCGGAATTGCTCAAGGATGAAGGCGTCGAGGTCAAATACGCCATCCATCCGGTCGCCGGCCGCATGCCGGGTCATATGAACGTGCTGCTGGCGGAAGCGAACGTGCCCTATGACGAGGTTTTCGAGCTCGAGGACATCAACGGCGAATTCGCCCAGGCCGATGTCGCCTTCGTCATCGGCGCCAACGACGTGACCAACCCCTCGGCGAAGACCGATCCGCAATCGCCGATCTTCGGCATGCCGATCCTCGACGTCGATAAGGCGAAGACCGTGCTCTTCATCAAGCGCGGCATGGGTTCGGGATATGCCGGCGTCGAGAACGAACTGTTCTTCCGCGACAATACGATGATGCTCTTCGGCGACGCCAAGAAGATGGTCGACGAGATCGTCAAGGCGCTCTGACGCGCGAGCGGTCGGGCCTCGCGTCCGGCCGCGACATCCGCTGGCCGCGCTTGCGGCGCGCTGTCGCGCGCGCCATACAGGGCGCATGACGGAAGTCCTGTTCTATCATCTGCAGGGACAGCCCTTGGAAAAGGTGCTGCCGACGCTCCTGGAGAAGTCGCTGGAGCGCGGCTGGAAGGCGGTCGTCCAGGCGGGCGACGCCGAGCGCCTCGCCGCCCTCGACGATCATCTGTGGACCTACGACGAGCAGAGCTTCATCACCCACGGCCTCGCCGACGAGCCCGACGCAGCGATGAATGCGGTCGCGCTCGCCCGCGACGCCGCCAATCCCAACGGCGCGCAGATCCGCTTTCTCGTCGACGGCGCGCAGACGCCGCCCGACGCGCAGAGCTACGCGCGCATCGTGATCATCTTCGACGGTGAGGACGATGCGGCGCTCGCGGGCGCTCGCGAACAGTGGCGCGCCGTCAAGGCGGCCGGGCATGAGGCGACCTACTGGCGCCAGGACGAGCGAGGACGCTGGAACAAAATGGCGTGAGGCGCTGGCCCGCCGCCACGTCCGCGACCCGATCCCGCCCTAGTTTCGCATCCAGCCGTCATTCCGGAGGGAGACCCCCATGCGCCAGTTCGCCACCGCCCTGCTATTCTTCGCCGCCCTGACGCTCGCGTTCGCGCCGCTTGGCGCGCCGCCGCCAGCCAGCGCGCAACAGCAGGAAGGCGGGCGCGAGCAGTCCTCGGCGCGTGAGCAGGCTTCGGCGCGCGATCCGCTGCCGGCTGCGGTCTCAACGAGTCACACGGTCGAGACGGAGGAGGGGCCGCTCGCCTTCACGGCGACCGCCGGCTCGATCCGCCTCGTCGACGACGCGGGCGCCGCGCGCGCCGACATCGCCTATGTCGCCTATCTCCGCGACGGCGACGGCGACGACGGCGCGCGTCGCCCGATCACCTTCGCCGTGAACGGCGGGCCGGGCGCGGCCTCCGCCTATCTCAATATCGGCGCGCTCGGCCCGTGGCGCCTGCCTGTGGGGCTCGAGACCATCACGCCCTCGCAATCCGTCGATCTCGTCGACAACGCCGAGACGTGGCTCGCCTTCACCGATCTCGTCTTCGTCGATCCGGTCGGCACGGGGTTCAGCCGCCTTGCGAACACCAGCGGCGCATTGCGCAACCAATTTCTGTCGATCGACGGCGACATCGAGGCGCTTTCCGAGTTCGTCTATCGCTGGCTGGTCGAGAATGGCCGCGTCGGATCGCCGAAATATTTCGTCGGCGAGAGCTATGGCGGGTTTCGCGGCCCGCTTCTCGCCGAGTCGCTGCAGACCGATTACGGGCTGGCGCTTGCGGGCATGACCCTTCTCTCGCCGGTCCTCGATTTCGGCTGGCGCGAGCAGCCCGATTACGCGCCCCTGCCGAAGGTCTCGCTCCTGCCCTCGCTCGCGGCGGCGGCGATGGAGCGGCGAGGGGGCTTTTCTCGTGAAGCGCTTGCCGAGGTCGAGGAATACGCGGCCGGCGAATACCTCGCCGACCTGATGCGCGGCCTGAGCGACGACGAGGCGCTGGCGCGGGCGAGCGAGCGCGTCGCGTCGCTGACCGGTCTCGATCCGGATCTCGTCCGTCGCCGCGCGGGGCGTATCGACATGCAGCTTTTCGCTCGTGAGATCGCCCGCGACGACGATGCGATCGCCAGTCTCTACGACGCCGGCGTGACGGCGGGCGATCCGGCGCCGGCTTCCGGCTTCGTGCGGGCCGCAGATCCCGTGCTCGACGGTCTGACGGCGCCGCTGACGAGCGGCATGCTCGCTCTCTACGGCGAGAAGCTCTCATGGAGCCCGTCGAGGCGCTATATCCTGCTCAATTCCGGCGTCAGCCGCGCCTGGAGCTGGGGCAGGGGGCGCTCGCAGCCGGAAGCGGTGAGCGCCCTTCGGCGCGTCATGGCCCTCGACGGTGATTTCCAGCTGCTCGTCGTCCATGGGTACACCGACCTCGTAACCCCCTATTTCGAGAGTGCGCTGGTCCTGCGCCAGGTGCGCGATTTCGACGGCCGGGTGAGGCTCGAAAACTATCCCGGCGGCCATATGTTCTACACGCGCGACGAATCCCGCCGCGCTTTCCGCGACGACGCCGCGCGGCTCTACGGCGGGCGCGCGCCGTAAGGCCCGCGCCGCAGGAGCCTGCGCCGTGAAGATGCGCGAGAAGTCCGAACTGCCGACGAAGACCTGCCCGGTCTGCAAGCGGCCATTCGCATGGCGCAGGAAATGGGAGCGCGACTGGGAGAACGTCCGCTATTGTTCGGAGCGATGTCGCCGCGAAGCGCCGAAGGCGGCCGACGAGCGCGCCGAGGTCAGCCGACTTTTTTGACGCGTTTGACGCGCCCGCCCGAGGGCGCCGGCCGCGCTTGCAACGCCCCTAAGACCGCCGATCCGCCATTGCTGGGCACGGACGAATTCGGAGAGTTCTGCGGCCGGCATCGGGCGCGCGAAGGCGTAGCCCGTGCCGAAATCGTCGATCTCGATGCCCAGCTCCTTCACGGAAGCGATATCGCGCACGATTTCGGGGTCGTCGTCGAGAAAGATCGACTCGATCAGCTCGAAGGCGAGGGCGGCGCGCCGACACGGTAACCGAGCGGCGGCGTCGCCGGCTGGCGCAGACGGTCGCGTAAACCCGCCAGGGCGGATTGAAGCTGGGCGCGCAATCGAAGCTCCGATGGGCGCCTCTATCCTGCGTTTCAGACTTTGCCGGTCGAGCAAGAATATCGAGTTAAGCGTATTTACTTTCCCGTTATTCGGGAAACAAATCCGATGAAGACGCGGGCGAAATTCAGGGAATAGTCAGGATGCGATCGATTGCGCCGATACATGACTCTCAGCGTAAATCTTCTTAAAAATGCGAAAAATACTTCTATTTCAACGTACGCCCGAGGGGCGATCTCCCGTCGCCCAGGCGAGAGCCTGATCGAGCCTGTCGTTGCCCCAGAACATTTCGCCGTCCTCGGTGAAGAAGGTCGGCGCGCCGAACAATCCCCGAGACCGGGCCTCCTCGGTGACGGCGCGAAGGCGAGTCTTGTTGGCCTCCGCCGTGGCGTTGCGCATGATCGAGTCCGAGTCGAGCCCCACCAGCGCGACGAGGTCGCGGATCGCGGACGGCTCCTCGATGGAAAGACCCTCGCCGAAGGCCTTGTCGAAGACTGCGCGGGAGAAGGTCGGGCCCCAGGGCTCGTCCGCGCCGAGCAGCGCCACGCGCGTCGCCGTCAGGCTGTTCTGCGGAAAGGGCGCCGGCCGCCGCAGTCGAAGGCCGGTGCGCGCCGCCTCTCGCTCCATGTCGCGCCACATGTAGCGCCCCTTCGCGGGATAGATGTTGAACGGCGAAGTGTTCCACCCCTGCGTGGAGAAGATCGGCCCGAGCAGGAATGGCCGCCAGCGGATATCGACCCCCGCCGCCGTCGCCGCGTCCTCGATCCGCATCGCCGAAAGATAGGAATATGTGGAGGCGAACTCGTACCAGAACTCGATAACGGGAAGTCGGGCCATCAGGGCTTCCTTCATCTTCGCAGGGTCAACATCGCCGCTTCCGCTCCCTCCTGCAAGTCGGTTGCGTGCGACGGCGTTCGGCTTATAAACGCGCAAACTCACCCTCCCGATGCATGTCGGCGAAAAAAAGATCGAGACCGTCCATGACCGAAAAGCGTGTGAAGAAAGTGGTGCTGGCCTATTCCGGCGGCCTCGACACCTCGATCATCCTCAAGTGGCTCCAGACGACCTATGGCTGCGAGGTGGTCACCTTCACCGCCGATCTGGGGCAGGGCGAGGAGCTGGAGCCGGCCCGCAAGAAGGCGCAGCTTCTCGGGATCAAGGACGAGAATATCTTTATCGAGGATCTGCGCGAGGAATTCGTGCGCGATTACGTTTTCCCGATGTTCCGCGCCAACGCCCAGTACGAGGGCGTGTATCTGCTGGGCACCTCCATCGCGCGCCCGCTGATCTCCAAGAAGCAGATCGAGATCGCCGAGCGGGTAGGGGCCGACGCCGTCGCGCACGGCGCCACCGGCAAGGGCAACGACCAGGTCCGCTTCGAACTTTCCTATTACGCGCTCAAGCCCGACGTCACGGTTATCGCGCCGTGGCGCGAATGGGATCTCCTTTCACGCACCAAACTCATCGAGTTCGCCGAGGCGAACCAGATCCCGATCGCCAAGGACAAGCGCGGCGAGGCGCCGTTCTCGGTCGACGCCAACCTTCTGCACACCTCCTCTGAGGGCAAGGTGCTGGAGGATCCCGCCGATGAGGTGCCCGATTACGTCTATTCGCGCACGATCGGCCCGGAAGAGGCGCCGGACAAGCCGACGGTGATCACGATCGGCTTCGAGAAGGGCGACGCCGTCTCGATCGACGGACAGAAGCTGTCGCCCGCGACGATCCTCGAGCGCCTCAACACGCTCGGCCGCGAAAACGGAATCGGCCGGCTCGATCTGGTCGAGAATCGCTTCGTCGGCATGAAGAGCCGCGGCATGTACGAGACGCCGGGCGGCACGATCCTGATCACCGCGCACCGCGCCATCGAATCGATCACGCTCGACCGCGGCGCGGCCCATCTCAAGGATGAGCTGATGCCGCGCTACGCCGAGCTGATCTATAACGGCTTCTGGTTCTCGCCCGAGCGCGAGCTCTTGCAGGGACTGATCGACAACAGCCAGGAATTCGTGACCGGCGAGGTTCGCCTCAAGCTCTACAAGGGCAACGTCATCGTCATCGGCCGCACGAGCCCCTATTCGCTCTATGATCAGGATCTCGTGACCTTCGAGGAGGGCGCCGTCGCCTATGACCACCGCGACGCGGAAGGCTTCATCAAGCTCAACGCGCTGCGCCTGCGCACGCTCGCCCAGCGAAAGAAAAAGCTCGGCCTCTGACCCGCGCCGCACGCAGCGGATTTTGAGAAGGCCGCGCCCGAATGGTCGCGCGGCCTTCTTCGTGGTTGTCTTGCGATGACGAATGCGTGAGAACAACCCGGCTTTCGTCGTTTCGCGCTTGCGCGTCGCGCCGGCTGCGCCATCTTCCTCTTACGTCTTACGTTTGAGAGACGGCGCAGGAGAGAACGCGATGTTCATCAAGAAGAAGCGCAGGTGGGAGCTGCCGGAGAGCGCGGCGACGCCCGAACACGTTTTCTTCAATCGACGCAATCTGATGATCGGCGCCGGCGTCGTCGGCGCCGGCGCGATTGGCGCCGGGGTGTTCGGGGCGGGAATCTTCGGCGCGGGCGACGACGAAGAGATATTCGTGGCGCAGGAAACCGATCAGACGCTCGATTTGTATCCGGCGGCGCGCAACGAGGCTTTCACGCTGGACCGCGCCGTCACCGACGAAACGGTCGCCTCCAACTATAACAATTTTTACGAGTTCGGCTCCTCCAAACGCGTCGCCGCCGAGGCGCAGGCGCTGAGGACGCGACCGTGGATGTTGTCGATCGACGGGCTTGTCGAGGAGCCGATGGAGATCGACATCGACACGTTGATCCGTCGCATGACGCTCGAGGAGCGGCTTTATCGCTTCCGTTGCGTCGAGGCTTGGGCGATGGCCGTGCCCTGGACGGGTTTCCGCATGGCGGATCTCGTGTCGATGGCGCGACCGCTTTCCTCTGCGAAATACGTCGTGATGCAGACTTTCCAGGACCCGGTGGTCGCCGTAGGGCAGCGTCAGAGCTGGTATCCCTGGCCCTATACGGAAGGGCTCACAATCGCCGAGGCGACGAACGATCTGACCCTTATGGTGACGGGCGTCTACGGCAAGCCGATCGCCAACCAGTTCGGCGCTCCCTTGCGACTCATCACGCCTTGGAAATACGGGTTCAAATGCGTCAAGTCGATCGTGAAGATCAGCTTCACCGAGGAGCGCCCGGTGTCCTTCTGGGAGGAGCTCGCCGCCCAGGAATACGGCTTCTGGGCGAATGTGAACCCGGACGTCCCGCACCCGCGCTGGAGCCAGGCCACGGAGCGGATGATCGGCTCGAACGAGACGCGGCCCACCATGCTGTTCAACGGTTACGCCGAAGAAGTCGCGCAGCTCTACGAGGGGCTGGAAGGCGAAAGACTCTTCGCCTGAACCCGGGGCCGCCCCCTCACGGGGGCGGTTCGGCGCCCGTGCGCTGCGTGATCAGGCCGTAGTGCTCGATGCGCCGGTGGCGCGCGAAATCGAAAATCGTCTCCTTGCCGAAGCGCGTCGCGTCGAGGTCGCAGGCGTGGACGATCACGCCGTCATCCTCGCCGGGAAGTTCGGCCGCGATGAAACCGTTGGGATCGACGATCATCGTTCCGCCCATCAGATGATGCCCGTCCTCCTCGCCGGCCTTCGCCACCGCCACGACCCAGGTCGCGTTCTGGTAGGCGCCCGCCTGCACCGACAGGCGATGGTGGAAGAGGCGGCTGTCCATGCGCTCCTCGCCCATCTGCGAGTTGACGGACGGGGTGTTGTAGCCGAGCACGACCATCTCCACGCCCTGAAGCCCCATGACGCGGTAGGTCTCGGGCCAGCGGCGGTCGTTGCAGATGCACATCCCGAACACGCCGCCGAGCATGCGCCAGACGGGAAAGCCGAGGTCGCCGGGCTCGAAATAGCGCTTCTCGAGATGCTGGAAGGCGCGTTCGGTATCGAATTCCTCGTGGCCCGGCAGGTGGATCTTGCGGTATTTGCCGACGATCGCCCCTTCCTTGTCGACGAGGATCGACGTGTTGTAGTGGCGGCCTTCCGGCGTCAGCTCGGCGTAGCCGAAGGACATGGCCATGCCGTGTCCGCGCGCGCGGTCGAACAGCGGTTGCGTCTCCGGGCCGGGCATCTCGCGCTCGAACCATTGGTCGGCCTCGGCGCGGTCCTTGTGGTGCCAGCGCGGGAAGAACGTGGTGAGGGCGAGTTCCGGATAGACGATGAGATCGGCGCCTTGCGTCGCCGCTTCGTCCATCAGGGCGATCATGCGCGCGACGACGGAGGCCCGGTCATCGGCGAGTTGGATAGGGCCGAGCTGCGCGGCCGCGACTTTGACGATCCTCGCCATCAGCGCATGTTCCCCGAGTTGCTCGCCGCCGCCATGTCCAGATAGAGCGCGCGCAGGCGCTTCGTCAGCGGCCCGGGCTTGCCGTCGCCGACAGGTTTTCCGTCGATCGTGACGGCGGGCATGACGAAGGCGGAAGCCGACGTGAAGAAGGCCTCGGCGGCGTCCTGGGCCTCGGCGACGGTAAAGAGCCGCTCCTCGACCGCCAGCCCCTGCTCTTCCGCGAGACGCATCACGGCGCGGCGGGTGATCCCGGGCAGAATCGCGTTCGAGAGCGGGCGCGTGACGATGCGCCCGTCCCTGGTGATGATGAAGGCCGTCGAGGACGCGCCTTCCGTAACATAGCCGTCCTCCTCGACCATCCAGGCCTCGGCCACCCCCGCCCGCACCGCTTCCTGCTTGGCCAATACCTGAGCCAGCAGCGCGATCGACTTGATGTCGCGGCGCTTCCAGCGCAGGTCCGGCGTTGTGATGACGCCCGCTCCGGTCTTGGCGAGCTTCGAGCTGGCGATGCTCTTGGCTTGCGTGAACATCACGACGGTGGGTTTGACGCTCTCCGGCGGAAACGCGAAGTCGCGCTCGAAGACGCCGCGCGTGACCTGCATGTAGACAAGCCCCTCCGAGAGGCCGTTGCGCGTGACGAGCTCCTCCTCGTGCCGGGTCCATTCCTCGATCGTGTAGGGGCTCTCGATCCCGATATCGCGAAGGCAACGCACCAAGCGGGCGAGATGCGCCTCGTTGTCCACGAGCTTGCCGTCGATCACCGCCGCGACGTCGTAGATGCCGTCCGCGAACAGGAAGCCGCGATCCATGATCGGAACGCTCGCCTCCTCGTAGGGGACGAAGGCGCCGTTGACGAAGACGATACGGGACATGGACAGACCTCGAGAAGGCAAGCAGCGCGTGTGCGCATCGAAACGATGGAGCGCCTAGGGAGCACGGGCCGCGCCCGGACCGCAAGCCTGACGCTTGGGCATAAACACGAAAAATGATCCCGCGTCTCTGCGCTGATGGGCGCCGGCGGCGATTTCTCGCAAATCCCCTTGGGGCGAGCCGAGGTTGCGCCCGCCAGCGGCGGAGCCTAACAAAAGCCCAAGTCGCCGCCCGCAGCGCGCGCCAGAGACACAGCAGGGAGCGCCCATCCATGATCGACGCGAACGCCATGGGCGTCTACGCCATCGCGCCGACCCCCTTCCATCCCGACGGCCGCATTGACGAGGCCTCGGTCGATTCGATGACCGATTTCTATCTGGAGGCCGGCTGCACGGGGATCACGGTGCTCGGCATCATGGGCGAGGCGCCCAAGCTCGATGCGTCTGAAGCGCTCGACGTGGCGAAGCGCGTGATCCGCCGCGCCGGCGCGGCGAAAATCGTGGTCGGCGTTTCCTCGCCGGGCTTCGCTGCGATGCGGGCCCTGTCGCGCGCGTCGATGGAGGCGGGAGCCGCCGGCGTGATGATCGCGCCGGCGCCCTCGCTCAAGACCGACGACCAGATCGTGACGTATTACGCCCAGGCCATCGAGGCGATCGGGACCGACATTCCCGTCGTGGTGCAGGATTATCCGCTCACGCTCGGCGTCGTGATGACGCCCGGCGTCATCCGCCGGATCGTCGAGGACAACCCGTCCGTCGTCATGCTCAAGCACGAGGATTGGCCCGGACTCGAGAAGATCTCGGCGCTCCGCCGCTTCGAGCAGGAGGGCTCGATGCGCCATATCTCCATTCTGTGCGGCAATGGCGGCATGTTCATCGATTTCGAGATGGAGCGCGGCGCAGACGGCGCGATGACGGGATACGCCTTCCTCGACATGCTCGTCGATGTCGTCAACATGTCGGCGGCTGGCAAACGCGACGACGCGCATGACCTGTTCGACGCCCATTTGCCGATGATCCGCTACGAGCAGCAGCTCGGCGTCGGCCTCGCCGTGCGCAAATACGTGATGAAGCGGCGCGGGATCATCGCCTCGGACGCCCAGCGCAAGCCGGGCTCCGCCATAACCCCGGCCGCGCGCTCCGAGATCGAGTATCTGCTGGCTCGCGTCGCGCGCCACGATTCCCGCGCCGGCAAGCTCGTCGGCTGAGGCCGGCGGGTGAGGAAGGCGGCGGTTCGCGCCGCGTCCGTCAGTAGGCGATGTTCACCGGAGAGTTCGGTCCGATGCCCTCGGGCACCGGGACATCGGTCGCCGCATAGTCGATATTCAGCGTCAGGCGGGCCTTGTCCGAGATCTCGACCCTGTTGGCCACGATGACCGTATAGGCGGATTCGCCCGCCACCGGCCTCTCTGCGTCGACCTGGAAACGGCCATAGGGGATGTAAATCGTCCCGAGAAGTTCGCGCGCGTCGTTGCTGGAGATCCTGAACCGGCCTTTGGCTTTGACGTCGATGTTGATGTTGATGTTGATGTTGGCGTGAACGTCGTCGTCGTCATCATCGTCGGCGGCTCCGGCGTATGGATACTGCATGAACAGGATACCTGCGAGCACGCCGTCACGGTTTGCCGAAAGCCGGATGGACGAATCCTGCTTCAGATCGAACGCAGCGCCATTCACGAACAGCATGCTGACGTACTCGCCCATGATGCTCCCGTTATCCTTCACGGTAAGGCCGTCGCCTCCGATGATGTAGTTTCCCGACTGGAATCTCACCGTCGCGCCGTTGACGATCTCGATTCCGCCACAGTAGTTCCCAGGGTTCAGCGTCGTGTTGCCCGTGATTCTCAATATGCCATCGGAATCTCCGCATGGCTGGCCGAGGGTCGCCTTGACCGCCTCGATGCGCGGCGCGAGTGGATCGCCGACCGAGGGGCAATCGGTCTGCGGCGTTGGGCTGGCTCTCCCGCCTCTGAGGCGCACGCCGCCCGCCGAGCAGATGAGACTAGCCATAACAACGGAGGAATCTTTCAGATAGAGGCTGTGCCGATGCGTCGAATTCGCGTAGATGCCGCAGCCGCCTGCATCAAGATAGGATGTGTCCTCCATCTTCAACACTCCTCGCCCTCTGGGCCTCGTCCCGATCATGCAGATGGGGGCGCTGCCCGACAGTCGCGCGGTCGAAGAGACTTCCACGTTGGCGAGGCCGCTATAGACGATGCGGGAGAAGACGGGGGAAAGGCTGCTTGCGACGGAGACCCTGACGGCGTCGCGATCCGCCGATACCTGCGCCACGATCGTGGCGTCCCGCGCCGATTTCGCTCCGTAATGCAGGGCGGCCTGGGCGTAGGCGCGCGCGGCGGCCTCGACTTGAGAAGGTGAGGCGAAGCCCACGCGCAACTCGCGGGCCGCGGCGATCGCCGCGCCGTCGGCGATTTTCTGCATTTCCGTGCGCGCCGAGTACCACGTGCTGACATCGACCGCGAGCGCGACGCATCCGAGCAGCGGGACGAGCGCCAGCGAGAACACCACCGCGATGCCGCCCGATCGGCTTCTCGAAAATCGATGCGCGAACGTTGCGACGACGTCGCCGCGAGGCTCTTGGTTCGTTTGTCCGATGGCAAGGTCGGGAGGGGTGCGGGTGCTGGAGGTCATGCGAAACCTGCTATCGTTAATTTGGCTATCGGCTGTTTCGTCGGGCGCGCCGCTGGCAGAACGAGGTGCGCCTGCGTTTCTGCGGCGGCCGTGCGGCGGATCGTCAATTCGCCGGCATGAGCCTCGACGATCCGAAGCAAGAGCGCCCCGTCGAGGTCTTCCGGCAGAGGACGACCCTGCGCGGACATGATGATTTCGAAACCGGCTCGCCCATCGGCGGCCTCGCTGGCGGCCGCAGCGCTGACGCGCAGCGTCGAGCCCTCATCCGCGCTGGCCGCCATTTTTCCGATCAGCAGATCGAGCGCCTGGGTGAGCAGGCGGCGGTCTCCTTCGATGCGCCAAAGGGCGGGAGGCCGTTCGAGGGCGATGGCGACGTTGCGCGCAGACGCCGCCGATTCGGCCGTCCGAGCGCGCTCGTTCAGGAGGCCGGCGAGCGAGATTTCCTCGCTCGTTTCCGCGATCGCGCCCGCCGCGACATCCGCGATCGACGTGGCGCGCTTGAGCATCCGGGCAAGCTCCTCGACCGTTTCGAGAAGATCCTCGGCGGACGGGCCATTGAGCCCGCGGGCGGCGTGCTCGATGGCGGCGATATGTTTATAGGCTTCGCGCGATAGCGCCGGTAGCAGGTCGTGCGGCGCAGCCTGCGCCGGCGGGGCTGCGATCGCACTGGGCGGAGCCGAGCTGCCGCCGTGCTCCGTCCTGCACGCGCGCAGGACGTAACGGAGCTGATAGCCGAGCAGGCGCCAGTTGACGGGCTTGGCGACGAACGACGTCGCGCCGACTTCATAGGCGCGGTCGATGGCGAAAGTGTCGTCCCGGCCGGTGATCACGACGACGGGCAGGTCGCGGAAACGCGCATCGGCGCGGATCTCCTCGCACAGGTTGAAACCCGTCATGCGCGGCATCTCGAGGTCGCTGATGACCAGATCGAAACCACGCTCGTCGGATTGCAGCTTCTGCCAGGCGTCCTGGCCGTCGAACGCCGTGACGATCTCGCCGCCTGGATGGGAAAGCTGGGCGACCGCGAACTCGCGCATGATCGGGTCGTCGTCCACGGCGAGCACGCGCACCGGATCCGTAAAGAGGTAAATGTATCCGTCGTTTGAGCGACCGAGGAGCATCACGGAATCCCTGTTGGATCTTTTCAATACAACCCCAAATGTTATTGTCGCCCTAACCGCCGCGGTTAATAAAATTTTGCAGCCCTTAAGCGATTGCTTACGTCTCCCTGCGATATTGCGAGGATTCTCGCCGATACAGGGCCTCGCGTGAAAAAGCAGCGTTCCATCAACTGGAAGATCGGCCGCCTGGTGCTGATCGCCGTCGGGGTGGGCCTGTTGATCGGCTCCGGCGTCGGTCTCTGGCGGGAAATCGAGCGTTACGGATCGCAGAAGCGCAGCGAGCTCATCGTCGCTTCGCAAGTCTTCGGTTCGGCCGCGGCGCAGGCCATCGAGGCGCGAGACCGTCATGCCGTGCTTCAGGCCATCAGAGCGATCGCCCGCGTGCCGACCCTCACCTACGCGGCCGTGCGCGATGAACAAGGCGTCTTGATCGCCGAACTCGGAGACGGCGTTCGTCTCGACGGCGATCTCGACATCGGCGAAGGCATCGCGTTCTCGCCGCTCGCGCTGGCGCGCAGCAGCTCCGTGCTCGTGCGGACGCCCGTGGTGTCCAGCGGCAGCCGCGTCGGTGAGATCACCCTCGTGAGCGACACCGGCGAACTTCGCGAGCGCCTTGTCGAGCAGATTTTGATGGGATTGTTGACGGTCGTCCTCGCGGTCCTGATCGGGCTCGGCATCTCGATCCGAATGCAGCGGCAGATCACGCGGCCGCTGATTGCGTTGGCGCAGACGATGACAGGCGTGCGCCTGAACCACAACTACGACGCACGCGCTCCGGTTGTGAGCAACGACGAGATCGGTCAGCTCGCGCTCAGTTTCAACACCATGATCGGCGAGATCCGCAAGCGTGACGAGCGCCTCGCGAGGCACAGGGAGCAGCTGGAGGACGACGTCGCCTCGCGAACGCGCGATCTTCTCGAGGCCAAGGACCTCGCCGAGGAAGCGAACCGGGCGAAGTCCGACTTCCTCGCCACGATGAGTCACGAGATCCGCACGCCCATGAACGGCATGCTCGTGATGGCGGAGCTGCTGGCGGGTTCGGAACTGCCAGAGCGGCAGCGGCGCTACGCCGAGGTGATCGCGCGTTCGGGACAGTCGCTTCTCTCGATCATCAACGACATTCTCGACTTCGCCAAGGTCGAGTCCGGCAAGCTTGAGCTCGAGGAGACGCGCGTTGATCTGCGCGACGTCGCCGACACCGTGACGGCGCTCTTCGGCGAACGCGCCCGCTCGGCGGGGCTCGACCTCGCCGCCGTGATCGAGCCGGAAGCGCCCGTCGCGGTCGCAGGCGATCCGACCCGCTTGACGCAGGTCGTCTCCAACCTCGTCGGCAACGCGATCAAGTTCACGAAGGATGGCCACGTCCTCGTGCGCATCGGTCGCGACAGTTCGGATCGCGGCCGTTTGCTCGTCGGCGTCGAGGATACCGGCATCGGCATCCCCGCCGACAAGCTCGGCGCGATCTTCGAAGCCTTTTCGCAGGCGGACCAGTCCACGACGCGCCAATTCGGCGGAACGGGGCTCGGCCTGTCGATCTGCAAGCGCCTCGTCGAGGCCATGGGCGGGGAGATCGGCGTCGAGAGCGAGAGTGGACGCGGCTCGCGCTTCTTCTTCTCGGTTCCGCTGGTCGAACTCGACTCGGAAAGCGAGGAGGGGGCCAAGGATGAGGCCGCTCCGGCGCCGCTCCTGTTCTGCGCCCGCGGCGCGGCGACCCGCGAGGCGCTCGCCGCCTTCGCGCAGACCAGCGGGTTCACGATGATCGACACAGCCGCGAAGCCCGAAATCGCCGCCGATCCGCCGCCGGGATACTGGCTCGCCGACGCCGACGACCTGGTCGCGGTCGGAACGCGCCCGCAGCGGGCGCTCGGCGTCGTCGCGCTGGCGACTTTCGGCGATCCCGTCGGCGAGGAGGCGCTGGCGCGCGGTCTTGCTGACACGCTGCTGCGTCGACCGCTATCGGCTCAGGAAACGCGCGCGCTGTTCGCCAGGATCCGAAGCGGCGCGCCGCTCGCCGAGCCCTCCGTCGCGGCCGCCGCGATCGGAGGCGAGCTGCCCCGATTTTCGCGCGCCCGCATCCTCGTGGCCGACGACAGCCCGGTCAACCGCGAAGTCGCCATTGCGGCGCTGGCGCGCTTCGGCGTCGAGCCGGACACCGTCACGAACGGCCGCGAGGCCCTCGCCGCCGCGCGGGAGGGCGGCTACGATCTCGTTCTGATGGACGTTTCGATGCCCGAAATGGACGGCTACGAGGCGACGAGGCGCATCCGCGCCGTCGAAAGCGCCGCCGGGCGCCTGCGCACCCCGATCGTCGCTCTCACCGCGCATGTCGTCGGCGCGGACGCCGAGGGCTGGCGCGACGCGGGGATGGACGCCATCCTCCACAAGCCGTTCACCGTGCCGAAGCTCGGAGAAATGCTCGCTTCGTTCCTGACGTCCGAGCCCGCATCGGAGCGCCCGACTGCGCCCGATCAGCCGCCGTCGGCTCAACGCGGCTCCGCGTCCCAGCCGGACGCCGCGCCGGATTCGACGGGCGCGCCGGTTCTCGATCAGGAGACGATGGCGCAACTCGCCGAGATGGCCGGCTCGGCGGGGGCGGGTTTCCTCGTTCGGATCGTCGGCCTCTATCGCGAAAACGCCCCGCGCGCTCTCGAGGAATTGGCCCAGGCTGCCGCTTCAGGAGACGCCGCAGGCTGCGCTTCGGCGGCTCATGCGCTCAAATCGATGAGCGTGAATATCGGCGCGACCGACCTCGCATCTCTGCTGCAAGAAATAGAGGCGTCGGCGCGTCAGGATGGCCGCGCGACTGATCAAGAGGCCATCGCCGATGCGCGGTCACGGCTAGACACGGCTCTCGCCGCACTGGCGGACGCGTTTCCCGAGGCGTTCGAGCCTCGAATCCCGGCCGCTGATGCGGCGCTCGCCGTCTGATCCGCTCCCTCAGCGTCGATGTTCGCGATCGTAACCACGGTCGTAATCGTCGCGCGTGCGACGCCGCGGCGGGAGTGGTTCGTTGCCCCCGCCCCTTGCGAGGAGAACGCCGACGACCAACCCAGCCACGAGGCCGATCGCGCCGACCGCCAGCGGATTCGAGCGCGCGAAACGGCGCGCCTGGCGGTAGCCGCGCGCTCCGATTTCAGCGGCTTCGTGATAATACTCCTCGGCCCAGGCGCCCGCATCTTCCAGACCTTCGCGCGCCCAATCCGCAGCGTGTTCCGCCTGCTCGCGTGTCTCATCCAGGGCTTCGGCGGCATGGCGGCGGACTCTCTGGTAGCCGCGACGCCCGCGGCGCAGACCCTCATCGACGGCCTCACGGCCCCGCTCGCGAAGGTTGTCGACGACATCCTCCGTCGCATCGCTCGCCTCATTCATGACGTCCGACGCGGCTGAGCCGGCCCGTCGCCCGACGCGGCGCGCGTTCTCGGCGATATTCTCCGCGACCTCGGCGGCAGGGTTCGAGGAGTAGGTTCCCGCCGCGCCACCGGCGCTGCTGGGGTCGGATTTTTCGTTTTTCCTGTCGTCAGACATTCTTTCCTCCTTGGGCTTCATGCGCCCTGTGTCATCGTCGGTTTCGGGCGTCGCGCGCGCTTTGCGTCGCGCGGTCAATCGTCCAAGGGCGAGTTTCAGGCCCGCATAGCCTGCCAGCATCGCAAGAGAGCGCCCGGCGGAAGGGCCGCCGCTGCGCCCGCCGCCGTTCATGAGCCCCGTTACCGCCTCGTCTGCGAGGCCGGCCGGGGTGAGGCGGGCGTCGATCCCCCGCACCGCGAAGGCGAGGCGATCGCGGGCGTATGCGACGTCGCGCTCCAGTTCGTCGATCGGTTCGCTCATCGGCGAAGACTCCGCCGCAGCTGTGAGCCGAAACCCGCCAGCGACTGGCGCGTTCGGCGCGGATCGAGCATTTCGCTGGAAAGGCGCGCTCGGGCGAAGAGGATGCAGGGAATGGCGATAGCGATCACCATCGCCGCAGTGACCAGAGACGCCAGCGCCCGCGACTCCAGGGCCGGCGTCAGCCACTCGACGACGGCGAGGCTCGCGAGCGCAAGCGCGAGGAAACCACAAAGCAGGGCGGCGATGGCAGCGAGGATTCCGTTCGTGAAGCGCTGCATGTTTGCAGTGACCTCGCGACGCAACAGCGCCATTTCGGCGCGTGCGAGATCCGTGGCGGCGGAGGCGGCCTCGGCGAAGAGCGCGTCGAGGCCGCTCGCAGATCGAAAGTCGCGGTCATGCTGCATGGCGACGCCTCCTGTCGGTGACCGTTCGATCGCTCGGATCCGGAGCGTCCGGTGGAACGGTCCTCGCTTCCTCAACCCGGCCGGAGCGGCTTTTGTTCCCGGCAACATTCTCGGGCTGGTGGTCCAGCCGCCCGTCCGGCCGCTTGGCGGACCGCCCGCCTTGACACGGCGCGAGCCGGGGTTACCTGACGTGGAAGACATCGACGCAGCAACGAGCAAAGGAGATCGACATGGTCGACGCCATGCCACGCGCCGTCGAGCGCATATCGGCTGCCCGGACTTTCGGCGTTGGCCTTGCAACCGCAATTCTCCTGGCCGCCGGCGCGCCGGCGCTGGCGGACGTATTCGAATCCCAGCACGGTCCCGTCCGCGTCGAAACGGTCGCGTCCGGGCTGGTGCATCCCTGGGGTCTCGCTTTTCTCCCCGACAGAGCAATGCTCGTGACCGAGCGTCCAGGCCGTGTCCGTATCGCAACTCCGGACGGCGCCCTTTCGCAGCCTTTATCCGGCACGCCCGACGTGGCCGCGAGCGGGCAGGGCGGAATGCTCGACGTCGCGCTCGACCCTGATTTCGAGACCAACAATCTCGTCTATCTCGCCTTCGCGGAAGCGCGCGACGGGGGCGCCGCTCTGAGCGTCGCGCGAGCCCGGCTCGACCGCGACGGCCTCGCCCTGCACGACGTAGAGACGATATTCCGCCAGCAGCCCGCGACCCCCGGCGGCCGTCATTTCGGCGCCCGTCTGGCCTTTTCGCCCGACGGCACGCTGTTCATCTCGTCCGGCGATCGGGGCGACCGGTCCGACGACGCGCAGGAGCCGGGCAACCACATCGGCGCGTTGATGCGCATCAATCCGGACGGCTCGATTCCCCCCGGCAATCCGGCCGAGACGCGCGAGGGCTGGGCGCCCGAGGTCTGGTCGATCGGTCATCGCAACATCCAGGGCGCGGCGATCGAGCCCGCGACCGGAATACTCTGGACGAACGAGCACGGCGCGCGCGGCGGCGACGAAATCAACATTCCCGAGGCCGGGCTCAACTACGGCTGGCCCGTCATCGCCTATGGCCGCCACTACTCCGGCGCGCCGATCGGCGAGGGAACGCACCGAGAGGGCATGGAGCAGCCCGTCTATTATTGGGACCCATCCATCGCTCCCTCCGGCATGGCGTTCTATGAGGGCGATGTCTTCCCCGAATGGCGCGGGGATATCTTCATCGGCGCGCTCGCCGGACAGCATCTGGCGCGCCTTTCCGTCGAGGGCGCGTCGATCGTCGCCGAGGAACGCTTGCTCGATGGTCTGCAAGAGCGCATTCGCGACGTCCGCTCCGGGCCGGACGGGATGATCTATCTGCTGACCGACGCGTCCGACGGTCGCATCCTGCGTCTCGTTCCCGCCGATCGCTGAGGAGCCCGGCCCCGCTGGGCGCCCTTACCCGGGGCATCCTCGGCGCGCCGTCGTCCACCCGCACATTGTCGCCGGCGAGGGCGTCCGCTAAAGCGCCCCCGCCCGAAGCGACACGGGAACGCGTTGTAGCGCTGCTGCGTGCGAGCTTCGCGTTCGACAACGTTTTCTTGTGATCTTCTTGGCGCGGTGCAATCTCTCGAAAAAAATGCGCTGCGTCATGAGCGCACGATTACGCGCCTATTTTTCCTGCGTCATTATCAAAAATTGTACGGAATGAAGAACGCATGTCCGGTCGTGGTACGCGGTTACGCGGCAGTTTGCGCCTGATTTTTTGTGCCGAATCGAGGAGGACTGTTTTATGGGACGTCGAGATTTGGGACTACGGTCAATTTTAACGAAATCGCGCTCAGGTTGCTTTGGCACTACGTTCATGTTGCCACGCCGCGCAACATTTTTTAACTTTTCGTTAAGGATATCAAATGCTAAAAGAAATGTTACGGCGGCTCGCGATTCGAAGGTGGCGTCGTGACGGCGGCGATTGGTCGCCGTCATGGATTTGAGGCGAATTTTCAGCGTGGTCGCCGGCCATGCGTGGCGAAGAACAGGTTGCGCGTGATGGGTAAGGCTTTCGCCCGGTTCCGGGCCCCGCGGATTTTCAGGGTAAGGCTGTCATGATGCAGCGTCGCCCACTCAGCGCCTCGCCAGCCGCGACCGGCAAGGAAAGAACATTGCCGATCGACAAGGATGTTTTCGCCGATCGACTCTGGAGCGCGATCAAGCGCAGCGGCCTGACCTACAAGGAGACCGCCCGCCGCGCGCAGGAGCACCTGCCGCCGGGCGCGCGCATCAGCGACGTCAGCGTCTGGTCCTACGCCAAAGGACGAAGCCTGCCGCGCCGCATGACTCATGTCGAAGCGCTGGGCAAGGTGCTCGGCATCGAGACGCAGGAGCTGATCGGCGACAACGCTCCGGAAAACGACTCGGTCGAGAGCGCGGCCGCGCCGCATTCCGACCGTCCGGTCGAGATTCAGGATATCGGAAATGGCGAAGTCTTCCTTCGGGTCAATCAGGTTCTGCCCTGGCCGGTCGCCGTCGAGGTTCTGCGGTTGATCAAGGGCGAACATGACGCTCCGGGCGAGGCCCCTGACGATGGCTCCGGCGCCCTCGCGGGGCCTATCGGAGATCATTGACCGCGACTGGTCGCAAGACGACCGGCCCATAAACGAAATCCCGCACAATTCGTTACCGTGTAATCCGCCTTGACCGAATGGCGCGAACCTGCCCCGTTCTCGACATTGTTGAAGCGCCGTATCCGATCAATTTCGGGGGCAGTGTCGCGAAGCGATGGCGCGTCCGCATGGCCCGGCAACGGGAAGTCAGTCTGCGTCGAGGTTCGTTCATGAGCGTATTCCGCCGGTTTTCTCTCAGCCCCGCCTTCGCGCGCCTCATTCGTCGCGAGCGCTCGCCGGCGACGTTGGTTGAAGGACATTTCCCCGACCGATCCGATCGTCGCTCCTTCCTGCGGATCGAGGGAGACACTTGTTTTCTCCTCCTCCAGGAACTCGGGGCGGACGGTCCTGGCTCCGAGGAGCGCGTCGAAGTTTCGCGCGCGCAGGGCGAAGTGCTGCTGGACGTGTGCGCGGGCAAGGCCGTCTACGAGCGCATAGCGCTGGATGCGGCGAACGGCGTGTCAGTCGAGGTGGAGCGCTATACGGCGCCGCAGGTCGTCAGCTACGCGCTCGTCACGTTCCCCGATAATGCCCACGCAGAGGCCTTTCGCGCGCCTGTCTGGTTCGGGCCGGAGGTCTCCGCCGACGAGGTGGGCGACGCCCGACGCATTGCTCTCGGCGAGCAGCCGAAACTTCACGACGGCGCGATCACCAATGGGGCGCTCGAATCGCTGATCGATTATCTCGAACAGCGCATGAACCGATTCGCCTCCCGGCTGGCGGATGATGGCGCGGCCAGTGCGGCGCGACGTTTGTCGCGGGCGCCGGAGGTCCCCCCCGTGGCCGCTCCCGCTCCCGCTCCCGTGGCCGCTCGGAGCTCGCCTGCCGATTCTGACGCGGTGTTCGAGGAGCGCCGACCTGGCGTCCGCCGCCCGGTCACGACGGCCACCAGCCCCGAAGCCCGTACGCCGCCGGGCTGAGGCGCCCGCATGGACGACTTGGCGCCGCTCCTTTCCGCAGCTTTGGCGCATATATGGGCGCGACGTCGCACGCGTTTCTGCTAATGTTGCGTCGGTTCAGGGGTTTCGGCCCGGGATCGAGAAAAGCCTTCCAGAGGGCGCGGAGGCGCTGCCAGGATTGTGAAACGGTCGGAGGGGCCGTTTTCGATCTTGAGCAGCGCCCCAATTTTTTCGGCGACTTCGCGCGTTCAGCCTTCCGCGGCCTTGTTCAGGTCCGCGAAGACAGACAGCCACGTTTCCTTCGGCTGCGCTCCCGAAATTCCGTATTTCTCTTCGACGATGAAGAACGGCACGCCGGTTACGCCTGCTTCCGTCGCCCGGGCCTCCATGTTGGCGACGGCCTGCGCGATCGTTGCGTCCGCGAGCACCGCGCGGCACGTCGCCTCATCGAAACCCAGGGACGCGGCGACGCCCAATAGCGCATCGACATCGCCGATATCGACGCCTTCTTCGAAATAGGCCCGAAACAGCGCGTCGACGAGCGAATCGTCCTCGCCCATCGTCGCGGCGTGGGCGATGAGCATATGGGCGCGCCGGGTGTTGGGGGTGCGGGACATGCGTTCGAAGTCGAAGTTCAAGCCCTCCGCCTCGCCACGCTCGCGCATTTCCGTGTCCAGGGTCGCCCCGCGCTCCGCGCCGAATTTGCGCTCCCGGTATTCCGCGCGGGGCATACCCTCCACCGGCATGTCCGGATTGAGCTCGAAGGGCAGCCACGCGATCTCGGCGTCGGTTCCGCTTTCCTCGAGCGCGCTCTCGAGCCGGCGCTTGCCGAGATAGCACCATGGACAGATCACGTCGGAGATGACGCTGATGCGCACCGGCGCGGATGCGGGGCTGGCGGGCGTGCTCATGACGGTCTCCTTCCGGGCGTTCGCGGGCGCGGCCGAGGCCGCGATTCTTCCGAGACTGCCCCCCGTAGCCGCTTCCCACAAGGGGCGCGGCGCAAAATCCGGGACGGGCGGCGCCGTCAGATATCGAGATCGGTTGCGAAAGCGGCGCGCTCCTGGATGAAGGCGAAACGCGCTTCGGGCTTCGTTCCCATAAGCCGGTCGATCGCGTCCGACGTCTGTTCGCGGTTGTCGTCGCGCACGGCGACGCGCAGGAGCATGCGCTTGGCCGGATGCATCGTCGTCTCCTTGAGCTGGGCGGGCATCATCTCGCCGAGACCCTTGAAGCGGCTCACCTCGACCTTCGCGTTCGCCTTGAACTCCCTGGCGATGAGTTCATCCTTGTGCGCGTCGTCGCGCGCGTAGACGGTCTTGGCCCCGTGGGTCAGCTTGTAGAGCGGCGGGACCGCCAGATAGAGCCGCCCGGCGTCGATCAGGCGCGGCGTCTGCCGATAGAAGAACGTGATCAGAAGCGATGCGATATGGGCGCCGTCCACGTCGGCGTCCGTCATGATGATGATCTTCTCGTAGCGCAGGTCGTCTTCGCGATATTGCGAGCCGACGCCACAGCCCAGCGCCTGCGCGAGATCGGAAAGCTGCTGGTTAGCCGCCAGCTTGTCGCGCCCGGCGGAAGCGACGTTCAGGATCTTGCCGCGCAGCGGCAGGATCGCCTGCGTGGCGCGGTCGCGCGCCTGCTTGGCGGAGCCGCCGGCGGAATCGCCCTCGACGATGAACAGTTCGGAGCCCGCGGCGCCTGCGTTGCTGCAATCGGCGAGCTTGCCGGGCAGGCGCAGCTTGCGCGTCGCGGTCTTGCGGGCGACCTCCTTCTCCTGGCGTCGCCGCAGCCGCTCCTCGGCGCGATCGACCACCCAGTCCAGCAGGCGGTTTGCCTGCGCGGGAGACGCGGCTAGCCAGTGGTCGAACGCGTCGCGCAGGGCGTTCTCGACGATGCGGGAGGCTTCGAGCGTCGCGAGCTTGTCCTTGGTCTGGCCCTGGAATTCCGGCTCGCGGATGAACACCGAGAGCATGGCCGCGCAGGTCGTCATCACGTCGTCGGCGGTGACCTGCGCCACGCGCTTGGTCTGGTTGACGCGCTCGGCGTGGTCGCGCAAGCCCCGCAGCAGCGCCATGCGCATGCCGCTCTCGTGCGTGCCGCCCTCGGGCGTGGGAATGGTGTTGCAGTAGGACGAGGAGAAGCCGTCCTCCACGCCCCCGAGCCACGTGATCGCCCATTCCAGCGAGCCATGGCCGCCAGGCTTGCGGATCTTGCCGAAGAAGATCTGGTCGACGACGAGCTCGCGCCCTTCCAGATCGTTCGTCAGATAGTCCTTCAAACCGTTGGGGAAGCGGAAAGTCGCCTCCGTCGCGACCGTGTCGCCGGCGCGCTCGGGCGCGCAGCGCCAGCGGATTTCGACGCCGCCGAAGAGATAGGCCTTCGAGCGCGCCATGCGGAACAGCCGCGCGGGCGAAAAGGCGACGCCGTCCGCGCCGAAGATCTGGGCGTCGGGCCGAAACCGGACCCGCGTTCCGCGGCGATTGTGGACTCGCCCGATCGTCTCCAGAGGCGTGACGGGGTTGCCGCGCTCGTAGATCTGCCGATAAAGCGTCTGCCCGCGCGCCACCTCGACCTCGAGCCGCTCGGACAAGGCGTTGACGACCGACACGCCGACCCCGTGCAATCCGCCGGAGGTCTCGTAGACCTTTGAATCGAATTTGCCGCCGGCATGGAGCGTGGTGAGGATCACCTCGAGCGCCGATTTGTCGGGGAATTTCGGGTGCGGGTCGACTGGGATGCCCCGGCCGTTATCGGTGACCGTCAGGAACCCGTCGGCCTCGAACTCCACCTCGATGAAGGTGGCGTGGCCGGACACCGCCTCGTCCATGGCGTTGTCGATCACCTCGGCGAAGAGATGATGCAGTGCCTTTTCGTCCGTGCCGCCGATATACATGCCCGGCCGGCGACGAACCGGCTCCAGGCCTTCGAGCACCTCGATCGCGGAAGCCGTGTATCCTGCTTCTCCCGGCGGAGGAGAGCCGGCTTTCGACGCAGAGCTGCGCGCCTTAGGAGGCGTATCGTTCACGAACGCAGCTTTCGCAGCGGAGCCTTCGAAAAGATCGCCACCCCCGCTCATATCGTCGCCGCTCCGGATCGAATCACTGTGTCGCGCATGGATCTCACGGTTCTCTATACGAGAACAAAGGAGAAACTGGAAGCCGCTCCGCCCCTCCGGACCAGCGCTGAAGGTTCCATAACGGGTCAGGGACGGCGAGGATAGTGGGCGCGGCGCGCTTCTCCACGAGGGATTTGGCGCCGCGCCGGCGCCCAAGGCCGAGCGCCGCGCATCCGTGTTGATTCCGGCAATCCAGTGAATGAATTTTTCTCGTTCAGACAATGGTCACTTGTGTAGCGCAGCATGGTCCCCGAAGCGCGTCGTGAGATGCGGCGCGCGATTCAGCGGGAGGCGCGTCATGGCCATCGCAGAAATCATCCGCAAGCATCGTCGCGCAAGCGGCAAGGGTCGCGGCGAACGCGCCCAGACGATCCATCTGCGCGACGCGGCGCGCCTCGCCGGCGAGGCATTCGCTTTCGACGACGACGGACGTGACGTCGCCAGCCGCCCGGGCGCCGGCTGGAACGCGGCCGCCGGGATGATCGTCGCCGGCGTGATGCTGCTTTTCGGGGCCTGACGCCGCGCGGCTCTCAACGCGTCGGAGCAAGCGAAGGAGACGGCGTCTGCGGCGCTGAAGGCGGTGGACGGGAGGGTGGCGCGCCGCCCGCCTCGAACAACCTGCGCAGAAAGCCCGGCGCGATGGCGGAGAGCGGATTGACCGTCAGCGTGGGGGCGTCGAGCGAGCCCGCGACACGAAAATTGATCCCGATCAGCCCTTCGTGACGCCCGCCGCCGAGAATGGCCCCGAACAGAGGCACCTGGGCGAACGCGTTGTTCAGTCCGAAGGCCGGCACGAACGTGCCGCGAATGTCGAGCTCCCGGCTTGTCTGGTCGAGATGGCCGTCCAGCCGGAAGCCGATCTCCGTCCCCCACATCACCGCCTCCGACACGTCGATCCATCCGCCTCGGCGCACGAAATCGGCCCGCGCCTGCGTGAAACGCGCTGCGCTTTCGTTGATCACGCCGTCAGGGGACATCCGCTGCGGCTGTTGCGAAACGAGCGTGCGCAGCGCCGGTTCGTCGCGCAGGACGAAGTTTCGGATCACGAGGCGTCCCGGCTGCTCGTCGCTGTCCGTCACGATCTGGAAATCGAGTTCGCCGCCGCCCATTCGCGTGTAGAGGTCGATGAAACGCAGCGTCGCGCCGGCGTCGCCGCTCTCGACCACGATCGCCGAACGCCCTGCGGGCGTCAGCGTCTTGCGGGCGGAGACGGTCGCGCCGGGGAAGCGGCCGCGAAGGGAAACATCGCGGATCGTGTCCGGCCTCAGCGACAGGTTCAACTCGGCGTTCGTGAGAGCCTCGCCGTTATGTCCGGTCACGATTTCGGCGCGCAGGTCGAGCTCCAGCCGCGCCATCGCGCCTTCCGCTTCGCCGTCGCCGCGCTGCGTGACGAGCGAGAGGAAGGGGCGCGCATCGACGACGTTGGCGCGCACGGTGGCCCGCCATACGCCTGCATCGTTCGAGATGCTGGCGCTGGCGTCGTCTCCCGGCGACAGGCGCAGAGTGGTCAGTTCCGCCGCTGCGAGTCCGCCCTGAGCGTCGATCTCGAGATCCCCGACAATTCGCGTCGCTCCGGCCTCCAGCCTGAAGCCGTCGATACGCGTTCCGGTCCTGAGGGTCATGGCGACCGAGCCGGGTTGCCCGGCGGGTTTGACCCAGCCGGGAATCAGGTTGTCGATCCGCGCCTGCGCCAGATCCGCCTCCACGCGCATGCCCTGGTCGCCAGAAAGCCGGGTGCGGATCACGACCGGGATCGGCCCCGTGAGCGCCGCGCCGAGATCGATCCCCCGGCGCCTGCGCGCCGCGTCGTCGAGGGTCAGGGAGATCGTCGCCTCACCCACGCCGCCGCGCTTTTGGGCCAACGCCACATCGGCCCTGTCCTCGGCGAGACGGGCGCGGCCGCGCAGGTCGAGATCGCCGTCGCGATAGCTCAGCGAGAAGGCGCCCTCCGTCAGATCGTCCTTTCCGAAGACGGATTTCAGCTTCAGTTCGGTGACGTCGCCTTCGACGCGGATCGGAATCCTGGCGGCGTCCGGAGGCTCGTTGAAAGCGATCGCCAGCGACACGCCGAGATCGATGTCGCCGGATACGTCGTCGGGAGACAGGTTCACCTGCTCGGCGCGGGCGATGATCGGCATGCGCAGCAGGGAGGCGAGGGCGTCCGCGCCCCCTCCGAGCCGGAAATCGATTGCGGCGGGCTCGCCGGAGCGCCAGAAATCCTCCATCGCGAAATCGCCGTCGGTGAGCGCGAGAACGCGCCCGTCCTCCAGGGGCAGCAGGGCCGTGGCGTCCGCGATCGCGGCCGAGCGGCCGTGCACCGATCCCGCGATATGCGCTCGCGTGAGGGGCGGGAGGCCGGGATTGGGCGCGAAGGTCGCGTCGATGATCGAGAAATCGATGTCCAACGCCTCGTGAGGCAGCCCCTCCTTGCGCCGCATCGCCCGGAAATCCTCGGCGGTGATGACGGTCGCGAGCGAGAGGCGCTCGAGCCTGCCGGATGAGAGCGTCTCGACGAGGTAATTCCGCACTGTCGGCGCGACGAATTCGGGCCAGACGCGCAACGCTTCGCGAACGCCCGTTTCCCGGGCTTCCAGCGCGACCCTCAGCCCACCCTCGTCGACGCCCGCGCCGAAGGACATGGCGGCCACGGCGTCGAGCGCCGGCCCCTTGAGGAACAGCTCGTTCACGACGAGGCCGTCAGGCCCGCCTTGCGCGAGCACGCGGATCGCATCGACGGGGACGGGGGCGTCGCCCTCCGCCGCCCCGCTCAGGGTCGCGGCGCCGCCACGAATATCGGCGCGCCAGCCGTGGCCCTCCTCGTCGGGCGTCACCGAGCCGGCCAGCCGCACATTCGTATCACCCGACGAGTAGAGGATGTTCTCGACGTCGATGACGCCGCGTTCCCCGTCCCAGGCGAGGCTCGCCGAGAAGTCGCCGAAAGTCAGAAGCGGCATGGCCGGGTCGCCGAGGCGGATCGTGCCGGGTTCGCCCTCGATCCGGGCCGAGAAGGCGTGCACCTGTCCGCCCGGACCGATCGCCAGCTCCGCAACGAGGTCGAAACGCAGGTCGCGCGCCTCGGCGGCGGGCGAGAGACCGGCGAAGAGAAAGATATCGACGAGCGGCAGATTCTCCACTGCGAGCCGCGCGGTCTTGCCGCCGCTGCCGTCTGGCTGCACCGCGCCCGAGACGCGCCAGACCCCGCCCTCGCCGTCGAACTCGCCGTCGAAGCGCCGACCGGCTCCGGCGGTCGCGAACAGGAGGTCGACCCTGCTGAAGGCCGCGCGCTCGCGCCCGTCGACGTCGACGAGCGTGATCCGCGCGTCTTTCAGGGCTGCGTAGTCCACGGCCCCGATCGGGCCGCGCGCGTCGATCAGCGCGCCGAGAAGGCCGGCGATCACGACTCCGGCGGCGGGCGGAGGTGCGAACGGAATGGGCTCGGCCGCGACGGGAATCGGGGGAGGCGGCTCGACCACAGGGCCGTTCTCGGCTGGCGGCGACAGGGAGATCGAACCGTCCTGCGCGATGCGCAGGCGCAGCTCGGTATCACGCAACTCGACGCCTCTGGGCGTCGGCGCTCCCGCGATCAGCGATCCAGTCGAGATCGCCACGAGCGCGCTGGGCGCGCGCGCCACCAGGCGGCCTGCGGCGTCGCGCAGGTCGAGGCCCTCGACCTCCATCCCAATGCCGCCGCCGACCAGAATGATGGACGAGTCCGCGATCGAGATGCGCCAGTCGTCGCCGACGCGCTGCGAAAGCGCCGCAGTCACCTGTTCGGACAGGCCGTCGAGGCGCAGGGGCGCCTGGGCGAGGCGCCAGTAGAGCAATCCGGCGGCGAGCGATACGATGACGAGAAGGACGATCTTGACGACGACGGCGCCGCGCAGGATTCGTGATCCAAGCGTCCGCTTCACGCGCGAAAGACGCCAGCGCGGGCGGCGCAGCGCGCTTTGTTGCAGGGCGGCAAAGTCGTCCTGTTCGTTCAAAAACCGTCTCGCTTCGGCCGCTGCGCCGAAATCCGCGTCGAATCGATTGCGTCCGACGCACACTAGCGTCTACCGGTGATCCTTGCGACGACGGTCGGCGTAGATTTCGAGATCATCGTACAGGCCGCGACGAATTGGACGAAAGGAAGGCGACATGACCCTCAACGTCGGTGACGCAGCGCCCGATTTCACCCTTCCCGCGACCGGCGGAGCGACGCTCTCGCTAGCCGGGCTCGCCGGGAAGAAGGTCGTACTGTACTTCTACCCGAAGGACGACACCAGCGGCTGCACGCTGGAGGCCAAGGCCTTCAACGCCCTGCTCGGCGAATTCGAAGCGGAGGGGGCCGTGATCGTCGGCGTGTCTCCCGACGGCATGAAGAGCCACGAGAAGTTCGCGGGCAAGTACGAGCTGGCCTTTCCCCTTGTTTCGGACGAGGAGAAGGGAATGCTCGAAGCCTACGGCGTCTGGGTCGAGAAGAGCATGTACGGGCGGAAATACATGGGCGTGGAGCGCACGACGGTGCTGATCGACCCATCGGGCAAGATCGCTCGGATATGGCCGAAGGTGAAGGTGCCCGGCCACGCCGAGGAGGTGCTCGAAGCCGTCAGGGCGCTGTGACGAGCAACCGCTGCGCGGCATAAACCACGGCGCGTTTTCCTAATCTTAACCCTAACGGGTCCTAAATCGGCGCGTGTCGCACAGCGGAACGCAGCCGATGAACCATTATCCGAGAACGGGACGGCCCCACTTGCGCCGCCCCGCAGCCGAATGGGGCGCGATGGGCGAACCGGCTCCTCGCCGTCTCCTGACCATCCGCCCCCTGACCCTCGCGATCGCCGGCGCCGTCTTCGCGGTCTCCGCGATCTGGGCTTCGGCTGCGACCTGGTACATCGTCTCCGGCGACGATCTCACCGTCGAGCTTTTGCGCCGCGAGGCGCGGATCAAGGCGCATTACGAGGAGAGCGTGGCGACCCTGCGCGCGCGCCTCGACCGCGTCACCAGCCAGAAACTGCTGGAGCAGGACAGTCTCGAGGACCGTCTCGCGCAACTCGTCGGGCGTCAGGTCGAGCTGGAGACCCGTCAGGCCATGCTGTTCGGCATCGACGCCGGGCTCGGCCGTGATCCACAGGTCGCCGTTTCGCGCGACGCGCCCGAGGCGACGGGGTCGCTAGCTCCGGCGCAGCCCGTACTTTCGCAGCCCGCCGGCGCGCGCTTCGCGCCGGTGACGAGGGGCAAGCCCGCGCCGATACCCGAACCGTCAACGGCGCCGAAGCCAGCCGACGGGCTCTTCGAATTTCGCCTGCGTTCGAGCGAGTCCGCTCCGGCGCGGCGCGCTTCAATCACGGCCCATCTCGAAGCCGTCGAGACATCGCTGGCGCAGGTCGAGGCGGACCAGTTCATGCGCCTCGACCGCCTCAACGCGGAGCTCTCCGGCGAGACCGCTCGCCTGCGCGACGTGATCGTGCAGACGGGCCTCGATCCTGACGAACTCTATGCGCCGACGGAGAGGGGCGGTCTTGGCGGACCTTATATTCCTGTGGTGGTCGACGCCTCCGAAGGACCCTTCGAGGCGATGATAGGCATGCTTCAGGAAACGCTCCTCGAGCGCGAGCGCCTGAGCCGGGCGACCGATGCGCTGCCCTTCGCGCGGCCCGTTCCGAGCGGGTACGATCTGACGAGCGGCTTCGGCGTCCGACGCGATCCTTTCACCCGACGTCCTGCGATGCATTCGGGCGTGGACTTCCGCACGCCGACGGGCACGGTGATCCGCGCCGCCGGAGCGGGAGAGGTCGTGATCGCGGAATTTCACGGCGGCTACGGCAACATGGTCGAGATCGACCACGGCAACGGCGTAACGACGCGTTACGCCCATCTGTCCGCCATCAGGACGAAGCCCGGACAACATGTGGCGACGGGCGAGGCGATCGGCGCCGCCGGTTCGACAGGGCGCTCGACCGGGCCGCATCTGCATTACGAGGTGCGGTTGGACGATGCGCCCGTCGATCCCATGCGCTTCCTGCGCGCTGGACGCCTTCTCGCGGACCGCGCCTCCGGCGCGGATGACTGAGGCGGTCGATCCTCAGTCGATATCGGCGACCGCGTCCCCCGGCTTTCCGGAGATGCGCTGTGCGAGCGAGGCTTCCATGAAGGCGTCGAGATCGCCGTCGAGCACGTCTGACGGGCTCGTCGACTGCACGCCCGTGCGCAGGTCCTTCACGAGCTGATAGGGCTGGAGCACGTAGGAGCGAATCTGGTGGCCCCAGCCGATATCGGATTTGGAGGCCGCTTCCGCATTCGCCTTCTCCTCCCGGATCTTCAACTCGCGCTCGTAGAGGCGCGCGCGCAGCATGTCCCAGGCCTTGGCCCGGTTCTTGTGCTGTGAACGCTCCTGCTGGCAGGCGGCGACGATGCCGGTCGGGATGTGGGTGATGCGCACGGCGGAATCGGTGGTGTTGATGTGCTGTCCGCCCGATCCGGAGGCGCGGTAGGTGTCGATGCGGCAATCGGATTCGTTGACCTCGATCTCGATCTTGTCGTCGATGACCGGATAGATCCAGACCGAGGCGAAGCTCGTGTGGCGGCGCGCGTTCGAATCGTAGGGCGAGATGCGCACGAGGCGGTGCACGCCCGATTCGGTCTTCGCCCAGCCATAGGCGTTGTGGCCTTTCACGAGCAGCGTCGCGCTCTTGATGCCGGCCTCTTCGCCGTCCGAGACCTCCATCACCTCGACCTTGAAGCCGCGCCCTTCGGCCCAGCGCATGTACATGCGCATGAGCATCCTGGCCCAGTCCTGGCTCTCGGTGCCGCCGGCGCCGGAATGCACCTCGATATAGGCGTCGTTGGAATCGGCTTCGCCCGAGAGCATGGCTTCGACCTGGGCGCGCTCGGCGTCCTTCTCGATGCGGCGGATGATCTCCTCGCCCTCGGTGATAGACGCCTCATCGTCCTCCGCCTCGCCGAGTTCGATCAGCGTCAGCGCGTCCTCGAGCTCCTGTTCGAGACGCTGGATGACCGTGATCTGCGTTTCGAGCGCCGTGCGCTCGCGCATGAGTTTCTGCGCGGCGTCGGCGTCGTTCCAGAAATCAGGATTCTCGGAAAGCGCGTTCAGTTCGGCGAAACGGCGCTGGGCGCGATCCCAGTCAAAGATGCCTCCTCAGCAGCCCTATGGACTGCTTGGCGGTCTCGATCAGCGATTCGATTTCGGCTCGCATGGCGCTCTGTGTTCCGGGTGGGTCGGCGCATCGCGATACCAGCCGCCCGGGGGAGATGTCAAAGGGGCGATGTCATGTGAGTGAGTCAGCCCGTCACCCGCTCCACCTTGGCGATCACCCGCTTGCCGCGAAGTTCGGCGATGATGCCGTTGAGGTTCTTCAGGTCCCAGACGGCCAGATCGACCGTCAGGTCCGTGAAATCCGGCGTCGTGCGGCGCATGGCGATATTGTCGATATTGGCGTCGTGATCGGCGATGACCTGCGCGATCTGCGCGAGCGTCCCGGGCTCGTTGATCGATTGCAGGCTGAGCCTCGCGGGGAAGCGCTGCGAGCCGATGGCCTCGCTGTCCCAGCGCACGTCGACCCAGCGTTCCGGCTCGTTGTCGAAGGCTGCGAGCGCGGTCGCCTGGATCGGGTAGATGGTGATTCCCTCGCCCGGGTCGATGATGCCGACGATCCGGTCGCCGGGCACCGCGCCGCCCTCCGGCGCGAAGCGGATCGGCAGGTCCTGACCCTGGCCGCGGATCGGGATAGCCTGTTCTTCGCCCGGCCCGAAGAGCGGCTGGATCTTGACGGCTGCCTCGTCTCCGGCCGCGCGGGGGGATGTGGAGGGCCGGCGGTCGTCGCTGTAGTCGGGATAGACAGCGCGCACCACGTCGCCCGAATAAATCTCGCCGCGCCCGACGGCGGCCATCACGTCCTCGGTCGAGCCGCGCGCAAGGCGCGGCAGGGCGGCGGCGATCTTCTCTTCCGAATAGGCTTTGCCGGCTCGCTCGAAGGCGCGCGAGAGAATCTGCGCGCCAAGGCCCGCATATTGGCGGCGCACGGCGGTGCGCGTCGCGCGCCGGATAGCCGCTCGCGCCTTGCCTGTCGCGACGAGCGATTCCCAGGCGGCCGGCGGCGTCTGGTTGGCCGCGCGCACGATCTCGACCTCGTCGCCATTGGCGAGCTCGGTGAGCAACGGCGACATGCGTCCGTTGATCTTGCAGCCAACCGCCGTGTTGCCGACATCGGTATGGACGGCGTAGGCGAAATCGATCGGCGTCGCCCCGCGCGGCAACGCTATCAGGCGCCCCTTGGGCGTGAAGCAGAACACCTGGTCGTGGAAGAGCTCGAGCTTGGTGTGCTCCAGAAACTCCTCCGGGTTGTCGCCTTCGGCGAGCAGGTCGATCGTCCGGCGCAGCCACTGATACGCGCGGCTCTCGGAGACGAAGCGCGCGATGTCGGCGCCCTCCTTGTAGAGGGCATGGGCCGCGATGCCGTATTCGGCCACCTCGTCCATGGCGCGCGTGCGAATCTGCAATTCGACGCGCTGCTTGCCGGGACCCACGACCGTGGTGTGGATAGAGCGGTAGTCGTTCTGCTTGGGCGTCGAAATGTAATCCTTGTAGCGGCCGGGCACCATCGGCCAGGTCATGTGGACGACGCCCAGCGCCCGGTAGCAGGCGTCGAGGTCGTCGACGATGATGCGGAAGCCGAAGATGTCCGACAATTGCTCGAAGGCGACGGATTTGCGCTCCATCTTCTTCCAGATCGAATAGGGGCGCTTGCGCCGGCCCTTCACCTCCGCCGCAAGCCCTTTGGCGGCGAGCAGCGAGGTGAGAATGCGCTCGATCTCCTCGACGAGCTTCTCGCTCTTCTCCGACAGGTCGTTCAGGCGCTGCGTGATCGTCTGGTACGCTTCGGGGCGCAGATGCCGGAACGACAGGTCCTCGAGTTCCGCGCGCATCTCCTGCATGCCCATGCGCCCGGCGAGCGGCGCGTAGATCTCCAGCGTCTCCTCGGAGATGCGCGGGCGCTTCTCCATCGGCATGAATTCCAGAGTGCGCATGTTGTGCAGGCGGTCCGCGAGCTTCACGAGCAGCACGCGAACGTCCGCCGAGATGGCGAGCAGGAGCTTGCGGAAATTCTCGCCCTGCGCCGCCCGCTTCGACACGAGATCGAGACGCTTGATCTTGGTCAGCCCGTCGACGAGGGCGCCGATCTCGGGGTTGAAGATCTGGTTGATCTCCTCGAGCGTCGCCTCGGTGTCCTCGATCGTGTCGTGGAGCACGGCGGCGATGATCGTCGCGTCGTCGAGGCGCAGATCCGTGAGGATCGCCGCCACTTCGAGCGGATGGGCGAAGAACGGATCGCCGGAGGCGCGCCTCTGCGAGCCGTGCGCGCGCAAGGCGTAGATATAGGCCTTGTTGAGCAGGGTCTCGTCGGTGTTCGGGTTGTAGCGCTTGACCCGTTCGACGAGTTGGTATTGCCGCATCATGCGCCGCAGACTCCGCAGGACGCCTGATCGTCCCATACGCTTCGATAGCCGATGATGATATCGATTCCCTGAATTGTCAGCGCGCCGTTGGCTTTTCAGCGCCTCAGGAACGAAAAAACCCGGCGCCGGGCCGGGTTTTTGTCTCGTTTCGGCGCTTCCGACGGGTGTCAGCCCTCGTCGTCGTCGCGGTTGGCCGGCGGCTGGAGACCTTCGAGCCCTCGCAGCAGGTCGTCTTCGCTCATGCGGTCGAACTGCACCTCGGAATCGTCGCCACCGGTGGCGGCGGGCGCGCCGATCATCGGCACGGTCTCGGCTTCGGGCTCGTCGACCTCGACGTAGCGCTGCATCGAGTGGATGAGCTGCTCGCGCAGGTCCTCCGGCGCAATCGTCTCGTCGGCGATCTCGCGCAGGGCCACGACGGGGTTCTTGTCGCGGTCGCGATCGATGGTCAGCGGAGCGCCCGACGAGATCATGCGGGCGCGGTGGCCGGCCAGCAGAATGAGCTCGAAACGGTTGTCGACCTTGTCGATGCAATCTTCGACGGTCACGCGAGCCATGGGCGGGCTCCTCTCGACAGGGGGTTTGAACGTAAACGGCGCTCTTACAGCCTCTCGCCGCGCGGCACAAGTGCGCCTGTCCGAAAATCGGGTCCCGCGGCCGGCGCACGATGCCGCGGGCCGAGCCGGTTCGCCTCCCGTGTCGAAAGGCGCAAACGCGGTTGCGGCGGTATGGATGCCCGCGCCGACCGAATGGTCTAACGTCTCGTCGCCGCCAGAATCGGAAGACAGCGCCAGTGTCCGTCGCTCCAGACGATCAGACGAAGCCGAAGCAGGTTTCCTTTTTCGCGCTGTTTCCATCGATCATGCTCCCGATGTTCATCGGCATGCTCGACCAGACGATCGTCGCGACGGCGCTGCCTGCGATCGGGGCCGAGCTCGGGCGGGTCGAGTTCATCGCCTGGGTCGTGGTCGCCTATCTCGTCGCGGCGGCGACGGCTGCGCCCGTCTATGGGCGGCTCGGCGACGCGCTCGGACGCCAGCGGCTGCTCATCGTGGCGATCTGCGTCTCGACCGCCGGCAGCCTGCTTTGCGCGTTCTCGGTTTCTGCGGAGATGCTGATCGCCTCGCGCGTGCTCCAGGGGCTCGGCGGCGGGGGACTGATTGCGCTCTCTCAGGCGCTGATCGGGCAAACCGTGCCGCCGCGCGAGCGGGCGCGCTATCAGGGCTACATCGCTTCGATCGGAGTCACGTCGAGTACGGTCGGGCCGGTGATCGGCGGCTTCCTCACGGAGTACTTCGGCTGGCGCGCCATCTTCTTCTTCAATGTGCCCTTCGCGCTCCTGGCGATCCTGCTCGTCCTGCGCCTGCCCGCTGTGAGCCGGCAGCGCGAGCCGTTCCGGTTCGACTGGCAGGGCCTTCTGCTCTTCGCCTGCTTCGTCTGGAGCCTGCTGATCCTCGTCGAGACCCTGCGCGGGGGCGTCGCCGGCGGCGCGTCGCTGTCGCTCTGGCTGGCGGCGGGCGTCGTCGTTTCGGCGGTGCTGCTCTATCGCCGCGAGAAGCGCGCGGACCAGCCGCTCCTGCCGATCACGCTTCTGCAGAACCCTTCTGTCTGGCGCGCGGACGCGCTGGCGATGGCGCAAGGCGCGATCTACATCTCGCTTATCACTTTCACGCCGATCTACCTGCGCGCGGTCCACGGCGCGCCGGCCTCCGAAATCGGGCTGCTGATGCTGCCGATGACGGTTAGCGTCGGCGTCGGCGGTTTTCTCCTCGGACAGTTCGTCAGCCGCACCGGCCGCACGGCGATATTCCCGTCGCTCGGATTGCTGGTCGCCGGTGGGCTGCTGCTCGTCATGTATTTCCTGGCGGGTTCGATGAGCCCGGCGCAATTCGCCGCGACCGGCGGCGCGATCGCGTTCTTTCTCGGATCGGTGATGGGCGTCGTTCAAATCACTGTGCAGTCCGAGGCGGGGGCGAAACTGCTCGGCTCGGCCGCCGCAGGCATAGCCGTCTCTCGCTCGATCGGCGCGGCGCTGGGAACCGCGATCGTCGGGGCGGTGCTCGCCGCCGCCATGGCCGCGACAGGCGTCGAGATGTCGGGACCGATCCAGGCCGTGCTGCAGGGCGGCGAAGTCGCGCTCGCCGAGCTTGACCCTGAGGTCGTGTCCGGGATCCGCGACGCGGTGGGGCGCGGTTTCGAGAGCGTCTTCCTCGTCATTTTCGTCTTCACCGCCATCGGCGCCGCGCTCTCCTGGACGATTCCGCGCCGGACCATCTGAGCATCGCTCGACAGGGCGGGCCGTGCGTGAAAAAATCGGAATCGGGCAAGACATCCGCGGGCGGATTTTCAGGGGGCTGGGCGCGATGCTGGTTCTGGCTGACGGTAACCCTGTGCGCCATGTGCGGCGACCGATCGTGAATTACACGCTCATCGCGCTATGCGTCGTCATCTTCTTGGTCAATCCGCCCTATACGGAATACGGCTTCGTCCCCGCGAAGCTCTTTCTCGTCGCCGATGGCGCTGGGGAGCCTTTCGTCCTTCCACGGCTCGTCACCTACATCTTCCTGCACGGCGACATCTTCCACCTCCTGGGCAACATGCTGGTGCTCTGGGTCTTCGGCGATAACGTCGAGGATTCGATGGGACATCTTCGCTATGTGGCCTTCTTCATCGTCTGCGGAATCGCCGGGGCCCTGATGGAGGGCGCTTTCACAAACGAACCCGAGATCATCGTCATCGGCGCCAGCGGCTCCATCGCCGGGGTGATGGGCGCCTATCTGCTCCTGCATCCGCGCGCCCGGGTCCTCGTGCTGATCGCTTTCCGCTTTCCGATGATCATTCCGGCGAGTCTCTTCGTGGGCCTGAGCATCGCGACGGATGTCGTGATGGCGCTGCTCGGGGACGGCGAGGCGGCGATCGCATGGTGGGCGCATATCGGCGGCTTCGCGGCCGGAATCGCGCTGCTGCCGCTGATCCGCTACGCCGACGTCCCCCTGTTTCAGCCGGCGGCGGCCTATCCGGAGAATTCCTTCGCGCCGTTCAACCGCTTCATTGTCGACCTCGGGCACCGGCGTGACGCGGGAACCGCGCCCGCGAGCTTCAGCGAGCGCCTGGCCTTCGGCGTCAAGACTTTCGCCTTCTTCTCGATCATCGTGCTGGTCGTCGAACTGATCTTCGCGTGATCCCGGCGCGTTCGATTGCGGCGCCGACGCCCCTTGCCTCCCGCGCCGAAGCGGCGATGATCCGCAGCACCGCCGCGCCAGTGAGCACATGAACGACGAGAGAAACCCGCCCGCCGGATCACGGCCCGCACATGCGCCGCAAGGCGTCTGGCGCGAGGAATACGGCGTCGCGCCCACGCGGCTCCTGCTGTTCGGCGCGGGGCATGTCGGGCGTGCGCTGGTGCTCGCCCTCGCGCCCCTGCCGTTTCGGGTATCGTGGTTCGACGGGCGCGAGAACGCCTTTCCCGCGCATGTGCCGGGAAACTGCGAAGCGATTCCGACGCGGGATCCCGAAGCGGCCCTTGCGTCGGCGGCGCCCGGCGCCTTCGTCCTGGTGATGACGCATTCGCATCCCCTCGATCTCGCGCTGTCCGCCGCTGCGCTGGCGCGAGCCGATCTGCTCTATGTCGGGCTGATCGGCTCGACGACGAAACGCGCGCGGTTCGAGGCGCGCTATCGCGAACTCGGGATTCCTGAAGACCGCATTGCGGCGCTGGCCTGCCCCATCGGCGTCGCGGGCGTCGCGGACAAGCACCCGGCCGTGATCGCGGCGGCGACGGCGGCCGAGCTGCTGATCGTGCGGGAGCGCATCGCGCGAGAGGAGAATAGAGCCCGATGAGCCACCGTGAAGACGACGACAGGCACCTCGCCCGCGCGGTCGCGCTCTCGCGCGAGCATATGGAGAACGGGGCGGGCGGTCCGTTCGGCGCCGTGATCGTGCGCGACGGCGTGGTTCTCGCCGAGGGCTGGAACGAGGTGACCTCGACGAACGATCCGACGGCGCATGCCGAAGTCGTCGCCATCCGCCGCGCCTGCCGCGAAGTCTCCGAATTCTCGCTCAAGGGCGCGACGCTCTACGCCAGCTGCGAGCCCTGCCCGATGTGTCTCGCCTCGGCCTATTGGGCGCGCGTCTCCCGCGTCGTCTACGCCAACACGCGAGACGAGGCGGCGGCGATCGGTTTCGACGACAGCTTCATCTACGACGAGATTCCGTTGCCGCCCGAGCGCAGGTCGCTCCCCTGCGAACATTCGCCCCGCGAAGATGCGAAGGCCGTGTTCGAGGCCTGGCTGAACAAGGCCGACAAGATCCGCTACTGATCCGCTCCCCCGTCGAGTCGTTCGCGCAAATCCGCGAGCACATGGAGCCGAAGCGCGGAGGATAGGTTCTCGCCGCCGCGCGCGCCGTCAATCTCTGCGACGAGCCGCTGCACGGAGAGCCCGCGACGCGCGGCGATGGCGCGCAGCTCCTCCCAGAACGGCTCCTCAAGCGAAACGCTGGTGCGGTGGCCTGCGATCGCGATGGAGCGCTTGCGGACGGGCTGCGGCTCAGTCATCGCCCGGGTCGTCGCCATGTTCGCGCCTGTGGGCTTCGAGCTTCTTGCCGTCGAGCGCCTTCGTCGCGGCGGTCAGCGACTTCTCGGCCTTGGCGCGGCCGAACTTCACGCGGTTGTCGGCGGCCTTCGCTTCGGCCTCCTCGCGCGCCTTGCGCTTGCGGGCGAGCCGCAGGTTGACGATTTCGCCGCTCATCTCCCGGCCTCTGGCCCGGTCATCAGTTCCGGGCGCATGACCGCGTCGAATTCCTCCTCGGTGACGACGCCCGCGCGCAGCGCTTCTTCGCGCAGGGTCGAGCCGTTCTCGTGCGCGGCCTTGGCGATTGCGGCGGCGAAATCGTAGCCGATCTTCGGGGCGAGCGCCGTCACGAGCATCAGCGAGCGCGCGAGCAAGTCGTCGATCCGCTCCGTATTGGGCGTTATCCCCACCACGCAATTGTCTGTGAAGCTGCGCGCAGCGTCGGCGAGGAGGCGCACGCTCTGCAGGAAGGCGTTGGCGATCACCGGCTTGAAGACGTTGAGCTCCAGATGCCCCTGCGAGCCCGCGAAGGCGATGGTCGCGTTCGAGCCGATGACCTGCGCGCAGACCATGGTCAGCGCCTCGGCCTGCGTCGGGTTGACCTTGCCCGGCATGATCGAGGAGCCGGGCTCGTTCTCCGGCAGTGATATTTCGCCCAGCCCCGAACGTGGTCCCGACCCCAGCAGCCGGATATCGTTGGCGATCTTGAACAGCCCCGTTGCGGTCGCGGTCAGCGCGCCGTGGGCGAAGACGAGCGCGTCGTGGCTCGCCAGCGCCTCGAACTTGTTCGGCGCGGTTTCGAACGGAAGCTCGGTCAGCTCCGCCATCGCAGCCGCGAAGCGCTCGCCGAATTCCGGATGCGCGTTGAGCCCGGTGCCGACGGCCGTGCCGCCCTGCGCAAGGTCGAGGAGCGAGGGCAGCGTCGCTTCGATCCGGCCGATCCCGTTGGCGACCTGCGCCGCGTAGCCGCCGAACTCCTGGCCGAGCGTCACGGGCGTTGCGTCCTGCATGTGCGTGCGGCCGATCTTGACGATCCCGCCGAAGGCCTCCGCCTTTTCGGCGAGCGCGTCGTAGAGATGCGAGAGCGCCGGGATCAGCACATGGTGGATTTCGCGCACCGCCGCGACGTGCATCGCGGTCGGGAAGCAGTCGTTCGAGGATTGCCCCTTGTTGACGTGATCATTGGGATGAACCGGCGACTTCGCGCCGCGCGCGCCTCCCAGCATCTCGTTGGCGCGGTTCGCGATCACCTCGTTGGCGTTCATGTTGGTCTGGGTGCCCGAACCCGTCTGCCAGACGACAAGGGGGAATTCGTCGTCATGGACGCCGGCGGCGACTTCCGCGGCGGCGGCCGCGACGGCGTCGGCGATGCGCGGTTCGAGCATGCCCAGATCTCTGTTGGCCAGGGCCGCCGCCTGCTTCACGAGCCCCAGCGCCCGCACGAGAGGCGTCGGCATGCGCTCGTCGCCGATGCGGAAGTTCTGCAGCGAACGCTGCGTCTGCGCGCCCCAGTAGCGATCGGCGGGGACGGCGATGTCGCCGAAGCTGTCAGTCTCGATGCGCGTCTTAGCGTCGCTCATGCTCTTCCTCCGTGCGCCAGCGCACCACATGTAAGGGGTTACGATCCGAACCGCGAGGCCGGAGGCCCGGAAATGACCCAAGGCGCCCCTTTCAGGCTTCGGCCGCCGGCCCCGCCGCCGCGCGCTTCGCCGCCCGATCTCTTCGGCTTTCTTTCCGCCGCGCGGGCGAACCCGCTCACGACCTGGACGCGCGCCCATTACGAAAAGCCGATCGTCTACGGCAAGGGCGTCATGGGGCGCGTGCTCGTCGTCAACGATCCCGCCGCGATCCGCCATGTGCTCCTCGACAACGCCGCGAATTACCGCAAGGACGACCTGCAACGGCGCGTGCTCGCGCCGGGCCTCGGGGAGGGGCTGCTGACGGCGGAGGGCGAGCAGTGGCGACTACTGCGCCGCACCCTCGCGCCGCTCTTCAACGCGCGCAACGTCACGGGCTTTGCGCCGATCATGGACGAGGCCGCGCGCCGGCTCGTCGCGCGGCTTCTGCGCCGCGAGGGGCGCGTGCGCGACGCCGCCCTCGAGATGACCCGCGTGACGCTCGACGTACTGGAGCGCACGATCTTCACCCATGGGCTCGACCGGGACCCTGACGCCCTCTCGCGCGCCATCACGCGCTTCTTCGAGGCGGTGGGGCCGATCGATCCCCTCGACGTGCTCGGCCTGCCCGATTTCCTGCCGCGCATCGGACGCATCAGGGCGCGCCCGGCGATGCGCTTCTTCGAGGAGGTGGTCAACGAACTCGTCGGGCGGCGCAAGGCGCTCATCGAAGCGGGCGGAAACGCGCCGCGCGATCTGCTCACGCTGCTGCTCGAGGCCCGCGACCCCGAGACCGGCGAGCCGCTCGACGAACTTTCGGTTCGCGCCAACATCGTGACCTTTATCGGGGCCGGACACGAGACGACGGCGAATGCGCTCACCTGGACGCTCTACCTGCTCGCCCGCGCGCCGGACGCCCTCGCGCGGCTCGTCGCGGAGGTCGATGCCCATGTCACGGACGCGCCGCTCGATCCGGCGACGCACGCACGGCTGCCCTGGCTCAAGGCGGTGATCGAGGAGGCGATGCGGCTCTATCCGCCGGTGCCGTTCATGAGCCGCGAGGCGCTTTCCGAGGACAGGATCGCGGGCATACGCGTGCCGGCGGGGACGCTCGTCACCATCGCGCCATGGGTGCTTCATCGTCACCGCACGCTGTGGAAGGACCCCGAGGTCTTCGATCCCGAGCGATTCACGCCCGAGAACCGCGAGTCGATCGACCGCTTCGCCTATCTTCCATTCGGCGCAGGGCCGCGCGTGTGTATCGGGCAGTCGTTCTCGATGCAGGAAATGATGACCGTGCTGGCGCGCCTCGTCCGATCGGTCTCGTTCGAACTCGCTCCCGGATGCGAGGTCGCTCCGCTTCACCGTGTGACGCTGCGCCCCGATACGCCGGTCCTCATGCGCATGCGCGCGCGGCCCGATCAGGCGGCGCGCGGCATGACCTGATAGGCGCGCAGCGGCAGGTGGACGAGGACGACGGTTCCGACGCCGACCTGCGAGCGGATACGCAGGCTGCCGCCGTGGAGTTCGGCGAGGGATTTGGCGATGGCGAGCCCGAGCCCCGATCCCTGATAGGTCTTGGAGAATTCGCTTTCCACCTGCTCGAAGGGTTTGCCGATCTTCTGCATCGCCTCCTGCGGGATGCCGATGCCGTTGTCCTCGACGTAGATGTTGACCGAGTCGTTGACCACGCGGGCGCGGAGAGCGACGCGGCCGTTTTCGCCGGTGAACTTCACCGCGTTCTGGAGCAGATTGATGAGGATCTGCTGCACGGAGCGTTCGTCAGCGTAAATCACCGCGTCCCCGGTCTTTTCGACCGAGAACTCAAGGCCCTTGGCGCGAGCCAGTTCGCCGACCATGCGCGTTGCGCGCTCGATCGCTTCGTCGACGAGGAATTCGCGCTTTTCAAGTTTGATGCGGCCCGCCTCGATACGGGACATATCGAGTATGTCGTTGATGACCGAGAGCAGATATTCGCCGGAGGCGCGAATGTCGTGGCAGTATTCGCCGTACTTGGGGTTGCCGAGATTTCCGAACACGCCGCTTTCCATGACCTCGGCGAAGCCGATGATGGCGTTGAGCGGGGTGCGCAGCTCGTGGCTCATATTGGCGAGGAACTCGGATTTGGCGCGGCTCGCGCCTTCGGCTTCAGCCTTCTGCTCCAGATAGCGCTCCGCCAGGTCGGCGAGTTGCTGCGTTTGCGTCTCGAGTTTCTGGCGCGAGATGCGCAGGTCGCTGATCGTCGCCTTGAGTTGGCGCTCCGATTCGAGCAGTTGCTCCTCGTGGCGCTTGAGGGTGGTGATGTCGGTGCCGACGGAGACATAGCCGCCGTCGCCGGTGCGGCGCTCGTTGATCTGGAGCCAGCGGCCGTCGCCGAGTTCGGCCTCGAAGCTGCGGGCGCCGGTTTCGGCATGCTCGCCGCGGGAGAATTCCTGCTGGACCACCGGCTGGCTGGCCTGGCGCATGACCTGGGCATAGGGCAGGCTGGGCTTCACGGCCTCGGCGGGAAGCTGGTGAAGCTGCTGGAATTTCGAGTTGCACAGCACGAGTCGGTTGTTGGAGTCCCAAAGGACGAAGGCCTCGGAGATCGCGTCGATCGCGTCGCGCAGCCGCATGTCCGCTTCGGCGGAAAGTTCCGCAAGGCGGCGTTGCTCGGTCACGTCGACGGAGATGCCGATCAGGTGGCGCGAGCCGTCGTCGCGATCCTCGACGACCTCGGCGCGGGCGCGCAGCCAGACCCATTCGCCACGCTTGTCGCGGATACGGAATTCGTGGTCGACGACGTTCGTCTCCGAGGCGGCGAGATCGTCGGCCAGATCGAAGAAGTTCACGTCGTCGGGATGAATGAGCGCATCGATTTCGCCAAAGGACATGAACTC
Organism: Salinarimonadaceae bacterium; assembly: GCA_007693435.1. Taxonomy (GTDB): domain Bacteria; phylum Pseudomonadota; class Alphaproteobacteria; order Rhizobiales; family Beijerinckiaceae; genus Saliniramus. The sequence goes on along the minus strand of REDO01000057.1, from coordinate 4,565 downwards.
GTCGGCTCGCTCGTAGCCGAGCATGGCGTACATCGAGTCCGACCAGTAGATCCGGCCGCGCGCGATGTCCCAGTCCCAGAGGCCGCATCGGCCGCGATTGAGCGCTGAATCGATGCGGCGGCTCACCTTGTTGCAGATATGATCCGCCGCAAGCGCGCGATTGGCCTGGAGGAAATAGGCCGCCCATAACCCGATCAGGACGATGGCGGTCGCCGCAAGCAGAAGGAGTCTCGAGACGTGGCGAGCCTTGGCCGCCGATAGCACGTCGCTCGAACGCGCGATCACGGTCACGTAGCCCAGCGGAGCCGGCAGAGCCCGCAGCGCCACGATGCCGTCGGCGCCGCCGGGCAGGACGAGCGAAATCGCTTCGCCGCCGCGCTGCGCCATCATCGCGAAGGCCGGGTCGCGGCCCAGGACGTCCTCGATCCGAAGTCCGGCATCGATCGGCGGGTAGGCTGTCGTGATCGCTCCGCCAGCATCGGCGACAAGGATGGCGCGCGGCTCACGGAACGCTCCGGCAGGAAGCGCCGCGACGATCGCCTCGACTGTTCGGGGCCCATCGGCGGCTGTGATTTCGCGGGCGGCGAGGTGAGCGATGACTTCGATGTCGGCGGCGGCATTGGCGACCGCCTCGGCGCGATCGTGCCTGTGTTGCACGAAAGCCGTCGCTGCGAGGATGACGATAAAGGCGATCAGCAGGATGGGGATCGCGAGCTTGAGCCAGGGATCGATCCGGTCCAGATGTCCGAGCGCGGGATGTCTCGCTGCGCCGGTGACACCTAATATGCTTGCAGCGCGCGCAGAATCGCACGCCGTCTCTGCACCTGTCATGTGCAGATCCCCCCTGGAGTTCCTGAACGTCCGCCCGGGGAGACGTGCCGCATCTACCCGAATCACCTACAATAGAATCCTGTAGAGATTTTTTGTCCAGACTTGCATTCAGCAAAAAATGCCTGATCGAATCCGCGCGCCCCGGAAGGCGCGTCCAGTTCGTCCGAACAAATCAGGTTGTCTTGTCAGGTATCTGAAAAATATATGAAAAAATGAATGCACTGCTCCGCTTCATGCTGAATCAAGGCGGCGAATCATTTCGATTGCCTTCAAGCGTGCGCCGGAATCTGGCGGTGATTGGTCGGTGTTGCGGCTGTGAATGAACCGGCGCGGGCGCAAATCACCCCGAAATCATCCCAGCGTTCGCTGCACGATATCCGACACATCCCGCGACAGGGACGGCGCCTGCGCGACCCTGCCGAGCGCGGCTTCCGCTTTCCCGCGCCGAACGGGCTCCATCATCCGCCAGGTGTTGAAAGCCGTCAGAAGGCGCGCCGCGACCTGCGGGTTGCGCGCGTCGAGCGCGATGACGCGATCGGCCAGGAAGGCGTAGCCTGCGCCGTCGGCGCGGTGGAACTGCGTCGGGTTGTTCATGGCGAATGCGCCGATCAGCGAACGCACCCGGTTGGGGTTGTTCAGGGAGAAGGCCGGATCGGCGGTGAGCGACTCGACCCGGGCGAGCGTATCCGAAACCGGCATCGCGGCCTGCAACGCGAACCATTTGTCGAGCACCAGCGGTTCGTCCGAGTAACGCTTGCGGAAATCGGCGAAGAGCGCGTCGCGCGGCTCGTGCGACGACAGGCCCCCGGCTGCGGCGAGAGCGGCGAGACGGTCGGTCATGTTGTCGGCCCGCTCATATTGGGCCTCGAGCGTCGCAAGCGCGTCCGGCGCGTCTCCGACGACGAGAAGGTCCAGCGCCGCGTTGCGAAGCGCGCGCCTGCCGGCGGACTTCGCGTCAGGACTGTAGGGGCCTTGCGTCGAAAGGCGCTCGCGCAATTCGACGAGCCGCGGCGCGAGCGACCGGCCGATGCTCGCGCGCAGACCCTCGCGAGCGGCGTGAATCGCGTCGGGATCGACGTTCTCGCCGATCTCCTGAGCAATCTCGCCCTCCGGAGGCAGCCCGAGCACCAGAGCCGCGAAAGCCGGATCGGCTTCGCCCTCTCGCTCCAGAAAGGCGCGCAAAGCGGCGGCGAAGCGCGGCGCGGCGCCCGAGCGCCCGGCGCCGCGCGCCTCGCGGGTCAGGATTCGGGACGCGACGGTCTGCGCCGCCTGCCAGCGGTTGAAGGCGTCGCCGTCGTGGCGCAGCAGCGCAAGCAGTTCGTCGTCGTCGAGATCGAGGCTGACGCGCACCGGCGCCGACAGACCGCGGAAAACGCTGGGCGCCGGTTTCGCGGCGACATTCGTGAAGGTCAAGCGTGCGCTCGCCTTGTCGAGCACGAACACGTCCGCGTCGCCGATCGCATCGCATCGCGCGGCGATCGGCGCGCCGCCAATGTCGACAAGGCCAAGCGTCACGGGGATGACGAGCGGCTGCTTCGTCGGTTGGCCGGGCGTCGGCGGGGTCGATTGGGCGAAATCGAGGCTGTAGGTCCGCGCGGTCTCGTCCCAATGGCCGGTTACGGCGACATGCGGCGTGCCGGCCTGCTCGTACCAGAGCGCGAAATGCGACAGGTCGCGGCCGGAGGTTTCCGCGAAACAGGCGAGGAAGTCCTCGATCGTCGCGGCCATGCCGTCGCAGCGCTCGAAATACAGCGTCATGCCGCGGGCGAAGGCGTCGGCGCCGATCAGCGTGCGCAGCATGCGGATGATCTCCGCGCCCTTCTCGTAGACCGTCGCCGTGTAGAAGTTGTTGATCTCGCGATAGGCGCGCGGCCGGACGGGATGGGCGAGCGGCCCGCCGTCCTCGGTGAACTGGCGGGCGCGAAGCGTGCGCACGTCCGAGATGCGCTGCACGGCGCGCGAGCGTTCGTCGGCGGAGAATTCCTGGTCGCGAAAGACCGTCAGGCCCTCCTTCAGGCAGAGCTGGAACCAGTCGCGGCAGGTGATGCGGTTGCCGGTCCAGTTGTGGAAATATTCATGCGCGATGATCGCCTCGATATGCGCGTAATCGGCATCCGTCGCCGTATCCGGCGAGGCGAGGACGTATTTGTCGTTGAAGATGTTGAGGCCCTTGTTCTCCATCGCCCCCATGTTGAAGTCGGAGACGGCGACGATGTTGAACACGTCGAGATCGTATTCCCGCCCGAAGACGCGCTCGTCCCAGCGCATGGAGCGGATCAGCGCGTCCATCGCGTAATCCGCGCGCCCCTCCTTGCCGCGCTCGACATAGATCGCGAGATCGACCGTGCGTCCGCTCATCGTCGTGAAGCGCTCCTCGACCTTGCCGAGATCGCCGCCGACCAGCGCGAAGAGATAGGCGGACTTGGGGAACGGGTCGTGCCAGAGCGCGAAATGCCGCCCCTGCGGCAGGGCGCCCGAAGCGACGGGATTGCCGTTGCCGAGAAGCACGGGCGCTTCCTCGCGGTCGGCCTCGATGCGCGTCGTGTAGACGGAAAGCACGTCCGGCCGGTCGAGGAAATAGGTGATGCGGCGGAAGCCCTCCGCCTCGCATTGGGTGCAATAGACGCCGCTGGAACGATAGAGCCCCATCAGCTTGGTGTTGGCGCTCGGGTCGAGGATCGTCTCGATCGCAAGCGTAAACGGCCCCGCTGGCGGCGCGATGAGCGTCAGCGTCTGCGGCGTCGCCTCATACGAGCCCTCGGGCGCCGGCGCGCCGTCGATCGAGAGAGAGGAAAGGGCCAGTTCGTCGCCGTCGAGCACGAGCGGCGCGCCCGGGCGTCCTGCCGGGTTGGGCCTGACCGAGAGCAGCGCCCGCACCTTCGTCGTCGTGGCGTCGAGGTCGATGTCGAGATCGACGCGGTCGATGAGGTAGTCGCTCGGGCGGTAATCCTCCAGCCGGATCGGGCCGGGCGTCTCGGTGCGCATGTCGTCTCGCCTGTGGGATCGTTTCCTCGCGCGCCTTGTAGCCCGATCGCGCGGCCGGCCGCAACGCGCGCCGGCGGGTTCCCTCACGATCGGGACATGTATCGCCCTTCCATCTCGCGAAAACGTTCTCGTTGCCGTCTACATCGTAGCAGCAAATACTGCTTCCTGTAATTTTCGATTTCAGATTGAAATCAGTAATGTTCAAAAAGAGAACGGTTAATTGCAGCCATGAGATATATTGTTGCTAATAATTACTATTATAAATAGTATTTTTCATTCTTTAACGATGATTGTCAATATAATATATTATTTTCATTTGTATACTATTTTATTTATTGTAAATAAATTCTAAGAAATATATTTATATCAATATTCTTGAAATAAATTTCTGATGTAAATGTGCAAAAATAGGAGGTTTTTGTGTTAACTGGGTGAAGTATATTTGAATTTATACGTGATGGTCGTGACTCTCTTGCCATGATATTTGCGCTTGTTTTGATCCCATTGATAATCGGCGTCGGCGCTGCAGTCGATTACGGGCGGGCGATACTGGAGCGATCCAAGCTGCAGAGAGGTCTGGATCAGGCGGCTCTGACGCTGGTCAGGAAGATCAAAACGATGTCGGACGCGGAGGCTGCAGCCCAGGCGCGGCTGATCATCGCGCCGGAACTATCGGAATCCGTCAACATAGCTGGTCGCCTGTGAAGAATCCGGCTTTGTCATGCAGGGCGTGAGCGGGCCGTGCTGTT
>REDO01000017.1 GCA_007693435.1 Salinarimonadaceae bacterium | reverse complement strand
TTAGGCCGCTGCGCAGCGGCCGGTACGAAATACTTGAGAGCGCGGCCCTGCGCATCCTCGACGACGACATCGAGGAGAAAGGCGACAAAGGCCCTAGGCCGGGAAGCCGCTCAGCGCATCGATAAGCGCCGGAATGAGCGGCTCGTCGGCGGGGGGCATGGGGTAGTCGCGCAGCCTGTTGGCGCGCACCCATTTCAGATCCTGATGCTCGTGCGCCTGCACGACGCCCTGCCAGCGGCGGCAGATATAGAGCGGCATCAGGAGATGGAAATCGGGATAGGCGAAGCTCGCGAAGGTGAGGGGGGCGAGGCAGGCTTCCTGCGTCTCGATGCCCAGTTCTTCGCGCAATTCGCGGATCAGCGTCTCCTCCGGGCGCTCGCCCGGCTCGACCTTGCCGCCGGGAAACTCCCACAGGCCCGCCATCTGCTTGCCCTCGGGGCGCTGCGCGATGAGCACGCGACCGTCGGAATCGACGAGGGCGACGGCGGCGACGAGGAGGATCTTCAAGGGAGGGAGCCCGAAAGAAAATGCCCCGCCCCGGCGAACCGGGGCGGGGCGATGATTGCGGATCAGGCCGCGAGCTGGCGCAGCACGTAGTGGAGAATGCCGCCGTTGCGGAAATACTCCAGCTCGTCGAGCGTATCGATGCGGCAGATCACCGGGACGTTCTTCGTCGAGCCGTCCGCGAAGGTGATCTCGGCGACGAGCTTCTGGCGGGGCTTCAGCTGGTCGCCCGAGAGGCCGAGGATCGAGACCTTCTCGTCGCCCTTGATGCCGAGCGACTGCCAGGAATGTCCCTCGTCGAAGACGAGCGGCAGCACGCCCATGCCGACGAGGTTCGAGCGGTGGATGCGCTCGAACGTCTCGACGATCACGGCGCGCACGCCGAGCAGCTTGGTGCCCTTCGCCGCCCAGTCGCGCGAGGAGCCGGAGCCGTATTCCTTGCCGGCGAAGATCACCAGCGGAACGCCCTCTTCCTCGTAGCGCATGGCCGCGTCGTAGATGTACATCCGCTCGCCCGAGGGATGGTGGATGGTGTAGCCGCCCTCGACGACGTCGCCCGTTTCGTTGCGCACCATCTGATTCTTGATGCGGATATTGGCGAAGGTGCCGCGCATCATGATCTCGTGGTTGCCGCGCCGCGTGCCGTATTGGTTGAAGTCGGCCACCGCGACCTGGCGATCGGCGAGATACTTGCCCGCGGGCGAGGCCGCGCGGATGTTGCCGGCCGGCGAGATGTGGTCGGTCGTGATGGAATCGAGGAACAGGCCGAGCACCCGCGCGCCCTCGATGTCCTGGATCGGCGCCGGCTCCTTGGTGATCCCGTCGAAATAGGGCGGGTTCTGCACGTAGGTCGAGCCGGCCGGCCAGGCGTAGGTCATGCCGCCCTCGACCTCGACGGCGCGCCAGTTCTCGTCGCCCTTGAACACGTCGGCGTAGCGCGCCTTGAACACGTTGCGCGTCACGGTCTTCTCGATGAAGTCGTTGATCTCGGTCGTCGTCGGCCAGATGTCGCGCAGATACACGGGCGTGCCGTCGGCGTCATGGCCGAGCGGATCGTTGACGATATCGGCGTACATCGTGCCGGCCAGCGCATAGGCCACCACGAGCGGCGGCGAGGCGAGGTAGTTGGCGCGCACGTCCGGATTGACGCGGCCCTCGAAGTTGCGGTTGCCCGAGAGCACCGAGACGGCGACGATGTCGTTGTCGTTGATCGCCTTCGTGATCGACGGAGCGAGCGGCCCCGAATTGCCGATGCAGGTGGTGCAGCCGAAGCCGACGAGGTTGAAGCCCAGCGCGTCGAGATCCTTTTGCAGATCCGCCTTCTCGAGGTACTCGGCCACGACCTGCGAGCCGGGCGCGAGCGAGGTCTTCACCCACGGCTTGACCTTGAGGCCGCGCTTGACGGCGTTGCGGGCGAGCAGCCCGGCGCCGATCATGACGGAGGGGTTCGAGGTGTTGGTGCAGGAGGTGATCGCCGCGATCACGACGTCGCCGTCGCCGATGTCGAAGTTCGAGCCATCGACCTTGTAGCGCTTTGAGCGATCGACGGCCTTCTTGAACTCCTTCTCCATCGCCGTCTCGAAGGACGGCTTGGCCTCGGTCAGGAGCACGCGGTCCTGCGGACGCTTGGGGCCGGCGAGCGAGGGCACGACCTGCGACATGTCGAGTTCGAGCGTGTCGGTGAAGACCGGGTCGGGCGAATCCGCCTCACGCCACATGCCCTGCGCCTTGGCGTAGGCCTCGACGAGCGCGATGCGGTCCTCGGCGCGGCCGGAGATGTTGAGGTAGTCGATGGTGCGCGCGTCGATCGGGAAGAGGCCGCAGGTCGCGCCGTATTCCGGCGCCATGTTGCCGATGGTCGAGCGGTCGGCGACCGGCATGGCCGCGAGGCCGGGGCCGTAGAATTCGACGAACTTGCCGACGACGCCCTTGGCGCGCAGCATCTGCGTGACCGTGAGAACGAGGTCGGTCGCGGTGACGCCTTCCTTCAGCTTGCCTGTCAGCTTGAAGCCGATCACTTCCGGGATGAGCATGGAGACCGGCTGGCCGAGCATCGCGGCCTCGGCCTCGATGCCGCCGACGCCCCAGCCGAGAACGGCGAGGCCGTTGACCATGGTGGTGTGCGAGTCGGTGCCGACCAGCGTGTCGGGATAGGCGAAGATCTCGCCGGTCTTCTCGTCCTTGCGCGTCCAGACGGCCTGGGACAGATACTCGAGATTGACCTGGTGGCAGATGCCCGTGCCCGGCGGCACGACGGCGAAGTTGTCGAAGGCCGATTGGCCCCATTTCAGGAAGCGGTAGCGCTCGCCGTTGCGCTGATACTCCAGCTCGACGTTGTTGGCGAAAGCCTGCGGCGTGCCGAACTCGTCGACGATGACCGAGTGGTCGATCACGAGATCGACGGGGACGAGCGGATTGATCCGCGCCGGATCGCCGCCCAGACGCAGGATGCCGTCGCGCATGGCCGCGAGGTCGACGACGGCGGGAACGCCGGTGAAGTCCTGCATCAGGACGCGCGCCGGACGATAGGCGATCTCGCGCTCGTCCTTGCCCTTCTTGTCGAGCCAGGCGGCGACGGAGTGGATGTCGTCCTTGGTGACGCTGCGGCCGTCTTCATGGCGCAGCAGGTTCTCGAGCAGCACCTTCAGCGAGAAGGGCAGGCGCGAGACGTCCGCAAGGCCGTTCTTCTCGGCTTCGAGCAGCGAGAAATACGTGTATTTCTTGTCGCCGACGACGAGCTCGCGGCGGCATTTGAAACTATCGAGCGACATGGCGTTCCTCGTATCGTGGATGATCCGACAGATTCGACAAAGACGGGAGCCCCGTGAGAGGTCCCGCCCGCGCCGCTCCGGGAGCGCCCGGACGCCCATCGCGATCGACGCGCGCCCGCCGCGCGAGGCGGCTGAGGCGCGCGAAAAAATACGCGGCGCACGCCGGGGGTATAAAGGAATCCGGCGGCGCAATCCACCTCTTCCAGAACGATTCAAAAGTCCATTCGCGCAAAGCGGCCTGGGGGCGGCGCCGTCAGAGGCCGAGGGCGCGCGCGGCCGCGACGCCTGCAAGACCGGCCGCCATGGCGAGCACCTCGATGCGCGTCGTCGCCATGACTGCGACCGCCGCCGCGACTCCTATGAAGGCGGGCGCGCCGGACTGGGCCGCGACGGGCAGCACCGTTCCCACCACGATCGAGCCCGGCAGCGCCCGCAAGGCCCGCGCGAGGCGCGGCCCGATCCTGACGCGGCTCATGAAGATCACGCCCGAGGCGCGGCACAGATAGGTCGCCGCCGTCATCAGAAGGATCGCGACGTATCCGCCGTAAGGCGGGGCGAGCAGGGCCTCAAACATCGTCATCGATGAAGGCCCCCGTCAGCGCGCCCGCCAGCGCCCCGATCACGATGAAGGCGTAGCCGCCCAGAAGCTGCTGCGCCACGAGCGCGGTCGCGCCGGCGACGATCCAGGGGATCGCCGGGCGCGGACCCTTCCACATCGGCACGATCATCGCGGAAAAGAACATCACCATCACGAGGTCGAGGCCGAACGCCTCCGGATTTTCGATGAGGGATCCTGCGAGATGGCCGGGCGCCGTCGCCGCGACCCACGACACCCACAAAGCGAGCCCTGAGCCGAACAGGACCGCGCGGTCGGAGCCGCCTTCCGAGCGGTAGCGCGAGCCGATGAGCCAGTTGGAATCGGTCATCATGAAGGTCGTGCCGGCGAGCTGCGTGCGGGTCATGCCCGCCATCCAGGGCTGGATCGCCGCGCCCATCAGGATCATCCGCGCGTTGACGGTCGTCGTCACCACGACGAGGGTGAGGAGGCCGGCGAGCGTCCAGACGTCCGTCCAGATCTCGAGCGCCACCATCTGCGACGCCCCCGCGAAGACGAAGGCCGAGAAGGCGAGCGTCTCCCACAGGGTCAGCCCTTTCTGCGACGCCGCCGTCCCGAAGGCCGAGCCGAAGACGATCACGCCCGGCAGGAGCGGGATCACGAGCCGTGCGCCGAGAAGCGTGCCGGCGAGGGTGAAGGGAGGTCGTGTCAAGCCGTGACCCGTTCGATGATGGGACGCAGCCGCAAGCCTGTGCACGACAGGCCCCACCCTGACAAGGCCGTGCGGCGCATGCCGGGGATGAGCGGCGCGAAGGGCTCGCATCGCGCTCTGGCGTCGCGCCGGGCGCGCGCTAAGTTGTTTTTCGCATGACGCACGCATCGACCGACGCCCTCGCCCTGTTCCCGCCCTCCCGCGCCGAGGCGCTTGACCGTCTCGAGCGCTTCCTGCCGCGCGCCGGGCGCGAGTATGCGGCGACGCGCAACGCCGATCACGGGCCGGAAAACCGCGAGAATGTCTCGACGCTCTCGCCCTATATCCGCCGCCGCCTCCTGACCGAGGAGGAGGTGATCGCCGCCGTGTTGCGCCGCCATTCCTTTCAGGCGGCGGAGAAATTCGTTCAGGAGGCGTTCTGGCGCACCTACTGGAAGGGCTGGCTCGAATTGCGCCCGGCGGTCCACGAGCGCTACCGGCGCGGCCTCGCGATGGCGCTCGACGAGATGCGCGAAGACGACCGTTCGAAGGCCGGATACGAGGCCGCGACGAGCGGGGAGACCGGGATCGAGGGTTTCGACGATTGGGCGCGCGAACTCGTCGCGACGGGCTACATCCACAACCACGCGCGCATGTGGTTCGCCTCGATCTGGATCTTCACCCTGCGCCTGCCGTGGGAGCTGGGCGCGGATTTCTTCATGCGCCATCTGCTCGACGGCGATCCCGCCTCGAATACGTTGTCCTGGCGCTGGGTCGGCGGGTTGCAGACGCAGGGCAAGACGTATCTCGCGCGCGCCGACAACATCGCCCGCTACACCGACGGGCGCTTCTCGCCCGAGGGGCTCGCCGAGACGGCGCATCCGCTGTCCGGCGAGCCGCATCCGCCGCCGCGCCCGCTCCCGCCGCCGGAGACGCCGCCGGAGGGGCCGGTCGCGCTGCTCGTGACGGAGGAGGATTGCTTCGTCGAAACGCTCGACCTCGGAGACGCAAGGGTGACGGCGATCGGCGCCGCGCGGGCGAGCGAAGGCGTCTCGCCGGGAATGGTCTCGCAGAACGTCCACGCCTTCGCGCAAGGCGCCCTCGACGACGCGGCGGCGCGCGCGCAGGCGCGTTTTGATGCGGCCGCGCACGCCGTTCCGCTGACCGCGGGCGCGCTGTCCGAGCTCGCCCGCGAGGCGGGAGCGCGCACGATCGTGACGGCCTATCCTCCGGTCGGTCCCAGTGCGGATGCGCTCGGCGCGCTCGAACCGGCGCTGGCGGAGGAGGGCGTCCGGATCGTGCGCGTCATGCGCCCCTTCGACGCCCGCGCCTGGCCGCACGCCACGCGTGGCTTCTTCCAGTTCCGCGAGCGGATACCCGTCCTGCTCGCGCAAGGCGGTCTCGCCTGAGGGCGCTTTTCTACGCCGCGCGCGGAAGGTAGGCTGCCCGCATGAAACCGATCGTCACGCTCACGCTCAATCCATCCATTGACGGCTCCGCCGAAACGGACGTCGTTCGACACACGCGCAAGGTTCGCACCGCGAACGAGCTTCTCGATCCCGGCGGGGGCGGGCTCAATGTGGCGCGCGTGCTCGGCGAACTCGGCGCGCCGGCTTACGCGATCTATTGCGCCGGCGGAGCGACGGGCGACGCGCTCGACAGCCTGCTCGAGGCGCGAGGGGTCGAGCGCAGGCGCGTCCCCGTCGCCGGTGTTACGCGCTTCGCCCATGTCGTGCGCGAACTCTCCACGGGACGCGAATTCCGCTTCGTGCCGGAGGGCCCGGAGATGAACGACGCGGAGGTCGAGGCCGTCCTCGAGGCGCTCGTGGAAGCCGATTGCGACTATCTCGTCGCCAGCGGAAGCCTGCCGCGCGGCGTCGCGCAGGATTTCTACGCCCGGGTCTCCGACGTCGCCGCGCGCAAGGGCGCGAAATTCATCCTCGACACGTCCGGCGAGCCGCTGCGGCAGGCGATCGCGCGTGGCGGGGTGCATTTCGCCAAGCCGAGCCGGGGCGAGTTCGCCGCGCTGATCGGCGAGACGATCGAGGATCAGCGCGCCCTCGGCGAGGCGGCGCTGCGTTTCGTCGAAGATGGGCGGGTCGAGATGCTCGCCGTCACGCTCGGCCACGAGGGGGCGGTCTTCGCCTCGCGCGAGGGCGTGCGTTTCGCGCCCGCGCTCGACGTTCCCGTCGTCAGCGCCGTGGGCGCCGGCGACAGCTTCGTGGCCGGCTTCGTGTTCGCGCTCGCCACCGGGAAGCCGCCGCAGGACGCGTTCCTGATGGGCGTCGCGGCCGGGTCCGCCGCCGTGATGACGCCCGGCACGCAGATGTGCCGGCGAGACGACGTCGAGCGCCTCTACGCCGGCCTCAAGAGCGGTTGAGGCGCCGTCAGAGCCCCTGCTGCGTCACGAACTTGGCGCTCAGATAGGCCTCGATGGCGTCCGCGCCGCCCTCCGTCCCGTAGCCTGAATCCTTGACGCCGCCGAAGGGCGTTTCGGGCAGCGCGAGGCCGTGGTGGTTGATCGAGATCATGCCGCTCTCGACGCGCTGGGCGAGCGCCGTCGCCGTCTTGCCAGACTGCGTGTAGGCGTAGGCGGCGAGCCCGTAGGGCAGGCGATTGGCCTCCTCGAAAGCCTCCTCGTCGTCGGAGAAGCGCTGGATCGCCGAGATCGGCCCGAAGGGCTCCTCGTTCATGATCTTGGAATCGAGCGGCAGGTCGGTGAACACCGTCGGCTCGAAGAAGAAGCCGCGATTGCCGATGCGCTTGCCGCCGGTGACGGGCTTGGCGCCGCGCGCCTCCGCATCCGCGACGAAGCTCTCCATCGCGTCGATGCGCCGGGAATGGGCGAGCGGGCCCATATTGGTGTTCGGATCGAGGCCGTCGCCGACGGTGAGGTTGTTCGAGATCGACACGAAACCGTCGAGGAAGGCGTCGAACACGCTCTCGTGCACGAGGAAGCGCGTCGGCGCGACGCAGACCTGGCCGGCGTTGCGGTACTTGTTGGCGGTGAGGACCGCCAGCGCCTTCTTCACGTCGGCGTCGGCGAAGACGATGGAGGGCGCATGCCCGCCGAGCTCCATGGTGACGCGCTTCATGTGCTTTCCCGCCAGCGCCGAGAGCTGCTTGCCGATCGCCGTGGAGCCCGTGAAGGAGATCTTGCGGATCACCGGATGCGGGATGAGGTATTCGGAGATGTGGGCCGGGTCGCCGAAGACGAGGTTGAGCACGTCCTTGGGCACGCCCGCGTCGTTGAAGGCGCGCACCAGCTCGGCGCAGCTCGCCGGCGTGTCCTCCGGCCCTTTCAGGATCACCGAGCAGCCGGCGGCCAGCGCGGCGGCGACCTTGCGCACCGCCTGGTTGATCGGAAAATTCCACGGCGTGAAGGCCGCGACGGGGCCGACGGGCTCCTTGATCACGAGCTGCATCACGTCGGACGCGCGCGAGGGCACGATCCGGCCGTAGGCGCGGCGCGCTTCCTCGGCGAACCAGTCGATCGTGTCGGCGGCCCCAAGCGTCTCTGCGCGCGACTCGGCGAGCGGCTTGCCCTGCTCGGTCGTCATGATCCGCGCCACCGTGTCGACGCGCTCGCGCAGGAGCTCGGCGGCCTTGCGCATGATCTTGTAGCGCTCGAACGCGCCTGTGCGCCGCCACACCGTGAAGCCGCGCGCCGCCGAGGCCAGCGCCTCGTCGAGATCGGCGTCGGTGGCGACGGGCAGGGCCCCGATCGCCTCGCCGGTCGCGGGATTGAGAACGTCGAGCGCGTCCCCCGAGGAGGCGGCGCGCCACGCGCCCGCGATATGGAGCTGGACCTGCGGATACATGATTTCCCTCGTCGTTATTCTTGGAGCTCGGCGTCGGG